>NZ_JBEOOU010000015.1:0-94629 GCF_040309405.1 Psychrobacter sp. W2-37-MNA-CIBAN-0211
ACTTGCATGTGTTAAGCCTGCCGCCAGCGTTCAATCTGAGCCATGATCAAACTCTTCAGTTTAATCTTGCTATGAAGTCCTTTAAAGAGACTTCTAAACTTGGCTCATCTAATCTGGCAAAATCGCTAAAAATTATGTTCGTAATGAATTAACTTTGAGTTTTTCTGCTGTCTTAAATGATAATTTTTATAGTTAGAATGAACTCCGAAAAGGAGCTAAAACCAACTTTATTTTTTAGCATTCTGAATCAGCAAAAATCCACACAAGTTGTTCTTTAGTTATGCTTTTAAATAGTGCTCAATCACTGTCGTCCAGTAACTGATATATTGGGTATCTCTCTTACTGTTTAGTCTCAAACCCTTGCGGGTTAAGCTATCTAGCGAGCCGACTATCTTATCATAATGATTGGGATTGTCAAGCTTTTTTATAATTTGTTTCATCAGGTTAACTGGGTTATTAATGTGTAATCTACACACTAGTTACTTCCAGCTCGTCTTGATGAGGGCGTATTATAGACGCTTTAAATGCTGTGTCAAGAGGTAATTTCTATTTAGTTTGAAGTAAATATTTCATCACTCATTCTAAACGCCTTCCCTTTCGACTAGGGCGCATTATACGGGGTTTTAAGACTGGGTCAAGGGGTTTGTCTTCTATTTTAAGGACTATTTAATTTTATAATTAATACCATCTATTTATCAGTTGGTTAGGGCTAAAAATAACTTTTCCTTTACCAAGAATAACGCTTTTCCTTAAGTTTAGTCGGAGCTTCTATATAGACTTCTTCTATATATGATGCTTTTATAGCTTACCTATCTTTTTAAAGAAGTCTTTATAGGCCGCGACTTTTTTATCTAAGGCTAAAGGATAGGCACGTGAGGTTGAAGGCAACCTATATAAGGTAAGATTATTTACATCCACTTTTTGATTGTTATCGTTTTGCCATTGATAGGGATAATCCATATTTTGATTGGTCTTAGGATACTTGGACTTGGCTGGTGGTTCGGCCAGTAAGTTGAGCAATACCTCAGTCGCCTTACCGCCTGTGGTAAATAACGTATGAACCTTTGGCACTTGCGGCAAGATATTATCTAGGTCGACAGTGGTCACAACCGTTAAATTTTTATCTGAAGCATTACCGGTTTCACGAATCGCTTGTTTTACTGTGGGGCAAGAAGCTATGCCACGCTCAAACATAAAGTCGCGGATACGCTCAGGATCAAAGCGCTTCTCATCCCCTACTCTGAAATAATCAATATCGTCAAAAAATACGCTGCCATAGATACGCCACATATCATTATAAAAGTTCGGATAGTGAAAACTCATTGCCCATTTATCGGCAGTCGGAGGAAAGGTGCCCATCATCATTACGGTGGCATCTGGCGGTAACACAGGAGCGAACGGATGGGTTTCTACTTCTACAGCCTTCGTTTTGGATAAGGCGCTAGCACTATTGGCATTATTCATTACATCTTCAGTGTTCGCTGGTTGATTGTTCATAAGATTCTTCATCAGAAAAGCAGTTTTTTTGGTATCATAGCAGGCCTAAACACTACTTCGTACTTAACCATGGCATATAGTCGGCTTAGGTAGGCAAATGATAAGTTAATTGGCTTAAACTATCTTTGCTTTGATTGCGATTATGGAAACGCTAAGCTTATGATTACTGTGTTACCTATAGGGTTGAAGTGTAGTAAGTGTTTGTATCTTTTATACTAATAGCAAACGCAATGACTGCGCAAGCATCAGACCAAAAACCAAGAGAGTATTTATGAGCGACTTAAATAGCGGTTTAGAAATTACGGTAATCGATCATCCACTAGTCCGTCATAAACTCAGTTTAATGCGCGAAAAAGACTGTAGTACTTATAAGTTTCGTACATTGACCAAAGAGCTTGCACGCTTGATGGCGTATGAAGCAAGCCGCGATTTTGAAATTGAAACGTTCCCAATGGAAGGCTGGTGTGGTGAAATCACTGGTGAGCAAATTATCGGTAAAACAGCAACGATTGTACCGATTTTACGTGCGGGTATTGGCATGTTGGACGGTGTGCTCGATTTGATTCCTACTGCTAAGATTTCTGTGGTTGGTTTACAGCGTGATGAAGAAACCTTACAGCCAGTGCCGTTCTTTGAAAAATTCGTCAGCCACATGGACAAACGCCCTGCCCTGATCATTGATCCAATGCTAGCCACTGGTGGCTCAATGGTTGCGACCATCGAGATGCTAAAGAAAAATGGCTGTACCAATATCAAAGCGTTGGTATTGGTTGCCGCACCTGAAGGCGTGCGTGTGGTCAATGAAGCACATCCTGACGTAACTATTTATACCGCTGCATTAGACAGTCATTTGGATGAGCACGGTTATATTATTCCAGGTCTTGGTGATGCAGGTGATAAGATATTTGGTAAACAGTTAGCTAACAAGTAACTGCCTAAATAGTAAGTAACCGTAGTTGCGACAATTGTGATTAATGTAAGCAAATCAAAACATATACGCTAAGACAAACAGTCGTCTTAAAAATCAGGATACAAACACAGCATCAACGATAAGGATAGATAATGAACGTATTGATTACAGGAGCAAGCGCCGGTTTTGGTAAAGCACTGGCAGAGCGTCTGATCGCTAATGGTCATCGTGTGATTGGTTGTGCTAGACGCCTTGATAAGCTGAACGCTCTAGCAGAGACATTGGGCGAATCATTCTTACCTGTGGTGATGGATGTGAGCGATACGGCTTCTATTCCACAAATCATTGCTGACTTGCCGGATGGTTTTAAGCAAATCGATGTTTTGGTGAATAATGCGGGATTGGCACTCGGTACTGAACCTGCACAAAGTAGCAGTCTTGATGACTGGATGCGTATGACTGATACCAATATAAAAGGTCTCATGGCGCTGACTCACGCGGTCTTGCCAGCAATGGTCGCACGCGATAGCGGTTATATTATCAATGTTGGCTCGATTGCTGGCAGTTGGCCGTACTTTGGTGGGAACGTCTATGGCGCGACCAAAGCATTCGTCAAGCAATTCAGTCTAAATCTGCGCGCGGATTTAATCGGTACCCAAGTGCGCGTGACCAATCTCGAACCGGGTAATGTCGCAGGCACTGAGTTTTCAAACGTCCGCTATCATGGCGATGATGATAAAGCCGCCAAGGTTTATGATGGCTTTAAAACCATGACCGGCGATGATATTGGCGATATTTTATTATGGCTAATCGAATCACCAGCTCATATTAATGTCAATCGCTTGGAAGTGATGCCAGTTGCGCAAACTTATAACGGGTTGACGATTGCTAAGAAAGATTCTTAAACGTTTAGTCGACCGTTCGGCTCATTAACGTAATTCATAATATCGAAGCAACATAGTCTCATCTATGTTGCTTCTTTTTTTGCTAATGACATTTTCTTCATTGACCAAGCGCAACTCCTGAAAATCTAAAATCAATACTTCGTTGCGCGTGCGCTCACTGGTGCGCTTGTTGTGACGTATCGGAAATCCAACTACCTGCCTGCCGACGACGGTTATCTGATTAATCACTACTTCTGAATGATTCGTGACAGATTTTTTATGGGCTTGCTGCGCATTGGTGACTGCTGTCGCAGGATTCACAGTCGCGGTTAACAGCTTATCTAAGCGCACACTTTTTGGCATATTTCCTGCCAAAAACAACGTCTGCGCAAGTGGTAAATACTGAGCATGACGTATCAACTCTCGGCGAAATAACGCTGGCATATCCGCATTAAAACTGTCTTCTGTCTGCCGATAAAAAGCAATAAAGTGACGCTGCAGATAACCGCCAAATACCGTAAAGTTAATCCACTGTTGATAAGTATCATTGGCCAGTAATTGCCTAGTGAAAGCATCGGAAAAAGCCTTGGCATCTGTCTTAATGTTGCCCATTAACATCGCTATCAATAAGCTGTGCGCATCGGTAAATGTCTGCTGCTCCCAAACTTGTGGGTAAAGGCTGCGATCCAGTGACGCTAGTGTCGGTGTGCTCATAAGCATCGCCCTTTTATTCTTTTATTTCAAGTTTAGGATAATGGCTGTTAATCACAAGCGTCACTTACTGTCTATACATTTTATGCTATGGTCAGCTTAACTGTGTTTGATTAATATAAGTTTTATTAGCACAGATTTTACTATAACAAGCTCTCATCGATAAGATAAAAATATTTTATGATGAATATTCAACATACCCTAATTAATTACAATATCTATCACGGAAATACGACGCTATGATGACCAATCTAATGACGTTGCCCAGTCGCTACCAGTCGCGTTATCAGTTGCAAACGCTGACGGTTACTGCTGCTGACGGTACGTCGCTGCCAGTTTCAGTCATTGGTCAAGGTCCGCCAGTGCTAATGCTGCATGCTTATGGGATGGATGCACGCGAGTTCTTGCCTTTTATTTTGGCATTGACGGGTAAATATACATTTTATTTGCCGCATCTGCGTGGTTTTGGCGCTGCAAAAGCTCTCACGATGGAACAGTTTGATTTTGTCCGTCAATATGCGGATGATGCCAACGCTGTGATTGAGAAAATTTGTGAATGGCGTCAAATAGAGGCTTTGCCAGTGGCGGCTATTTCGATGGGCGCGCAAGTCATGTGGTCTTATTTTGAGCGTTTTGGCGCCTCAAGGGTCAGTCACTATCTTAATATTGATCAAAATCCAGCGATTCATAATCAAGACGACTGGCAAGGGGGTCTGTTTGGCACGCGGCAGCAAGAAGTGTTCGATATTTTTCAAGAAGTAATCGATCTGACCTTACCTTATGCGGACTCTAATAGCTTTGCCCATCTGCCTTTTGCGCTCAAGCGCCGTGCAACCGATGTCGAAAGGCTGTTTTCTTTGTTATCCGTCAATCGCACGCGTTCAAAAGCTTTTATACAAGCGATGACTCATAAAAACGACCACACACTCGCGCTTTACGACCACGGCATTTGGCATCAAAAAATGCGCTGCTTGCAAGCCTATTTGATCTTACCTTACGATTTTCGCAGTGCCATAGATAAAATGACTATTCCTGTGGTTAATCTCATCGGTGGTCGCTCTAAACTTTATGATCCCAAATGGCAGCAGAAAGTGACCCAAATGCTGCCTGATGCCACTGAAGTTATTTTGCCACGTGCAGGTCATGCCATTCCTTTGGACGAGCCGATTGGGTTTTATAAAGTGTTAAAAGAGTTTTTGCAGAATCGATAGCTCAGTGCAACTTACTGCGATGTCACAGAACCACTCTATAATCGACACTGTTACTGTACAACCCGTCATAGCAATCGCTCTATCCACCTTTTATACTAAAAACCTGACGTTAGCTGTGTAAGCGCATTAACGTTAAAATAAAATACTTTTTAATAATAATTCTAAAAGGAAAAACTTATGCCTTACGTTAACGTTGCACAGCAAGATGAACAATCTGTCGACCTATATTACGAAGTCCAAGGTACTGGCAAACCTGTAGTATTAATCCATGGCTGGCCGCTGAGTGGACGCGCTTGGGAGGCACAACTTCCTGCACTGGTCGAAGCCGGCTATCAAGTGATTACCTATGATAGACGTGGCTTTGGTCAATCTTCTAAACCATGGAATGGCTATGATTATGATACTTTGGCACAAGATCTAAAAGCCTTGATGGATGAGCTGGATTTAACAGATGCTACTATCGTTGGCTTCTCTATGGGTGGCGGAGAAGTCGCTCGCTATCTGGGCAACTTTGGTTCAGAGCGTATCAGCAAAGCGGTACTCGCCTCTGCCGTTCCGCCTTATCTGTTTAAAGCTGATGACAATCCTGATGGGGCCTTAGCAGAAGCAGATATCCAAGCATTTTTAGACGGCGTAAGCGGAGATCGTATCGCCTTCTTAAACGACTTTACCAAGAATTTCTTTACGCCGGCAGATGGCAAGCTGTTAGTCAGCAAACCGATGCGTTTATATAACCGCAATATCGCCTCGTTTGCTTCAGCGAAAGCGACTTATGATTGCGTTAAATCTTTTGCTTATACCGACTTCCGTGATGATCTGAAAAAATTCGATGTGCCAACCTTAGTTATCCATGGCAATGCCGATCAAATTGTCCCGATTGAGGCCAGTGGTCAGCGTTCGCACGATATGATTGCCAACAGTCAATTGCATATTGTCGAAGGTGGTCCACACGGTATCAATGTGACCCATGCGAAAGAATTTAATAAAGCCTTGATCGATTTCTTAAATAGCTAATGATCATTTGACAGACATAAAAAAGGCGACCTTAATGGGTCGCCTTTTATTTGGGCAATGGATTTTAACGAAGTTGATTCATTAATCAACTAATGATTTAATCAACTCGAACCTTGGCACTTCTTTACCGTCAACTTCAACGGTCTCTGTAAACATCGCTAAAGGTCGTACCCATACGCCATACTCACCATACAAGCAGCGATAAACCACTAGCGATTCTTCGGTTTCAGAATGCTGAGCAGTATGCAACACTTGGTAAAGGCTGCCTTTATAATGGCGGTAGATACCTTGGGTGACAATGGATTGATTTTGTTGAGACATAAACAGCTCATTCATATTGATAATTAAAGGACTAATAAACGCTTTGTGATTTTTCTACTAGCTTGGACTTTATCTGTGGCCATTCAGAACTGACCATACTATACATGACTGTATCTGAAATGATGCCATCACGGCGTACACGATTGCCTCGAATCACCCCATCTTTTTTAGCACCCAAGCGCTCAATGGCTTGTTGTGAGCGATGATTGTCAATATCTGTACGCCAGCCTACGGTTTGATACTTCAAGGTTTCAAATATATAGGTTAGCAGCATAAGCTTACAAGTCGTATTAACATGCGTTCGCCAATACGATTTAGCATACCAAGTATAGCCAATCTCTAAGCGTTTGCTGATAGGTAAAATATCATGAAAACTCGTTGTACCAATTGCTTTACCATTTGATTCATCAATAACCACAAATGCTTGTCTGTCAAGCATGGAATCTGCGGTATTGATATAGTCGATGACCTTGTCTGGCTCAGGTACCGACGTCTCGTTTATGTTCCATAGCTCACCATCTTGGCAAGCCTCCATTAAGTCAGTTGCATGACTGAGCATCAATGGCTTAAGGGTAATACCGTTACTTGATAACGTCGGTAAATCTAGCATTTATTTTTCCTTAAGCCACTATGAGTTTAGGCAGTAGTCTCTTAAGCAATGGTCACTTAAGCAACAGCTACTTAGGCAACTGTCACTTTCGCATACGCCTTTTTGCCTGCTTGGATAACGACTGTCTGACCAGACGTTAGACTAAAGCTACCATCAACCACATCGCCATCTACTTTTACTACGCCACGTTTTACCATATCTTTGGCAGATGAGCTGTTTTTAGCAAGCCCAGACTGGTTCAGTACTTGAGTGATAAACAGTGCATCCTGACCTTCTAGATCTACCGTTACTTCTGGCAAATCGATTGGCAATTCGCCATCAGCCAACACATTACCCGCTGATTTGTGCGCATTAGCAGCGGCATCAGCATCATGGAAACGCTCGATTAACTCTTCGGCTAAAATACGTTTAATTTCTTGTGGATTGCGACCGTTTTCCATTTCTGCCAATAAACCTTCGACTTCATCCATCGGTTTAAAGCTTAAAAATTCAAAATAGCGGCGAATTAGCGTATCTGGCATAGATAAGATTTTTTGGTACATTGTGCCCGGCGCATCATAAATGGCCACGTAGTTGTTTAAAGACTTAGACATTTTATTAACGCCATCCAACCCTTCTAAGATCGGCACCGTGATACATACTTGCTGCTCTTGACCATAACGGCCTTGCAACGTGCGCCCCATCAACAGGTTAAAAGTTTGATCGGTACCGCCAAGCTCAACATCGGCTTTCAGCGCGATAGAATCATAGCCTTGCACGAGCGGATACAAAAACTCATGGATAGAGATTGGGGTTTGTGAGGCATAGCGCTTAGAGAAATCATCACGCTCAAGCATACGCGAAACGGTTTGCTGACTGGCAAGCTGAATCATATCAGCGGCGCTCATGTCATTGAACCACTCAGAGTTAAAAACCACGCGAGTCTTTTCTTTGTCCAAAATTTTAAATACTTGCTCAGCATAGGTCGTGGCATTGGCTTTGATTTGCTCATCAGTCAATGGCGGACGCGTGCTGTTTTTGCCAGAAGGATCACCAATTTTGGCCGTATAGTCACCGATTAAGAAATAAATCTCATGACCCAAATCTTGAAAATGCTTGAGCTTATTGATTAGCACGGTATGACCTAAATGCAGGTCAGGTGCGGTGGGATCAAAGCCCGCCTTGATTCGCAATGGACGGTTTAGCTTAAGCTTCGCCACTAAATCCTCTTCAGATAGGATTTCTTGCGTACCGCGTTGGATAAGTGCAAGTTGTTCTTCTAGGGTGTAAGTTTGCGTGGTCATGATGATCTCTTTATTGTCTTTATTAAGGGTTAAACGTTTGAGCGATTTAGAATCTCGTCGCTGTCAAAAGATGTTAGAATTTGACGGATATACTAGCGTTTTTTAAGGTAAATTGCCATGACCAACCCCGCATCGACTGCTGATACTCGTCCAGATTTAGAGATGGACAGTGATTTGGATAATAGCTTGGAAAATATTGACGATTTAAATTATGCCACACTTACTGAGGCACTTGAGCAAACAGTGTTTGAAAACTTCGATGATGGCTTATATATCGGCATGATGTCGGGCACCAGTTTGGACGGTATGGATGCCGTTCTTTGTCAATTCGGTACAGATACTGGTAGTGAAGAAAAAACGCAGCAGCCCATGCGCTTGTTAGCTTCTTATAGCCAAGACTTTCCACTGCGACTGCGTGAAGTATTATTGGCATTATGTCAGCCCAATGGTGTTCAGACATTGACACCAACGGCTGACGAACCAAACAGTGAGCTGGACTGGTTCGGCTGGGCAAGCCGCGAGTATGGTGAGTTTGCAAGCGAGGTGGTCAATACTTTATTAACACAAGCCGATACCGATGTAGAGTTGGTGCTGGCCACTGGCTGTCATGGACAGACGGTGCGCCATCGTCCGCAGATGGGGTTTAGCTTGCAGTTGCTGGATGCCAATATCATCGCTGAGCGTACAGGCATCAGCGTGGTTAGCGATTTTCGACGCCGTGATATGGCAGTCGGTGGTCAAGGTGCACCGCTGGTTCCAGCCTTTCATCAAGCGTTGTTTGCCACGCCTGATAGCACGCGCGTGTTATTAAACTTAGGCGGTATTGCTAATATCACTGTCTTGCCAGCGACTTCTGATAACTCATCAAATCAACCAGACGATGTCCTAGGTAATGTTGTAAATAATGTCGAAGGTAATGTCGTTGGCTATGGCGTTGCAGGTTACGACACGGGTCCTGCCAATTTATTATTGGACGCGTGGACCGCATTGCATACGGATAAGGGTTATGATGCGGGTGGTGCATGGGCGCAGTCTGGTCAAGTCATTGAGCCGTTACTCAACCAGCTGTTGGAACATCCATTTTTTGCAAAACCTTATCCTAAAAGCACTGGCCGTGAAGATTTTAACTTAGCATGGCTGCAAGACGAGCTACAAAAATTCGAACAGGCATCTGCGGTCATTCGTTATTCATCAGCAGATGTACAAGCCACACTCACTGAGCTGACGGCCATCAGTGCGAGTGCGCAAATTAATAAATTTATCGACGCTAACGGAAACACTTCAGTGTACGTCTGCGGTGGTGGTGCTTTAAATGACTACTTGATGACGCGTTTGCAGGCACATCTCCCGCATTGCACGGTAGAAACCACTGCGAGCTTAGGACTAAATCCAACATGGGTAGAAGCCGTTGCTTTTGCATGGCTAGCGAGACAGACATTGATGGGTGAAACAGGTAATTTGCCAGCAGTGACAGGTGCAAGTAAAAACGTGGTGTTGGGTCAAGTGTGCTTTGCCTAGTCCATTAATTTTAGTTTACATACGTGCACCTATGTGTTTTATAATGACTTCCGAAATAACATCCTCTTAGGACCGTAAGTACAGGATATATCGCATGAGCCAACACAGCAATTCAACCACCTCACAAGCCGATCAGGTTAGCGCAACCTCGGCGCACAAACCGCGCCATAAACCACCTCACTACGAGCGCTCTGATGAGTTGCGCGTGGTGATCACTGGCATGGGTGCCATTACACCACTGGGTCTAGACGTTGATAGCTCGTGGAAGAAACTGCTCAATGGCGAGAGTGGTATCGCACCGATTACCCATTTTGATGCTGCCGAATATCGTGCGAAAATCGCGGGTGTGGTCAAAGACTTCGACGCCAAACAATATATGAATGCCAAAGACGCACGTCGCTATGATGAATTTATTCATTATGGTATCGCCGCCTCTAGCATGGCACTACAGAACGCGGGCTTTATCGACCAAATAAGCGCGGCTGATGCGCCTGTACAAGGCGTTGACCAAGAGCGTTTTGGTATTATTTTAGGCTCAGGGATTGGCGGTATTCAAACCATTGAAAACAGCCGCGATACCCTGCGTGAAAAAGGCGCGCTGAAAGTCTCACCGTTTATTATTCCAGGTTCTATTATAAACATGGCGGCTGGATTGGTGGCGATTAAGCACACCTTAAAAGGCCCCAACCTCGCAACATCGACTGCCTGTACAACAGCCACTCACGCGATCGGACTTGCAGCACGCCTGATTGCTTATGGTGATGCCGATGTGATGCTGGCTGGTGGTAGTGAAAAAGGCTCAAGCCCGCTTGGTATATCAGGGTTTGGTGCTATGCATGCACTCTCGACCCGCAATGATGAACCAACCAAAGCCTCACGTCCATTTGATAAAGCCCGCGATGGTTTTGTACTCGGTGATGGCTCAGGTATGGTCGTGCTCGAAAGCTTGGCTCATGCCAAAGCACGCGGCGCGACCATACTGGCTGAATTGGTCGGTTTCGGTATGAGTGATGATGCAGGTCACATTACTGCGCCACCAGAAGATGGCAATGGTGCTGCACGCGCAATGAGAAATGCCTTGCACGATGCTGGTATTGAGCCATCGAGTGTTGGTTATGTCAATGCTCATGGTACCAGCACGCCTGCTGGTGATGTCGCTGAATCAATCGCCATTGAAACCGTATTTGCTCCAGTGAAAGACAGTATTCTAGTCAGCTCGACCAAGTCAATGACTGGTCACTTGCTAGGTGCCGCAGGCGGTGTTGAAGCTATATTTACAGTGCTTTCCTTACAGCATCAACATGTACCACCAACCATCAATTTGGATAATGTGGAAGACAACTGTAACCTCGACTATGTCGCCAATCAATCTCGCAAAGTCGAAAATCTACAGTACGCTGTCTCGAATAGCTTTGGCTTTGGTGGCACCAATGGCTCGTTAGTCTTTGCACGTTGGCCTAGCCATGAGTAGAGCATAAAAGCATACAACACGCGTTGTTGTAACCTTGGTGTCAGATTTGCTACGTTTGTCCACTTGCAGCCCCTTATCGTACTTGCGTATGATAAGGGGTAATTTTTGGAATATTTATGGAAGATACCATGTCAAGCTACTCATTTTCCCATCAGTTTTATCAACGCTGGACGTGTGCGCCTGAGCCTATACGCGCAGCAATCACCCAAGAACTAAAAGATATCACCACTTTACTGCAAAGCGATACACCCTTTGAGAGCTTTGAATTTCAAACCCATGATTTAGATGCTCATATCGATGAGCTCTATGAAAACCACGAAGCCGAGCAAGCGATTGCCAAAGCGATCACGGAAAAACAAGAACAAGCACGCGCCACTGCTGAAAAAGAACGTCTCGAAGAAGAACAAAAAATAAAAGCAGCAGCGGATGCCAAACTCCAAGAAGAAGCTAAATTAAAAGAAGAGGCCAAACTGCGCGAAGAAGCAGAAGCCGCGCAAAAAGAACAAGAAAAGAATGCAATACTAGCCGTTGATAAGCGCAATGATGACAAGTCAGTAACAGCGATCGAGACAAATATTGCGGACAAAGCAAACGTTAATAGTAGTGCCACTGATAACTCTGAAAAAAATAATACCCAAAGTGTGGCTACTGAAAACCCTACGGCGAACCATAAAACCATCAGCGAACATGCAAACGCTGCTGAAGATAATACAGTCAATAATAATAGCAGCGTTAAAAATGATAACGCTATTAAAGCCATTAATGATACAGCCAGTACTGCCATCAAGTTGGCATTAAAAGATGCAAAATTGAGCGCAACGCATCAAGAGTTAATCCGCGAGTTGGAAATGCAGATTGATGACTACCTAAGCGATCAGATGATGCTCATGTCTGAAAACCTAAAATCTTGGCTACGTGCAGAGGTCACTCAGCATTTAAGTGAGCAGGATAAATTAGAGATTAGTAAAAAGTCATAAGAAAACTAAATGCTACTGTTTAGAAAAAAAATCCCCGTAAAATTTACGGGGATTTTTTTATTTCAAATGCGCAGATATAGGCTCTTACTTTAGATAGCCTGAGTACGCTCGGTCAGCCACTCAAGTGCTGCGCCATCGACACGGTCTTTTAGCTCCGCATAAACTTGGCTGTGATAGTCGTTCAGCCAATCAATCTCTACTTGATTCAACAATGACGACTCAATCAAACGCGTATCTATCGGGCAGTAAGTAACGGTTTCAAAGTTTAAGAATTTACCAAACTCTGTCTCGGTAGGGCTTGGCACACGTGTATTAACCATTAGGTTTTCTATGCGAATACCCCATTTCCCTTCACGGTACAGACCTGGCTCATTACTTGAAATCATACCTTCTTTCATCGCACGCTCTTTTGGCGTACTGGCACTATAAGCAATGACTTGTGGACCTTCATGGACGTTTAAGAAGTAACCAACCCCATGACCGGTACCATGACCATAGTCCATCTGTGCTTGCCATAATGGCGCACGGCAAATGGCATCAATCAATGGTGAGGCAATACCGTCAGGAAAATGCGCTTTTGCCAATGCAATATGGGCTTTGAGCACGGTGGTAAAGTCACTTTTATGCTCAGAGCTTACTTGTCCGATACCGACCACACGAGTGATATCAGTCGTGCCATTCTGATATTGCGCGCCTGAGTCAATCAGTAGTAGCCCACCCTCGCCCTCGGCCACATCAAGGTAGCTGAACTTCTCAGGAGTTGCACGGTAATGTGGCAACGCACCGTTTTCATTAAAACCTGCAATCGTTGGAAAGCTTGGTGATACATAGTGTGGCTGCTGACTACGTACATCGATTAGCATGCTATCAACATCTAACTCACTTAAACGCTCACCGTTTGCTAGGCGCTGCTCAAATGTCGCAAAAAACTCAGCTAAGGCAGCACCATCTTGACACATGGCTTCACGCACATGATCGATATCAGCATCAGCTTTAACAGATTTGAGTAATGTACTTGGCGCCATTTGCTCAATAAAGCCAACATCGTCTG
Source organism: Psychrobacter sp. W2-37-MNA-CIBAN-0211 (assembly GCF_040309405.1). Lineage (NCBI taxonomy): Bacteria > Pseudomonadati > Pseudomonadota > Gammaproteobacteria > Moraxellales > Moraxellaceae > Psychrobacter > Psychrobacter sp. W2-37-MNA-CIBAN-0211. The sequence continues at coordinate 13,459 of NZ_JBEOOU010000015.1, forward strand.
CCATCTTCGATAGCGTACCGACTGCAACCTTACTTGGATCTAATAACAATAAATCTTCTGGCGTAAGCGTACTCAATGCTTGTTGTACCGCCTCATAATCAGCAATCGTAATGCCACTATCTTTTAGAGCTGTAGCGATATCAGCGCTGACTTTATTGTTATCGATAAACAACGTCGCGTCGTTTTCACTGATGAGCATATGTGACAAAAACACAGGGTTATAGTCAACATCAGCACCACGTAAGTTGGTCAACCATGCGATGTCATCTAAACTTGAAAGTAGATGATGTGTCGCTCCTGCCTCTGCCATACCTACACGCACGGCAGCAAGTTTTGAGGTAGCAGACTGTGCCACAAACTGCGCGTCATGTTGATACAAATTGGCAGCTGGCAGCGCTGGACGATCTGTCCAAATCTCTGTCAATACATCGCGCTCAGTGATCAATGTAATGTCATTGACATCAAAAGCATTTAGCAGTCGATCTTGCTCGGCGATAGACAGTACATTGCCATCGACGGCGACACTATCGCCTTCTTGTAAATGATCTGCTAGCCAATCGATATGATTTGGCTGACCTGGAGCAAGCTTCTCTAAAGTAATACCCGTGCCTTCCAACTGATCGGCAGCGTGTACCCAATAGCGACTATCAGTCCATAGTCCGGCAAAATCAGCAGTCACAACGAGCGTACCGACCGAACCGGTAAATCCTGATAGCCATAAACGTGATTGCCAGTATTCTGGTAAATACTCAGATAAATGCGGGTCAGCAGAGGGTACGATAATCGCAGTGAGATCCTGCGTCGCTAGGCTTTTACGTAAGCTGTCAATACGGTCATGAATGATTTGTTTATTCATTGGATGTGTCCTTATTAGAGGTAGAGCAATTGATTTTGGAGAAATTAGAGTTAAAAAAACACTACTGTGAGGCGACTATGGATAGCCGTCTTATTTGGGTGATTAGAATGGTTTCATGTGTCAGTTAAATATAGAAACAACTGGTTTAATAGAATAATAAAAACGTGCTACCGATAATGGTAACACGTCTTGTCATACGTCACTTGTGCTGTTGTTATTCACAAATGTACATCAGCTTATTCTATGATTTGGCCAGTTGTTTTTCACGCTCGCTATCTTTGAGCATTTTATTGATAGGTTTTGCTAATACTAATAACAATACAGCGGTAGCCACCAAAAAGATCGTCATGGTGGTAAACAAACCCGGTAACCCTTCAATTTTGTCAGCAGATACATGACCACCAAAGAAAGCGGCAACCAAGTTACCCATGGCAATAGAGGCAAAGAAAAGTCCCATCATTTGGCCTTGCATGCCCTCTGGTGCCAGTTTGGTCATTGCAGACAAACCAACTGGGCTAAGTGCCAACTCACCCAACGTTAATAGTAATAAACTACCAACCAACCATAGTGGCGACGCTAAGCCAGCACCAGGCGCTAAAATGCTCTTAGAGGCAAAAATCATCAATGAAAAACCTGCTGCCGCAAGTAACATACCAAGTGCAAACTTAGCCATACTGCTCGGCTCAAGACCTCGGTTAGCCAGCTTAACCCAGATAATACTGACGATTGGCGCTAAGATAAGAATAAATAAAGGGTTCAATGACTGGAACCAAATACTTGGTACCTCAAATCCTAAGACATTAAGGTCGGTATAGCGATCAGCAAATAAGTTAAAAGACGTTGGCTGCTGCTCAAAACTTGACCAAAATAACGTTGAGCCAATAATTAAGATAAAGCAGATCAATAGACGTAACTTATCCGTCTTATCTAAACGCGGTGAGATAAACATAATAGCAAAGTACAGTATCACCACGGCTGCAATGATATAAGTCATATACTGCGCGACCATCTCAGGATTGAACGGCATAATACCCGTAGACACCAAGACAATAACCGCAACCAACAATGCTAAAAACCCTGCAACCCAGCGACCGATATTTTTATAACGACCGTTGGCATGTTCCCATTCAGCACTGATGCCTTTAGCCTTTGCGTAGCGTGTTAGATTTTTTTGCGCCGCAAAGCGGTAGATAAGTAACGACACCAGCATACCAAGACCACCGACACCAAAGCCGACATGCCACATGCCTTTTTCTTTAAAGATTCCGACAATCAGTGCCGCTAGTAGCGCACCAATATTGATGCCCATATAGAACAAGGTAAAGCCACCATCACGGCGTACATCACCCTTGGTATATAGAGCGCCAACCATCACTGAAATACAGGTCTTAAATAACCCTGAACCCAACACAATGCACATCAGACCGACAAAAAACAGCGTCATGCCAAATAACGCAGAGAGCGCAATGCATAAATGACCGAGCGCAATAATAATACTGCCCCACCAAAGAGCGCGCTCTTGCCCCAACCAGTTATCTGCTAACCAACCGCCTGGTACTGCCGCTAAATACAATGAACCAGCAAAAATACCATAGATAGCAGATGCAGTGACCTCATCAAAACCAAAGCCTCCGCTGCCTACCGTTGCTACCATAAACAGGACTAATAAAGGACGGATACTATAATAAGAAAAACGTTCCCACATTTCCGTAAAAAATAGCGAGCGTAATGGCTTGGGATGCCCCATAAAGCCGTTGTCTAGCGCTTCCAATTCAGCCGCGCTAGCCCCTGATTGTGTTTCTATGCCCATAACTTTATTCCTTTAAAGATCATATTAGTAATGACCAAACCCCCAATTATTTGGATGAACGGTCATTATAGGCGGAATATTGTTTCACTTAGTTATGGCCAAGTAAAGAAAAAGTTGGCTATAAATTACACAAATACCCATAAAAAAACTCGTTCTCATCAGATGAGAACGAGTTTTTCTTTTGAGTCTTGACAGCAGTACTATCCTATTGATATCACTGCCGATAAAGACGCCATAATGCCACTCATTTTAGCGTAGAGTGTCACTATTTAGCGATTCAAATGACCATGTTACAGACTACTGTGCTGCTGCCGTATCATCAGCGGCATTGCCCGCATCTAGATCACCATCTGCTTGTTCAGCTGTCAAATCAGCATCAGCAACTGCCACTTGACTTACTGTGCCAGAGGCGGTCGCTGCATCTGCTGCTGCAAGTGCGGTCCCTTCTTCTGCGGTTACGGCGTCTGCCTCAGCTGGCGCGGCATCTTCAGCAGCCACAGTTTCTGCTTCATTAGCAGCGGCTGAGCTTTCTGTCGTGTCAGCCGTAATATGCTCTCCTGCTGGACGCAAGAATGCTGAGACACCAATGAGTAATACAATCGCTAAAAATAAGCCAACGCCGCCTAAAGCATACAACAGCTCTTTTTTTGGATTGTTGTTGACGATATCTTCTGACATACCTTATCTACCTTGCACAGAATATTTGAAATATTTGGCTATTATATCGCAATTTATGCCCATTTGTTAAAACCCTTAACTATTTAAAGGGTTTATTATCGAAAAATTGCGAAACTTAGCATGTATCATTCTAATTAATTAGCTGATCGAACGGCCTCGAGGAGTCTCACGCTTGCCAAGATAGCTCAATAATAACAAAAGCGCAATAATGAGCAAAATCGGATAATTGCCAAAGCGCATAAATGGTGTGTTACCTACCCGTGCCTGAACATCACCGCGTAATACGGTACGTTCAAACTGCGGTGCACGCTCGACGATACGCCCTTTATGATCGATAATAGCCGTCACGCCAGTGTTGGTCGCCCGCATAAACCAGCGACCGTTTTCAAGCGCACGCATTTGTACCATTTGTAGATGTTGCAGTGGACCTGCCGATGTGCCAAACCATGCATCGTTTGAAATAGTCAATAAGAAGTCAGTCCCAATCGCGTTTTTACGCGTGGTATCAGGATAAGCAACTTCATAGCAGATGGCTGCACCCAAATTATGTCCGCGTACACGTAATGGTGACTGCTGATCACTACCACGGCTATAGCTCATAATGTCTTGGCTACCAGCTAAGTTAGGCAGGATATCGAGCAGGCCTTCAAATGGAATATATTCACCGAATGGCACGAGACGTTGCTTTTTATACAATCCTTCTGCCTGTGCACCCAATGCAACCACGCTATTATAAAATGGTGGATATTTATCTGTACTGGCATCAAACGCCGCTTCATCCTTATAAGGGATGCCTGTGACCCATGTGGTATCAGTCTCTTTAGCCATTTTGACCATTTCGTTTATAAAGCCAACGGCTTCGGTCTGAAACATTGGAATCGAGGATTCAGGCCATAAAACAATGTCACGCCCCCACTCGGTACGCGTCAAGGTTGCATAGATTTTTAAGGTTTCTACTTGATATTCGGTCAGCCATTTTAGGTCTTGCGGAATATTGCCTTGGATCAGCGATACCGATAAATCGGGCGTGCCCTTTGGTTTCGTCCATTGTGGATTAATCAGCCATAATGAGACACTCACCACGAGTAATGCGGCAGTCACAACCATATAACCACCACGGCGACGCAAGAGCTCAACGGCACTTGTAGCCAGTAATATAGCCACGAAAGAAACCGCAAAAACACCAGCAACAGGTGCTAATGACGACAGCCAATACTGCTCGGTAAATGCATAACCCACGAACAGCCATGGAAAACCGGTAAATAACCATGTTTTCATCCACTCTTGCAACACCCAAAGCGCCGCAAAAGCCAAGGGCTGCTTACCGACCATGCGATTAAAAACCAACGCCAAAAGTCCGTGGAACAAGCCCATACCAAGACCCATCAACGCAATCATAATCAGCGCCAGCCATGCAGGCGTCGCACCATAGACATGGATAGAGGTATACAGCCAAAATGCACCCACGCACCACAATCCCGTACCGTACGCTTGACCAATAAAAAAGGCGCGGCGGCCTGTCATCTCAGGCATCAATAGCGCGTATAAGATAGCGGGCGATACCAGTGCTACTGGCCAAATACCATAAGGCGCGAGCGCAAAGATAAAGATTGCCCCTGCCAACCAAGCAATCAATATGGCCAGCCCCATAGGCAAACCCTTCGGTTTTTCGGGGTTCAGACGTTTTTGCAAATCAACAGTAGACAGACGCATAGCAGTTATCCAAAACCATATTATCTAAAATGTTACATGTTTAGTATTCAGTCGATATTTAACCTAAAGCTGGCTCAATGGTTATAAACGCCCTATCTTTTCAATAGTATTGTCTTATAAATACCATTCTCTTATAAGCACCATCGTCTTATAAATATAGTCAAAATACCCCGAAAACGCGACGATACTGCTGATATCAATTTTTTGTAGCCTCTGGCTGCGTAGGCACAGCAAGCAAGAAAAATTGATATCAGCAGTGCGTGATGTATCGATATTACTTTTCACTGACTATATAAGATTGATATAAATACAGCGTCTAAAAATCAAACCCGCCCATGATACCAGTCTGTGCTAATCAATGGGTAAATTTGCGTAGTAAAAAAATGACTGCTAAAAGTGGCTGATAAAAGTAGATACTAAAAGTGACTGCTAAAAGTGGCTATTGAAAGTGACAGACAGACAGACAGCAAAAAACACGATCGCAATCGTGTTTTTATAAAAATTATCAGTGCGTTATAAAACTTATGAATGGCATGTATGACAATAACGTCAAAAATACATTAATGACTGCCTATCAATAGGTGCTGCTCAGGATTCGTTTTGGTCAGTTCTAGGTTTTGAATAAAACGTCCTTCGACATCAGTAATGGTGATTTGCCAGTCGTCTATCATTACGCTCTCACCTTCTAGGTCGCCTACATAACCCAGCGCCTGCATGACCAGACCGCCCATGGTATCGACATCGGTATCATCAAAACGACTGCCAAGCTCATCATTACAGTCTTCAATGACTGTCGATGCTTGCACACGCCAAGTATTTGGTTTGTCGGGATCAGCGATGATATTATTTATATCACTGTCTTCATCGAAGTCATCATGCTCATCAACGATATCACCGACGATTTCCTCGAGTAAATCTTCCATGGTGACCACACCGCCGAAGTTGCCAAATTCATCGACCACAATCGCCATATGTACTTGGGTACGCTGTAGTGAGCGCAACAAGGTATCAGAACGCGCAGTCTCACTAATATAGAGCGGCTGACGTACCAAATCTTTTAGACGTTTGCTATCGATTTTATCTTCTTGGTCACGCACCATATGGACGAGAATAGGAATCAAATCCTTGGCCAATAAGATACCAATGACCGCATCATCATCTTGACTGTCAAAGACGGGATAGCGCGAATGGGTGGTTTCAAGGATGATATCCATCACTTCAGCAAGGCTGGTGCTCTCGTGGATACCAATCACTTGCGGACGCGGTGTCATGATCTCGCGCACTTGTGTCGCAGGCAGATCGAGCACGCCCTCTAGCATGTCCACAGTATCAGGCTCTAAGAACTGGCGCGAATCCTGTACCAAACGAATCAGTTCATCACGGGTTTCGGGGGCGGTCGATAGCCAGCGTTTTAAGCCGCGCATCGACCAACTACTCGGGCTGGGAGTGTCGTCAGACATGGTGGTGTGATTTAACCTCTTTAGTTAATGGTAATTAATATCGTAAAAACATTAATATCGTAAAATTGTAGATGGGGATTAAAGTACTAAATAAAACCAGTCGTTTATGATTAATAAATACATAGACCAGTTTAAATTAGCTTCACTTTATCGCAAGGCTCAAAGACATTCAACGACAAATTCACTCAAATTGTACTGTCAGTGTGTTATAAACTTTGCTATGGTCAAAGCCTTTACTCATCAAAAAAAATCCTATGTCGCTACGTTCCTTTTTTTCTCGCTTACTCTCGATTGGTTCGCACAGCTCTGCGGCAAACAGTCGTCTTGCAAATCATGACTTAGAGAATGCATCATCAGACAGTAAGCCGCCAAAACATAAGTGGCGACATCGTCTTGTGCGGTTTTTTATCGCCGTCACACTGTTGCTATCAGCAGTCTGGTTACTATTGGCGATTTGGTATCAGTTTGGTCCGCGCTCAGCTATAACGTGGCTGGCAACTATCGTCATTATTGGCGTGCTTAGCGCTTTGTTTTTTATGCGTTATTGGACAATTGATGCTAAGCAAGCATCTCAGAATATAACGGCGGACAGACAAGCTAGCGGCAAAAAAACCACGACTCAGCAAACAAAGGTCAAATGGCTAATCGGACTATACGCGGCGATTTGGTGCTTAGGTGTTGGTTGGTTTATGTCTATCGAACCCCAGCAACAACGCGACTGGATGCCAGAAGTCAGCCAAAAAATCACTTATGAGCGTAACCCGAACAATCCCGATTTGATTACGCTCACCAATGTCCGCAACTTTGATTGGCATACCGAAGACGACGCGACGGCACGCTGGGAGACGCGGACGATTGATATGTCAAAATTGTCTGGCGTCGATGTAGCGAACTCTTATTGGATGGGACCACTAATTGCCCATACTTTGGTGAGCTTTCGTTTTGAAGATGATAGACCGCTCGCTTTCTCATTTGAGATTCGTAAAGAACAAGGCGAGTCTTTTTCGGCGCTCGCAGGATTTTTTAGACGTTATGAGCTGAGCCTGATTGCGGCAGAAGAGCGCGATATTATCTATACGCGGACGAATAAACGCGGTGAGCAAGTTTATCTATTGCCGGTTAGCCATTTGCAGCAACGCGAGGTCAAATCATTATTTGAGTCTTATCTAACCGCTGCCGATGAGCTAAATGCTCAGCCTGCGTGGTATAACACCTTGACCAGTAACTGTACCAATATTATCTTTTATATGGCGCGTCTGGTCAGTGGTGATCGTCTGCCGTGGGATTACCGAATTTGGGTCTCTGGCTGGCTACCAAACTATCTCTATGACGTCGGCATGCTCGATACCAACTCCCAATTAAATGAAGAACAGCAAGGCGAGCAAAACTGGTCGATGGACACTTGGTACGAGCGCACCCATATCAATCCAAAAGTTCGCGGATTTGACAATCAATCTAATCTAGAATCAGGTATTAACAGTCGCGAATTTTCTACGCAAATTCGCCAAGGCATTCCTATTCCGCCCTTGGCTGATTCGCAAGCAAGCGCTGAGGCACAAGCCCAATCTGCGGCTCAAGCGTCTAACTAATCATAGATTAAGGCTTAACCCACGTTACCACGCGCGTTTCCATCTCTTCATCAGACATGCCAATTTCAGAGACACAGCGACCTGCTACGCCCACATTGACAGCGCGCATTTTCTGCTGAGTCTCTACCGCATTTTGGGTCAGTAACAGATGCCAACTCGGTAGGTTTTGTCCTTTATACAAGCGCTTGTAAGCGCAGTGCGATGGTAGCCACATCATCTGCGGTAAGTTGTCCATGGTCAATTGAATACAATCTGGCACGTGCTCTTGACGTGTTGCATAGTGACCACAGTATCCCGTCGCACAGTCCATCAGCTGACAAGTGACATCGGTATATTCGACTAGCTCCTCGTCCACATCGCCATTCTCATCTTCATCGATATACTTAATCAAACAGCAACTGCCGCAGCCATCGCACAACGCTTCCCATTCGCTATGGTTTAATTTATCTAAGCTAAAGCGTTCCCAAAACTGTGGGCGCAATGTCTCAGACGTTTCATTTGATTCGCTGTCAGGAAACAAGCTCACGATTGGGTCTGATTTCAGCGGCTGAACAGCATCAGCGTTTAAATTGGCAGCAGATTTATTTAACAAGTTAATAGTCATAGCATTGTAGTCGATTTTTTATAAAGAGACATTTTGATAAAGAGCGTTACAGTATTATAGCTGTTTTTACTGGATATGGGCGTTAAGGTAGTACAAGTCAGAAAAACGAACCCTCACAATGACGAATAAATAAAACTTACAACATAAAAAAGGACAATAATATGTCAATTAAGACTTTCGAATTAATCAGTACAACCGAAAATGGTGTTGAGCTTATTAGCTATGTGGCGCTACCAGAAAATGCATCAGATGATACGGCAGTGCCAGGTATTTTAGTGGCTCCAGAATGGTGGGGCGTGGTTGAACATCCAAAATCAGTGGTCGAACGCTTGGCAGCAGCAGGTTATGCAGCAGTCGCTATGGATGTCTATGGCGAAGGCAAACTAACCACGGATGCAGCCCAAGCCAACATGTGGATGGAACAAGTATTAGAAGATCAAGATATGCTAATGGCACGCTGCCGTTTGATTCTCAATGACTTCAGTGATCAATTGGCCGTTGATGGTGACAACTTAGCAGCCATTGGCTATTGCTTCGGCGGTAAAATCGTCTTAGATATGGCACGTGACGGTATGCCACTAAAAGCAGTGGCAACCTTCCATGGTAACCCATCAGCGAAACAGCCAGCGGACAAAAACTTCACTGCCAAAGTATTGGTCGCCCATGGCCGCGATGACTCAATGGTATCCATGGAGGCCATCGAAGGTCTAAAATCAGAGCTAGACGCTGCCGATGTGGATTACACTATCGATGTCTATGACAATGCTAAGCATGGATTTACCAATCCGCATGCCGATGAGCGTGCTGCCAAAAATGAAGTGGATCTTGGCTACAATGAAGCCGCTGCCAAACAAAGCTGGGAAAACATGCTTGAGTTTATGAAAGCAAACTTGGCATAAAGGGCAATAGCAGAGAAGCGTAAAAGCTCTCTGTATACTGTAAAGCTTAACTAGCAAATAAGAGAAAAAGAAGGGCCGCTTAGTATTTAAGCGGCCCTTCTTTATTTATAAACAACCGTTCATCAATAACATTTTGATTGATGCGTAAGGAGAGTCTTGTACTTATAGATAAATAACGTCATTATCACTGCATTATAAATTGTATTAAGTGATAAAGATGTTTTATATATTGAACCAGTTGGGCTGGCTGGCTTTTACCGTACTATTAATCGTTGTGGTTGTACTCTATGTCAGAATAAATCGACAGATTGGACAACTACGTCGTGATGTGGGTAAACTACAAATTCAGCTTAGAAACCAAAGAAACAGTAATGCCAGACGCTCATCTGTTCAACCAACTGACAACTTTATCTCTAGTAATAATCATGTAATAGCAGACAGCGCTGTTGACACTGCTAAACTGAATACAACCAATGAAACAAATACCACCGTGCATGCATGGCCACCATCACGCCCAACGACGCCTCAATCTAGCCTACAAGACAATACAGTATCCAGCACTTCTACTACTGGCATGAACGAAACGTTGAGCGTCATAAAAAGTAAAACGCCAACTGCCGCTATTCAGCCGGACGAAAGCTCCTTGCCGATCGTCACCTCGCTATTCCACTCTATTAAAAACTGGTTTTTCGGTGGCAATTTAGTGGTACGTGTCGGCGTATTGGTACTGCTGGTGGGCGTCGTATTACTGCTGCGCTTACTGAGTGATTATATTGAGATTCCAATTGCCTTTAAGCTCATGACGATAGGTGTCACAGGGTTAGGATTGGCAGCACTTGGATTAAAGCTGACCGCAAAACGTTTCTCCTATGGCATTACTTTACAAGGCGCAGGATTAGCCATTGCGTATTTGAGTACCTTTTTTGCTTATAGTGTTTATGAAATCATTCCGAGTTTACCGAGCTTTATCGGGCTTGGCATATTGTCCGCTATCACTATTGCGCTCGCCGTCCGTCAGAACGCTTTTCCTTTAGCCTTACTGTCATTATCTGGCGGTTTCTTTGCGCCGATCTTGACCAGTGATGATACTGGCAGCTTGATCACCTTGTTCAGCTATTATCTATTATTGAACGTCACGATTGCCGTCATCGCTCATTATCGACCATGGAAAATATTGAACTTATTCGGTGTGACGGTAACCTTTGGCTTGGCCTACTACTGGGGCATAAGTGAGAACTTAACCGCCATCATTGAGACACAGCGTTGGTCATTGGTGATATTGGTTACCTTACATTTACTGCTTTATCTGTTTGTCGTCATTCGCTACGCGCAACAAATCATCGCCTATAACATTCTTAATGAAGAAAATTCCTCTCATACAGATAACGCAAACAACGCAGATAACGTGGGCAAAATCCATTCAGAAAATAACGGCTATGTATTTCCCATTGATACAGGCTTACTGTTTTCAGTACCGATATTGGCATTTGGCTTATTTGCTGCCTTATTAGATGACATACCTAACGCTTTAACCATTACTAGCGCAGTTTTAGCAGTCATTTATTTGGGACTTGGCTGGTTGTTTGTCCAGCGCAGTCAGCGTTATGCTTTAATTACCGAAGGCATGTTGGCATTAGGATTTGGCTTTTTGGCGCTGGTCATTCCGTTGGCATTAGATGCCGAATGGATTGCTTTTGGCTGGTCGGTACAAGGATTGGCACTGGTGTGGTTCGGACGGCGCTCGCTACGCGCTTGGTCAGTGTTATTTGGTTTACTATTGCAGCTAATCAGTATAGGCATGTTGATGATAAAGGTGGTCTTTGCCGTTCAAGACTACCAAACATTGGCCTTAACCATTTCGGCTATGGCTTATCTAACCACTGTGTTTATTTTACGCGCTAGCAACTCGCCGGCTATCCTAAATAATAGTTTGAACGATGACTTAAACGGTGGCTTAGATTATCCCTCAACACATTCTCAAGAGCAAACCACCACCTCAGATTCGATAGTAACCTACGCCAATGCACTGGGTATTAGCACCCAAGCCGCGCAGCAATGGCTAACCTCAATCAATAGCCAAAGCAAAATCTTTAACCTTGTTTGGCGCAGTCCTCTATTAATACGATTTTTAACTTTTACTGCTATGGCTTGGCTGCTACAAGTATTATTGCTTGATTTTAATCAATGGTTTACCAGTTGGCGATTGGCAACGACGACAATGATAGCGCTGGCAGCACTGATCAGCTTAAGTACTTACTGGGTCATCAATCGTTATCGCTCGTGGGCAGAGATCAGACAGTTTAGTCACGGCTTATTAGTGGTGTTTTATCTAATGCTTGTTCTACAGCTACCGCAAAAATTCGAATTCCATTTAGCATGGCAGACAGCAGATTGGTTGTTATTTACTATCCTAATCATTGGTGGGTTGGTCATCGGACAGTTGTGGTTAAAGACGTGGTACGAGCATTCAGAATTGTCACGCTACGATGGCGCGAGCTGGTTGGGCGCTGGAATTTTAGTCATCGCTGCCGCAGCTCACTATGGACTCGCAGATTCAGCTGGGGTGATGGCTATCTTGATTCCAGCCGTTTTGATATTGGCTGGGTTATGGTTCAGCTATCGTGATTCCGGTTATCGTCAGCAAAACACGCAAACGCATGAGGTGTTAAATCAAGGTTCGCTGTACTGGTTTGATTGGCAACAAGCGCTATTAAGCTGCGCGGCTATCTTCGCATCTATCGCCTTATTTTGGGTCGTCATTACCAACTGGTCTTATGATGGCCTGATCTGGGAACTGCCCTACTTCCCACTGCTAAATTTATACGACATTACCTCATGGCTCGCGCTATTCGTTGGTTGCAGTCTATATTACATGAGCCAACATCGCCGCGATGAGGGGCACGTTGCATCAAATACCGATGTCAAATCCAAGCGTATATTCACCACTGATACTTTACTAACTGTGTTGGGGCTTATCATTTTTTGGTTGATATCTAGCATGTTGGTCAGGACGCTACACGCCTTTATCGCTACACCGCTATGGAGCAGTGCTCAGGGCGGCGCGTGGCAAAGCGAGCAAGTACAGACAGGATTGACTATTTTATGGACGCTCTTGGCTTTAGTCGCCACCATCATCGCCAGTCGCTACTGGCAGCGCGCGCTTTGGTTTATGGGCATCGGGCTACTGGGTATCGTTGTGCTTAAATTGGTCTTGGTAGATTTGTCACAAACGGAGGCAATCTGGCGAGTGATATCCTTCCTTGGTGCAGGCAGCTTGATACTGTTAATTGGTTATCTTGCCCCATTACCACCCGCGCACGAGGAAACAGAAAACCAAAATTAGGCGTAATGACAAATCTGGTTAAGTGAAATTGTGGCGTGAGCAATGTGGTTCTGTAGTAAACTGGACACCATTAGAAAGTAAACGTTGATTGTTTTACTTTTAGCATTTTTTATAAAAGGTTATGAAAGCAGATGGATAAGAGAGTAAGTATTCAATGGTTCCCTGGGCATATGAACAAAGCCCGTAACGAAATCAAAGAAATCATGCCGCAGATGGATTTGGTCATCGAGGTCATCGATGCGCGTATCCCTTATAGTAGTGAAAACCCAATGGTTGCGGCATTGCGCGGCGAAAAACCTGTCATCAAAATCCTGAACAAAGCCGACCTTGCTGATCCAGAATTGACCCAAGCGTGGATGGAATATCTTGAGCAGCAAAGCGGTGTCAAAGCCATTGCTTGCGATACCGAGAAAGCCAACGATGTGAAACGTATCATCGCCATCTGTAAACAACTGGTGCCCAATAAAGTCGGCACGGGTCGCCAAATCAAAGCCATGATTATGGGTATACCAAACGTTGGCAAATCAACGCTGATTAATACGCTAGCGGGACGCGCGGTGGCAAAGACAGGTGACGAGCCAGCCGTGACCAAATCGCAGCAGCTGATTAAGCTTGACGATGACATCATGCTCTATGATACCCCCGGAATGCTATGGCCAAAAGTCGAAAACGAACACTCTGGCTATCGTTTGGCAGCGACTGGTGGTATTCGTGATACGGCTTTTGACTTCGCTGATGTGGCCAGTTACACCGCTGAGTACTTGATGCATGCCTATCCTGAGCTGCTAAAAACTCGCTATAAAATTGAAGAATTACCTAAGACAGATTGGGAGTTTTTTGAAGTCGCTGGGCGTAATCGCGGCTGTGTACGTTCGGGTAATCAAGTCGATACTTACCGCATGTCTGAGATTCTCGTGAATGAATTACGTAGCGCTAAAATTGGGCGCATTACGTTAGAAACGCCAGCAATGACCGAGGCTGAAGAACTCGTCGTCGCCGAACAAAGACTCGCTACAGAAGCGAAAAGAATTGCTAAAGAAGAAGAGAAGCGTTTACGTCGTTTGAAAACTCGAAAGAATCGGAAGTAAGCATTCACTAATAATATAAGCGACTATGAATCCATTAATACCATCAGCTAAAACTATTCAAATTTATCTGCCAAAAGGTAACCCTCGTGGGTTGCGTTTGGCAGAGATGACTACGCGCACGGTAAGATTGATTGAAATCCCACGTATCCACATTGATGACTTTTTTGCGATGCCCGATGCTAATCAAGTGGGTTTATACTTCTTAATTGGTGAAACAGAAAGCACAGAAAAACCCTTGCTTTATGTTGGGCAAACTGGTGACCTTAAAAGGCGTCTTAACCAACATGATGATAAGGATTTTTGGACGCGAGCTTTTGTCATGCTCTCGACCAATAACTCTATGACCCAAACTCATGCACTTTATATGGAACATAAAGCTATAGCGACTGCTACTCAAGTTGGACGCTATGAAATTAAAAACGGTAATAATGGGAATCGACCGCATACTCCCGACCCGTTAAAAGCTGACTGCGAAGAACTGTTTCACACCCTTGATGTCCTGTTATCAAATCTAGGACAACCTATTTTCGAATCTTTGGCTATCCATGATAGCCTACATAGCAATAACACTTATAAAAATAAAACTACTTCTTCCCTTGCTAAAGCAGAAAAAGAAATTGAAGCATTTCCAATTAAACCCACGCCAGTATTATTTTATTACAAGGTTAAGGATGCTAATGCTGAAGGCTATTATGACGATGATGGCTTTGTATTACTGGCAGGATCATTAATACGACAAGCACAAACGCCATCAGCACCGCCATTTGTGACTAGATTAAAAGAGAGCTTGCTCAGTAGCGGCAAACTAATAGCAGTAAATGATAAAAGCTATAAACTTACTGAAAACCAACTATTTAAAACACCCAGTGGCGCTAGCGTATTGGTATCAGGTCGTTCAACCAATGGCTGGATTGAGTGGAAAAATGAAGCAGGTCAAACTTTAGATAGTATCTATCGCTAACGCCTTTAATCCCAACATGCGACCCTCATATAAACTTCTTACTTTTGAATTGTTCGCCCATTGCCTATGACAGCTACTAATTTTATCCATGCCGATACTAACCTCAACTCCTTCGCCCCACGCCTACTAGATTGGTTCGCCGAAAACGGTCGCCATGACTTACCTTGGCAACAGCACCAGACCGACACGCCCAACCCTTATATCGTTTGGTTATCCGAAGTCATGCTCCAGCAAACGCAAGTGACCACTGTGCTGCCCTACTTTGCACGTTTTATGGCGTCGTTTCCGACCGTGCAGGATTTGGCCGCAGCAGAGTGGGATACAGTAGCAGAGCATTGGGCAGGACTTGGCTATTATGCGCGTGCGCGTAATTTACATAAAGGTGCCAAGCAATTGGTCGAAGTAATCGATGAAACGGGCGAGTTTCCGCAGACACTAGCAGGATGGGAAGCTATTTCTGGTGTTGGGCCATCGACTGCTGGCGCAATCATGGCGATGGGATTACATCATTATGGCGTCATCTGTGATGGTAATGTCAAACGAGTGCTGACACGTTGGGCAGCGATTGACGGCGATATTACCAAGTCAGCCACGACCAAAGAACTGTGGGCATTGGCAGAACGTTTAACGCCAGCAGAGAACTCTGGACTATTTGCGCAAGCGATGATGGATATGGGTGCGACATTATGTACCCGTAGCAAACCTGCTTGCCTATTATGTCCGTTAAAAGACGACTGCCTAGCCCATGCGCAAGGGCGTGAGACGGATTATCCAGTCAAAGCAAAAAAGCAACCAAAGCCCAGCAAGTTTAGCAATGCACTGCTGATTGAAGATGCTGATGGCAATATATTGTGGCTACAACGTCCTGACAACGGTATTTGGGGCGGACTGTGGAGTTTGCCTTTGCAGTTTGTAGAAAAAATAGCAGGCAAAGCTGGTAGTAAGGCGACTGCTAAAAAATCAGAAGTCAGCGATGATACACCATTAAAAGTTGCTAGCAATGAAAAAGTATATGAAACAGAATTTACCACTGCTGAGCAGATTATTAACGAGTGGCTGAATAACAATAAAGTGGCTGCAAAAGCAGTCAGTAAAACTTTATTAGACGACGCCCCTATTAAGCATTCGCTGACCCATTTCCATTGGTATTTGACACCGCAATCTGTCACTTTAAACGCTAAGCAAACTGCTGAAATGACCGAAGCCTTACAAGCAGCAGAGATTAATATTCATTGGTTAAATGCTGTTGATGCGCAGGCAACACTTGGATTGCCACGCGCGATGGTTAAGATTTTAGAAGATGGAGAGTAGAATAAATATTACGGAATAATTTATCTGTTATATTAATCTTTAGAAAATAATTCAGTACAACGGAATGAGAAACAATGAAAATTGAGGCAGATGATAAGGAAATCCAAGATATCTTTTCTTTAGGCATATTCAAGATCCCGAGATTTCAAAGACCTTACTCTTGGGGTAAAGCTGAAGTAGAAAACTTCTGGGACGATATCATCAACGATGTTACTGATAGCTATTTTATAGGCTCTATGGTTGTATATCAGACCAAAAAACCATATTTCGGGATCGTGGATGGACAACAAAGATTGACAACAATAACTATTGTCCTGTCTGTCATTAGAGACGCTTTTGCCAAACTGGGCGATACTAATTTAGCGAAAGGTATTCATAGATACATTGAAAGGCCTAATAATGACTTTGTTGATGAGTTTGTATTGGATACAGAGACTTCTTTTCCTTATTTACAAACACATATACAGTCTTTTGACGAATCACCTTCCAAAATAAACTTCGATTGTGATGTAGGTGCAGAGGAAACAAATCTAAAGCTAGCTTACGATCTTCTTTCAAATAAACTAGAAGACCATATTCCAAAAATCTCTGAAAATAGTCATCAAAGAGACCTTTTTACACCTGAAGACTCTATTATTGAGCTAAAAGCATTACGCGATAAATTTCTTTCGTTAAAGCTTGTATTTATACAACTAGACAACGAAGACGATGCTTACTTAATTTTTGAAACTTTAAATGCACGTGGTCGAGATTTGAGAACGTCCGACTTAGTCAAAAATCTTCTCTTAAAAACAATCAAATCTGCAAATACAACCTATGATAGCCCTAAGCAAGCTTGGAACAAACTTGTAAAAGGTTTCGACGATATATCTGAAAATGATGTAATAAACACTTTTTTATTACATTATTGGATTTCAAGGCAGGAATATACAACTGATAAGAAACTGTTTTCATGTATCAAAAGCCATATACTGAAATCTCCTAGTAACGCTAGAACACTACTAGAAAGTTTAAGCACGTCTGCTATAAATTACTGCGAAATGCTCAGCCCTGAAAACTCAGTATGGACTAAAGAGCAATTTGAGGTTAAATTGTCTTTAGAAGCTTTAAATAGTTTTAAGGTGAAACAGCAATCATCCTTTGTTTTATCTCTCTTATCCGCTTATAAAGAAAGAAAAATCACGCTCAAACAATTAAAGACTATGTTAAATAAAATTGAGCATTTCCACTTCGTTTTTAATGCGATTACACAACAACGATCATCTGGTAGTATCGCAACCATGTATTCACAGCATGCTATTGATTTATCAAATACTGAAAACCCTGATGAATTGCAGAAAATATTGGCAAGTTTAAGTAGGAAGTTAAAAGATAAGTTACCTTCTTATGAAGAATTTGAAGTCAAATTTCTAGAATTGAATTACTTATCAAATAAGACTAGAAACAAATCAATTATTAAGTATGCGTTGAGAAGGTTAGTAGGAAATAACAGCAATGGTTTAGATATAAATCATGATAACTTAACTATAGAACACCTGATACCTGAAGCTAGAATTAAAATAGATTTAGAAAGTGATATAGTTGGTAGCATAGGAAACCTTATTTTGACAGATTCAAATACCAACGGTCATGGACTAAAAGATAAGATCATTACTGAAAAACTAGCATTACTAACTCAAACCGGCTTTCCACTAACTAAATTCTTTTTAGATAATTCAGAGTGGAACGAGAATATGATACTAGAACGTACCAAGAAGATATCTAATGCTCTTTATGCTAAAGTAATTTTTTAATCAACCATATCTAGAATAACTTCTTAAAGAACCACCTCATACACCATAAAAAAAGCGACTCACAATGAATCATGAGTCGCTTTTTTTATTTATGAAATACTAGAAACTTAAGACTTTGGCACTCGCAAGCGCATCAATCCTTCCTGCTGCACAGTGGCAACCAGTTTACCGTCTTGCCAGAACTGCCCATGGTTTAAACCTTTGGCATTAGACGTGGTATCACTCCACATGTCGTACAATAGCCAATTATTTAAATCAAAATTGCGATGAAAATGCATCGAATGATCGATACTGGCCGCTTGTAAGCCGCTAGTCATAAAGCTGACACCATGCGACATCAGGCCGGTTCCCACCAGATAAAAATCAGAAGAGAATGCCAATAGTGCTTGCTGAATAGCAATGGGCTGCTTGCCAAGCTCACGAATGCGCAACCAGTTCGCCTGTTTAGGTTTCATCGGCTCCGGATGAATCGGATCGCGCGGTTTGACTGGCTTAATCTCGACATGACGACGGCGCATAAAACGGGCTTTGAGCGCGTCTGGCACTTTACCGACATACTCTTCTTTTAAATCCTGCTCGGCGAGCAAATCTTCAGGCGGCGGATAGACTGGCATATCTTCTTGATACTCCAAGCCCTCTTCCATCGGTGAAAATGAAGCAATCATCGAAAATATCACTTGCTCAACTGGTGGCTTACCACGCACTTCTTTATATTGAATCGCGGTCACTTCACGCGCAGACAGACTACGACCGTCACGTAGGCGACGCACTTGATAAATGACGGGCTGAGTGATATCCCCACCGCGTAAAAAATACCCATGCAGTGAGTGACAGGGTTTGTCTTTATCTAGTGTATGCGCCGCTGCCATGATGGCTTGGGCAAGGACTTGTCCACCAAAAATACGACTGCCGACATAATCGTGGCTTTTACCCTCAAAGACATCAGGAGTAACCTCGATAAGCGCCACCGTAGTTAGCAGCTCATCAATCAGTTGCGAATAATCGGACATGACGATATGTTTCCTTATTTTTATCAAAAACGCTAAGCATCTGAAAATGGGCATCTGAAAACATGCATCCAACGATATCAATATGATATCGAGCAAGATCCTTTGCGGTTGAATGTAAAATAATATGAAATCACTTGCTGAAAATACACAAGAGAGATTTTAGAACAAAAAATACCGATGAAGTATCGCAATGATTAAACATTCATTATTCGGCAAGAAGGTCAACATCTTACCCAAAATTGCGAGCTTTGACTAGATAACGGCGGTGTATCCACCAGTATCCGTCGAATGCGCTAACTTAGCGACTAAAGCACATAGGGTCTGTTGAACATTCAAATGTGGTACTGGCAGTGGCTATTTTTTAGACAATACGCAGTGAAATTTTTGACGCCTAGTCGTTCTAGGGTAGACAATTTCGCCATGTATTGGCAAAAAATAGCCCTGCCCTGAAAGGCTGATGCTAAAATCACCCCAAACGTTGTTGTAAACCTAACTAAGGTCTCAACATTATCGTCGGTTTACGCCTGATTTGATAAAACGTTTGATGCGATTTTAGCGATCATCAGTCCTAATATTTGAATGTTCAACAGACCCTAATATCAATTATGATAAATGAACAAAAAAACGAGACGATTAGACACCTCGTTTTTATATCAGACTTTTAACTTATGGTTTTACTGCCACTAGCACGCGGATAGAGTCTGGCACTAGCGATAAATTACTCAAAGCTTGCTCGCCTTGGGCTTTTAGTTGCTCAAGACGTTCAATCTCTGCAGGACGGACGTTAGGATTGATGGTTTGTAGGTGCTTTAAGCGTTTGATTTCACGTGACCACTGTTGGCTAAAGCGGGCGCTCGCCTGCTCACCAATCTCTGCAAGCTGCTGACGGGCAATGTCTTCGGCTTCATAATAACGCTGCTCAATCACATCGCCACGTACTTTAATCACTTGGCGGGCACGGTTTTTATCCAGACGCTCAATATGCGGCATGATCATATCGGCACTGATACGGGCGGATAAATCACTGCCTTGCTCACTGATAAACACACGGATATTTTGTGTCGTCAACGTCGCTGGCAAATTGAGCAATCTCGGCGCAATCGCTTCGACGCGGAAATTCACTTCGAGCAGTACCATACCTTGTGGCACAGCAGAACTTTTTAGCATCGCAACCGTGGTATTACCAAAGGTGCTGGTACTCGCCAGCTCATAGATAGCGCGCATCAATGGATGCTCATGAGTGATGAATTCGATATCTTCGCGCTGTAGTGCTTGCTCACGCTCAAAGGTCAACGTCATACCGTCTTCATCACCAAGTGGCAGGCCATCGATATAATCACTAATCTCGGTGCTATCAATCGGGGCAATCACCCACGAGCCATCGCGCTGAATATTGTGATCAATATTGGCTGAGGCAAAAAAGCGCTCGATAAACTGCGGCAATAGATTATGACCATCAAAATCACGCATGGCGTCCGCGATACGACCAGCGACACGGGGACGGCACGAGTTATATTCTAATAGGCGATCACGACCCGCTTGTAGCTGCGCCTCTAGCCCCAATCGCGTCTGTTGTGCTTCTTCAATAATACCTTGCAGAATCGTACGATTAGCATCGGTATCCGCGCCTTCAAGCATCGGCTTAAGCTCTTGGATATACTGCTCTTGTACACTCTGCGCGGTCGGTGAAATCTGATTAAACATATTCAGCGCATCATGATACCAATGATACAATCGCTCTTGCGCTGTGCCCTGTACATAAGGCACGTGCAGCATAATTTGTTGTGTTTGTCCGATACGATCTAAGCGACCGATACGCTGCTCCAAGGTATCTGGATTGGCAGGTAAATCCCATAGTATCAACTGGCTGGCAAACTGGAAGTTACGACCTTCTGAGCCAATCTCCGAGCACAATAATATCTGTGCGCCTTCACTGTCGGCAAAGAATGCCGCTGCTTGGTCACGCTCAAGTAGCGTCATCTGCTCAGTAAAGATAGCCGTCTTAATGCCTGCATGCAGACGTAATACCGCCTCCAAACTCTCAACGGTCGCGCCACTACGGGCAATCAGTAATACTTTTTTGTGCTTAAGCTCACCGCGCAAAATCTCAATCAACCATGGCACACGTGGATCGTCTTCTAGCCAGCCACCATCAGGTTGATTTTCTTCGCCCCATAGCTGCTCGCGCAATTTGCCAGTGGTTTGATAGCTGTCTATCCATGCGGCAGGCAATGGCAGCGGATAAGGCTGACTGCTACGACCATAAAACCCTTTAACACTCTCACGAGTATTACGGAATAAAATACGGCCTGTACCATGACGATCTAATAGCTCATTGAGCGCATGTGTACGCAGTTTTTCATCATCATTAATCGTTACCAACTCATCCATGCTGATGTCTAGCAAACTGCTTAACGCGGCAATTTGACTGTCGCTCAAAGGCTTATCTTCGATTAACACACCAGCGACAGCAGCCGTTTCAGCAAAAGCTTCTTGACCATCGATAAACTCATCCAAATCATCAAAGCGATCTGGATCGAGCAAACGCAATCTAGCAAAGTGACTTTGTGCCCCAAGCTGTTCAGGCGTCGCTGTCAGTAGCATAACTCCTGGCGTCTCTTCGGCAAAGTCAGCAATCAAGTCATATTTATCGTTGCCACCTTGCGCCTCGTCCCAATGCAGATGATGCGCCTCATCGACGACCAATAAATCAAACCCTGCATCCATCGCTTGATCATACAAGTCAGGATGATCGAGCAACAGATCCATACCCGCAATGATACATTGCTCAGTCGCAAAGACATTTTGTTCAGGATCGTGTTCTTTAATGGCTGCCGCACGTACCAAATCAAACAGCGCAAAATTTAAGTTAAAGCGACGACGCAGCTCAATCATCCACTGATATTGTAGACTGTCTGGCACTAGGATAAGCACACGCTCAGCTTTGCCTGTTAACAACTGCTGATGAATAATCAAACCCGCTTCGATGGTTTTGCCCAGACCCACTTCGTCAGCGAGCAACACGCGCGGTGCAATACGTTTGCCGACTTCGTGGGCGATATAGAGCTGATGCTCAATGATATCGACACGTGCGCCCATCATGCCTTTGAGTGGATGACCAGCAAGCGCCGATTGCATACGCAAGATATCTTGACGTAGCTCGTACCAATCACCGCGCTCAATACGACCAGCTAGCAGACGCTCAAGCGGCTTAGCCAAGGTGATATTGGCAGCGAGACGGGTTTCCATGATGCCACGCTCGTGTTCATCGACACCGTATTTGAGCACGCCCATCACTTCATCAACGGCATTGACCAGATAGCACTTGCCGTCTTGGTCATAAATGCTATCGCCAACTTTGAACACCACGCGTGATAATGGCGCGGAGTTTTTCGCATAGACGCGCGTCTCTTCACTTTGCGGAAATAAAATATGTACACATCGGTCGTCTACATCGATGACCACACCTAAGCCCAACTCGGACTCCGTATCAGATAAATAACGTTGACCAACGGCGAATTCGGTGCTGTGCAATGAAGCGATAGAGATAGTCATAAGGCGATGTCTTTTTGTACTCAGATGATAAGAAAATAGGTAGTTAGCAATGGTGGCTAGTAATGCTGGCAAAGGTTACTTACTCACGCCGCTACCCGTCAAAAAACGTCAGTGCAAAGCAGCCACATAAATCAAGCCAACGTTTTGGCCGAACCATTATATAACGTTAGCGGCTAGATGAGTGCGTTAAGTTGACTTTTCAAGAGCAGATTGATGCAAGATTATTTCAATACCAAGCATAAGTTGGTCATATAAAATAATAAGATAACGACTCGTAAGTAAAGAAAAAATATTGTCATTATAAAATTGCTTCTGTATTGTTAACAAATGCAATAGAACATCTCCCTTTTCTTACCTGAACGACCTAAATTGTCCAAACGCTCACTTAAACATACCACTTAACTGAACAATATCTGTGATTGATTATCTTTCATGATTTGTAGGCACAGTATGGCTGTCTATAAATTTTTAAGTGATGAGCACACAGACAATTCAGTCGGTTAAGTTATATCGCCATAACTTTTATACTTCTAGGTGTTTTGCCGTTATATACAAATTATATTGATCAAAATTCCATATAACCACACGACTGATTGCAATCATTAAATTGTATTGGCAGTCTTTTTTGTGGTCACTATCACCCAAGGACCATCACCATCATGAGTGCCTCCAAAAAAGTTGGCTTTTTTAATCAAGTTAGTACCCAAGTGACTACTATTTTATTTATTGCTTTTGCAATCGTACTCGCAGTTGTCGTCTACGTTGTTGATAAAGAAGGCTATGAAAAAATCCGTCTTGAATCCGCAAAACTGGTCGCGGAACGTGGTAATACGGCAGTCAATAGCATCTCTGCTGATATCAATCGAGTGATGCGTAGTGCGTTACTGCTACAACAGAGCGCGCAAACGTTGCCTCCAGAAGAAGCGATTTTACAAGCCAGTACTGCCAATGCCTTTGATAAGCGTGATTATAGCCTGTTGGGTAGTGGTGGTATTTGGCCTGATAATGGGGCACTTGGGGCAAACACCGCCACCCATCCTTTCTTGATGGTACGTCAAAATGGTGACTATCAAGCGGTGTTGAGCGACCCAAATCCAGCTAACCCTTATTATCAAGAAGATTGGTTTAGTGTCTTGAAGCTGCTCAAACCTGAGAGCTGTATCTGGAACCATGTCCGCGCCAGCCAAACCAAAGGCGAGCTTGCGATGAGCTGCGGCGTCGCTATTGAGCGTGACAATCAGTTTTGGGGTGCCAGTACCGTCAACTTCACCCTTAACCAGCTACAAGAAAACATCGTGAAGTTAAGCGAAAGCTCGGGCTCAGGCTACATTTTATTATTGGATAATAGTGATAAAGTTATCGCGTCCTCTAACCCTGAACGCTTAAGCTATATTGACGAAGAAACCGGTACGCCGCTTGATATCAAACAAGTGATTAACTCAGACCCTGCTTGGCAACCGGTGCTTGATTTCTTAGATGTCCAACGTAACGAGACCATCGAGCAAGTTGCTGCTAACGTCTCACCGCAAATCCAACAAGTATTGACCACGCTTGATAAAGCAGAAACCGGTACGGCAAAGGGTTATTATCTCGTCAACTACGCCGCTTATCTAAATAACGGTGAGAACAAGCAGAACGCCATGGACAGTCGCTTGTTACAGAGCTTTGCGCTGGCGAAAGACAGCTACTACAACGGTAGTCAAGCGTACGTTTTTGAGATTCCTGAAACCTACTGGAAGCTTATCGTTGTCCAGCCTGATGCTGAAATTAACGCCATCGCCGATAATCTTAGTGAAAACTTGATTAACTGGATTGCATTGGCGCTACTCATCACGGCGGGCGTGATTTATTTTATGTTGACTTTCTTAGCCTTCAAACCGCTAAAAGAAACCACTGATAAAATCTCACAAGCGGAAAACCTGATTAACGATAAGCAATACAATAAGCTGAGCGAAGTTAAATTTGCTGAAGGTCGAAACGAGATTGGACTGGTAAACGGCTCTATTAATGATCTATTAGATCGAATCCAATCTAACGAAGGTAAGCTTGCCAATATCAACCAACAGTTAGAGATTAAAGTTGAAGAACGTACTGCTGAGCTACAAGACACGCTAAAAGAGCTGAAAAACTCCCAGCTGCAATTGATTCGGTCAGAAAAAATGGCGACTCTAGGTCAAATGGTGGCAGGCGTCGCCCATGAAGTGAATACACCCTTGTCTTATGTGCAAAACAATTTAGAAATTATCGGTCAGTTGACGGAGCAATACGAAGAGCTGATTGAACTGGTACAAGGATTAAAAGGCGTTAAGTCTGAGGCAGCTTCTGATGGAAAAATTGACAAGTTACTAGCAGATATTGTCCGTGCGTCTGATGAAATCCAAGAAGACGACCTATCATCTGAGCTAAAAGAGCTGATTAAAGATTCACTCTTTGGCGTTGAGCAAATCACGGAGATGGTGTTAAACCTACGTAACTTTGCCCGTCTTGATGAATCAAAAGTAAAAACCATCGATGTGCGCGAATGTATTGAAGCCTCGCTCAAAATCGCTGGTAACTCTATCAGACATCAAGAGATTGTCACTGATTTTGCACCAACCCCTGAGATTAAATGCTCACCGTCGCAAATTAACCAAGTATTGGTGAACTTGCTCAATAATGCCGCGCAAGCCATGGGAGAAAAACCGGATGGCAAAATCGAGGTGCGGACGCACGCCGATGATAGCAATGTTTATATCGATGTGAGCGATAACGGTAAAGGTATGAGCCCAGAAGTTCTCAATCAAATATTCGAGCCGTTTTTTACGACCAAAGGCGCAGGCGAAGGTACAGGACTTGGTATGGCTATCAGCCAGCAAATTATGGAGCAACATAATGGCGATATCAAAGTCGTATCGACCGAAGGCGTTGGCACCACTTTTACCTTAACGCTACCGATTAATAATGACTTAACAGAGCAAAGCCTAGTTGCGTAAGCGCTGGGTCAACTGCCCTGTTAAGTAGAACATATTTAGATATTTAACGACAATTATTATTCATCATAAGGATATCATCATGAATGAATCTGAAAATACGCCCAATGCCGTTGAGCTAGGGTCTGAATCAAAGCCAAAATTGGCCTTTATTGACGACGAACAACGCATTTTACGGTCTATGAAACTGCTGTTTCGTAAGACCCATGACGTCTTTATCACCACCGACCCGACTGAGTATATCGACTATATTAAAAACAATCATGTACACGTCGCGGTCAGTGACCAACGTATGCCTGAGCGAGTCGGTGTGGATATCTTACGCGAAGTAAAAGACATCTCTCCGTCTACCATGCGCATTTTATTGACGGGCTATGCCGATTTAAACGCCATTATTGGCTCTATTAACGATGGTGAGATTTATCGTTATTTAACCAAGCCGTGCAAATCTGAAGAGCTACTGGCCGTCATTGGCCGCGCCACCGAAATCGCCTTGACCTATAATCCAGACGAAGATGCCAACCAATTTGATAGCTCAGGTAATAAGCAAACACTGTTGGTGATTGATGAGACCAACGAGCTGATTGAGCAGATACGCAAGCAGTTCTCTAACAGCTATAAAGTACTGCACGCTGAAGGCTTAGAAGAGGCTTATGATTATCTGGCGAACGAAGATATCGGTGTTTGTATCACCGATATTAATGTCAGCGGCGAAAATATCGCCCCGATTATCTTTACCTTAAAACAAGATGCGCCGCACTTGGTGGTTTTAGTACAGACCGAATTCCAAGATGCAGGCTTGCTGATTGATTTGATTAATAAAGGTCAAGTCTATCGCTGCTTACCGAAGCCAATGCGCGCTAGCCTACTCGAGATTAGTGTCAACCGTGCATTCCAACATCATACAAAACTGAAAGCCAGTCCTGAGTTGGTGAAGCGTTATGAAGTCGAACATGACCCTGAAAACGATGTGCGCATTGATTTAAGCAGTCGCGTACGTAGCCTAATTGGCAAATTGCGCAAACGTTTCTCTTTATAAGCGTAAAAATGACATGAGCACAAAAACTCCTGTCGCAAAAATTAAAACCTCTATTTCAATATTGAAGTAGAGGTTTTTTACTTTGCGCTTTTTGACTAAAATCACCAACGTGCTACATTAAGTCGATAATCATGCAAACCCATTTAAAATAACAATGAGATAAGGAATAGCCATGCAAGCGGTTTTTTTAGATAAAGGTACGTTTTCTGATGGCGTCGACTTGCCAGCACCGACAGGCATCAGTGATTATGTGACTTATGATGACACGCCAAAAGACAATGAGGTCATTTTGGCGCGCTGCAAAGACGCTGATATTATCATCACTAATAAAGTCCAAATTGACGCTGACGTAATAAGCAAACTCCCCAACCTAAAGCTTATCCAGTTGACAGCGACCGGTATGAATAACGTCGACCAAGAGGCTTGTAGGAAGCGTAACATTCCGCTTTATAATGTCGCTGGTTACGCGGTCAAAAGCGTCCCTGAGCATACCTTTATGCTGATGCTAAATGCGATGCGTGCTGGTCTGCATTATCATAATAAAGTTACCGATGGTACGTGGGCAAATAACGGTAATTTTTGCCTGCTTGATATTCCATTAATCGACTTAGAAGATAAGACGCTAGGGATAATCGGCATCGGTACTATCGGTAAACGCGTCACTGAAATCGCCCGTGCCTTTGGCATGACAGTCTTGTGGGCAGAGCATCAGGGGCGCACGCCACGCAATGATGACTATACTGCGTTTGAGGATGTACTGGCGCAGTCTGATGTGCTGAGCTTGCATTGTCCATTAAACGAACAAACCCACCACTTGATTAATAAAGACACCTTGGCAAAAATGACCAAGCAACCACTTATCGTCAATGTGGCTCGCGGCGGCGTTGTCGATAGCCAAGCACTGACCGATGCCATCAATAATGAGCAAGTCATCGGTTATGCCAGCGATGTATTTGAGCAAGAGCCGATTGTCAAAGACGACCCTTTATTGACCCTTGCTAACCATCCACGCGTCATATTTAGTCCGCACAATGCGTGGGGCAGCAAGAGTGCGCAAGAAACCTTATGGCAAATGCTAAGCAACCAAGTCGCTGACTTTATTGATGACCACCAAAATGCTAACGGCTAAAACGTAACCAGTCGTCTTTTATTTTACGGTGTTTGAGCATGATACGGTCGCTGACATAATTATTCGTCACATGCCAAGGGTAGCGATCGCCTTGCTTGGGTAACTCGTCCTGAGCTCGCTTAATATAACCCGCCGATAGCGCACCCATCACCGTATCTGACTGAACTTGTACTTTTTCACGCTTGGTCTCAGCTTGTGGCACAGCGACCTGATAACGATGGGTCTGCATATAATCAAGTAGCCGTACGATATACTGAGAGGCTAAGTCTACCTTTAAAGTCCACGAGGCATTGATATAACCAAACATCACGGCCATATTGGGCACATCCTCAACTAGGACTGCTTTGTAGGTCATACGTGCACCCACTTTGACTGGCTGACCATCAATATACAATGACGCGCCGCCGAGCATTTGCAGCTTCAATCCCGTTGCGGTGACAATAATATCAGCATCAAGATGTTTACCCGACTCAAGCATGATGCCCGTTTTAGTAAAGTGGCTGATTTGGTCAGTGACCACCCCTGCTCTTTTGCTGTGTAAGGTATTGAATAAGTCACCATCTGGCACCGCACAGAGTCGCTCATCCCATGGATTGTACGCAGGAACAAAATGATCAACAGCGACACCACTACCTTTTAGCTCTCTTTTCACGCCATAGGTTAATAGCGCTTTTAACACTTTCGGTGCGTGGGCAGCAAACTGATAAACGCCTTGCTGTCTTAAAACATTACGCGCCCGCAATAGCGTATAAGCTTGCTGTTTTGATAAAGGCGAGAATTTAGCAGATAGCCAGTCAAGCGCATAATCATCGCCAGGTACGCTTGCCACATAAGTCGGCGAACGTTGCAACATCGTAACGTGCTGCACGCATTGACCGTCGTCTTCATTGACCATCGCAGGCAACAACGTCATCGCTGTGGCACCGCTACCAATAATGACCACTTTTTTATCATGATAATCAACGTCGTGCCAATGCTGCGGATGGACAATTTGACCTTGGAAATCTTCTTCCTTTTCAAAATGCGGTTGATAACCCTGCTCATAGTCGTAATAGCCCGTGGCACCGACGACGAAATTAGCGCTCAAGGTAGATACCTCGCCGCTCGCATGATTTTTAATCATGGCTGACCACCGTTGATCACGACTTGACCACGACAGCTGCTGCACTTCATGCTGATAGCGAATATGTTCAGTAATGCCAAATTCACGCGCCGTATCAGCGATATAACTTTTAATGTCCTCACCCGCTGCCAGCATTCGATGATCCAACCACGGTCTAAAACTATAGCCAAAGGTCAAGGCATCAGAGTCAGAGCGAATACCAGGATACGTAAATAAATCCCAAGTACCACCTAGATCCGAGCGCTTTTCTAATACGATAAATGGTGGCGTTTTTGCCTGCTTACTCACTTTCTTTTTTGACTTGCGTTGTTGTAATTGACAGGCCATCCCGATACCGGCAAGCCCTGCACCGACGATAAGCACATCACAATCTACTGGCGCCGCCGCTGGTGATTTTTTGCGTTTAAAGCGCTTCTTGATGGCTTGTCTGGTCGCCGTGATCTTAAGCATAATTTTATCCCTATAGTTAGCTTACTTATTTTTTATCCCATAACACAATATTGGTAATAATGTTTAAACAACCTATAAACCAAAGCAGACGCCTTAAAAAGGGCTGGGACTCTCCCAGTCCATCCATGCGCCTAGTACCGGATGCTTAAGACGCAGTTGCTGCGCATGCAGATTGAGCCGTGGCGCAATTGTCAACGCATTCCCTTCAGCATAAATGGGATCGCCTATCATGACGTGACCGACGTGCACCATATGGACACGTAACTGATGACTGCGCCCAGTGACTGGTTTTAACATCACTCGCGTGACCGTTTGACCGTTGCAGTCTTCATGCGCAAGCACTTCATACAAGGTTAGCGCGTGCTTTGACCAGTCGTGGTCAACGATGTGGCGCGGTTTGGTGCTTGGCTCATAGCGTACTGGCACTGAGATTTTGCCTTTTGCACCCACGCTCTCCCATGCGCCAAAAACCCGTGCTTGATACTTTTTTTGCGGCAGACGTTCAATAAACTGCTTACTGATATTGGTTTGCGCAGCGGCATTTTTTGCAAAAATCAATAAACCAGAGGTATCCATATCCAGTCGGTGAATCAATTTAACCGCAGGATTGGCACGCTCTAGTCGCGCCAGCAAACTCACCTTTAGCGTTTTGCCATCGACACTCAGCAGTCCTGCTGGCTTATCGACCACCCAGATATCTTCATCCTCGTAAACGGTAACGTCTTTCGCGAATTCTTTGAAAAACTCAAGCGGATAGGCGCTTTCTTGGGCGTTAAGGGTTAGGATTTTTTCATCAGTAAAAGGCATAAAAGAAGCTACTTATATTGTTGAGCTTGAGAATAAATACTGTCGTGCATTAAAAATGCTAAGCCGAAGATCGCATCTAAACTGACCTATCGACATAAGGTTTATTGCTAAAAGTTGAAACTGAACCAGACCATGAGAACCATGTTCGAGCACAGAGCTAAAACGACAATAGATGGCAAAGGTGACAGGTAAAACAGTACTTGTGTCGTTATGTGTTGATTTATTGTGCTAATAGTAATTGTTGAGCAATTTAACCAGCCTGTATCTGTCAAATCTGGGCAAACATGTTAATATAATGGCACATTTTCACCACTTCTTAACGCTTCTTTAGCTACTGACCAATCTATTATTAAACCAATATGCATGTCGATGAGTAGCGATAGAAATAATAAAACAAGAGAGAAAAACTATGTCAGACCTTATTGTTAACACCACCGATGCAAATTTTGACCAAGACGTCCTACAATCAGATGTACCAGTATTGGTAGATTTTTGGGCAACGTGGTGTGGTCCTTGTAAAGCAATTGCCCCTATTCTAGAAGACCTAGCATCTGAGTATCAAGGCAAAATCAAAATCGTCAAAGTTGATGTGGACAACAACCCACAAGCGGCCAGCCGTTTTGGTATTCGTAACATCCCAACGCTATTTGTATTCAAAGATGGCGAAAAAGTTGACTCAGTAATGGGTTTACAACCAAAAGCTGAATTGGCTAAAGTAATAGATAAACACCTATAAGTGATACTGCTGGTTTTAACTCATTTAAATACCTGCACATGCACAGAAAGCCAGATTGATCGAAAAAGCCATTATCTTGTATAGGTAATGGCTTTTTTGCTTGTTTTTTATGCAAAAAGCGCAATTATATGACTTTTTTAGCAAAAATTATTGACAATGCCATTATGAAAACCGTATAGTCTGCTGACAAGCGAAAACTAACGGTTTTCCTAAGTATCTTGTCGCTATTCTCCTCGTGTTTATCAACAAAAACACAATCGTCATTATAAACACCATTACTGAACGAAATGACTAAACACAATTACTGATACTGAGTTTTTGACGCAGACTCTTATGTGGCCTTCTTTATCTTCATTTCTTATGACCTTGCAGCAAAACCCGCAACGCGTACGTAAGCTGACACATAAAATTTTTACTACATAAATCCAGCTCTGTGCCCACACCCTCTATCGCCCTACAATCGTTGTTTTAATCAATATCGTGATTCGTGCTGCTAATGGCATCTCTCATCTGACCAATTGCTAATGACCTATCTATGAATCTAACTGAATTAAAGAAAAACTCAATCGCCGAGCTATTGGCCATCGCCAAAGAAATGGGTCTTGATAATATGGCGCGTAGCCGTAAACAAGACATCATCTTTGCTATCCTAAAAACCCATGCTCGTAACGGTGAAGCCATCTACGGTGATGGTGTACTTGAGGTTCTCCCTGATGGTTTTGGTTTTTTACGCTCCTCAGAAGGCTCTTATTTAGCAGGCCCTGATGATATCTATGTCAGCCCCAGCCAAATTCGTCGCTTTAGCCTAAAGACTGGCGATAGTATCGCTGGTACCATTCGCCCGCCAAAAGATTCTGAGCGTTATTTTGCGCTATTGAAAGTGGGTGAAATCAACTTTGATACCCCAGATCGCTCACGTCATAAGCTTATCTTCGAAAACTTGACTCCCCTATTCCCAACTGAGCAGTTAAAGCTCGAGCTAGGCAATGGTACTACTGAGGATTTGACTGGCCGTATCATCGACCTGATTGCTCCGATTGGTAAAGGTCAGCGCTCTATTATTGTCGCACCGCCAAAAGCCGGTAAAACAATGTTGCTACAGACCATTGCCCAATCCATCACTCGTAACAATCCTGAGTGCTATCTAATCGTGCTACTGATCGATGAGCGTCCAGAAGAAGTCACCGAGATGGTACGTACGGTACGCGGCGAAGTGGTTGCTTCAACCTTTGATGAGCCACCTCAGCGCCATGTACAGGTTGCCGAAATGGTCATCGAAAAAGCTAAGCGTCTGGTGGAGCACAAGCAAGACGTGGTTATCCTATTGGATTCTATTACTCGTCTCGCCCGCGCCTACAACACCGTCATTCCTTCATCGGGTAAAGTGTTGACCGGTGGTCTGGATGCCAATGCACTGGAACGTCCAAAACGTTTCTTCGGTGCCGCACGTAATGTTGAAGAAGGTGGTAGCTTAACGATTATTGCCAGCGCCCTTATAGATACTGGTAGTAAGATGGATAGCGTTATCTTTGAAGAATTTAAAGGTACCGGTAACCAAGAGATTACGCTTGAGCGTGATTTGGCTGAAAAACGCGTCTTCCCTGCGATTAATATCAAAAAATCTGGTACTCGCCGCGAAGAGCGCCTGCTTGATGAAGATAAATTGCGCAAAGTTTGGATTTTACGTAAATTGCTACAGCCGATGGATGGCGTGCAAGCCACCGAATTCTTATTGGATCGCTTAAAAGAAGCAAAGACTAATGATGAATTCTTTGAGCAAATGAAACGTAAATCGCAAAACTAATCGTCTTATCACTGCTATTATAAAAAAGATCGCTCCCAAGCGGTCTTTTTTTTATAGCTAAAGAAAATAGGGCACACGAAAACAGTTAGCGTATTGTTGAGTAAAATACAATAATCCCAAGCAAAGGCGCTACCATCGATACAGTGGGGAAACATAATTTACAGTATATTCGCAAAGATTAGCGTTTTTACCACGATTAGAAAGTTACTAAACGATTACTATAGAAAATAGTAGAACGTCTTCGAAAATATCATGTATATTCTATTTTAAATTTAACGACTCAACAGGTGACATTATGAAATTTGCTAAAACTCTTGCAATGACTGCACTTACTAGCTCGGCTCTTATTATGGGTGGCTGTAACGGATATAACAGTGGTTTGAGTAACACTACTAAAGGTGCTGCTGCTGGCGCTGCTGCTGGTGCACTTATCAAAAGTGGCGGCGATAGCAAAGACATCGCTCGTGGCGCACTTGGTGGTGCTGCAATAGGTGGTGCTGGTGCTTATATTTTAAATAACAGCAGATAATCTCTAATTAGGTTAAATGCATTTATTCTGTATACGCATAACTCTGCTTAGAATGTTTTAAGACAAAAAAAGCCTGCAATCGATTGCAGGCTTTTTTGTGTTTAGCATTTGGTTTATTGGTCAAAAGCCAGTGCGTCTATAATGCCCCACTAAAGGTATCACAGGTCTGCACATTACCGCTCTCCAAACCACGAGTGAACCATTGCACACGCTGTTGACTGGTACCATGGGTAAAGTTATCAGGGACTACCGCGCCTCCACTTGCACGCGCCAAACGATCGTCACCAATTTGGCTGGCTGCATTGATGGCTTCATCTATATCGCCCGCTTCTAAAAACTGGACACGTTCCTGATTACGCTGTGCCCATACACCCGCGAAGCAATCAGCTTGTAGCTCTTGTAATACGGAGAGCTTATTGGCTTCTGCACGCGTGACTTGGCGACTCGCCTCATTGACCTGCTGGGTAATACCCAATAGCGTCTGCACATGATGACCAACTTCATGCGAGATCACATAAGCTTGCGCAAAATCTCCCGCTTTTCCTTGGTTTTCGCTATTACCTGATCCTTGTTGATCACCCGTAATACCAAGGTTTTGCCGCATTTCTACAAAGAAAGAAGTATCTAGATAGACCGTCTGGTCTCCTGGACAATAGAATGGACCCGTTGCAGAGCTGGCACTACCGCAAGCCGAGCTGACTTGTCCATTAAACAGTATCAATGACGGCTCTTGATAGGTACTACCGCCTTCATTAAATATTTGATGCCACACTTCTTCTGTGTCGGCTAACACTACTTTTACAAACTGCGTATCACGATCCTCACTGGTCGCCGGCTCAGTTGAGGTATTGCTACCGCCACCTGCTACTACTTGGCCCGTTTGTAAAGCGGTCATGGGGTTAACGCCAAATACTAACCACAAAATACCCGCGATAATAATACCACCGATACCACCGCCAATCATTTTGCCACCACCGCTACTCGTGCGTACGTTGGAGCTACCTCGTCTGCCTTGCCATTTCATACTCTTACTCCCGAAACATACGATACACCCTGCCATGCGCATGGGTAGTTATTTGCATTGCTTATTTGTTGACTCGACTTTCCATGAGTCACAATTAATAGATATCTTAAATATCTTCTGTTCTTTCGATATAGTCAAATCCATATAAATCCGCTACATCGTCATCCTCGCTAAGCATACTAATGTATAACTTGCGCTCGGCTTCCTTGTATCGAAATTATTTGAATTTAGTTATATTTGGCTGTTCCCGCCCTAATAAGCAATTGACTTGATATCTGCTTTATTTACTAAAACTTGTCTAATAGAATCTATTTAAGAGGCAACGCCACACCATAATGTTCGCCAATCGGTTACGAAAATGGCTCGATTTGCATTAATTATACGTCGATTAATTGAGGTTGTTGTATTAAAAATTATATTAGATAAGCTATGTAAAATACTTTCTACAATTTTATTGTTACTCAATTGTACAGGGTCTTTTCATTTGAAAAGAAAACATATAGAATGCGTGGAAGCTGAGTAGCTGTGACTAAGACTAGTTGAATTCTGAGACATCTCGGACATTCAACCTTTGTTGCTGCTACTGCTCATTTCATTTTCCCGGAGAAAACCTTATGAAACTTAAATTACTTGCTCTAGCTGGTATCATGACTGCAACTATGGGCCTAACTGCCTGTGACAGCAACAAAGAAAACGCTGCTGAAGATTTATCTGACGCGCAAGAAGAAGTGCAAGACGCTTCAGAAGAGCTAAACGAAGCTGCTGCTGAAGGCGAAATGACTGCTGATGCTGACGCTGCTGTTGCCGGCGCTGAAGCTGACATCGCTGATGCACAAGCTGCAACTGCTACTGACGAAATGGACGCTGAAGTTCCTGTAGACGGTACTACTACTAGCGTAGACGTAGCTAGCGAAACTGATACTGCTGTTGCAGCATCTGACGAAGTTGTTGTTGAAGAACCAGCTCAGTAATTTTATCGTATCCAACGATAGACATACTGTAGTAAAAAAAGAGAGCCTATGCTCTCTTTTTTTATGCCTATTATTTAATATATTTGATAATGGCTTAGAAAATTTAGCGCTTGTTGTCACACTTTGTATTGACAGCTGTAGACAACGCACACTGATTTAGAAAAATCATCGCGACATTATAAGATCTTTCACTGGTCATAATTTTATAGAGATGAGTGACAGCTATTCATCAAATAGACGCTCATCAACCTGTTGACGAAATTTTTGCCCCGTTTTAAAGGTGACCACACGGCGTGCTGATACAGCCACGGGCTCTCCTGTCTTAGGGTTGCGTCCTGGACGGCTACTTTTATCTTTAAGCTCGAAGTTGCCAAAGCCTGAAAGCTTGACCTCGTTGCCATCAATCAAACTCTCTGACAACTCATCAAAAAAATTCTCTACCAAACAGCGGCCTTCTTGGCGTGTCAGGTTAAGATGACTCATCAAATGCTCAATCATGTCAGATTTGGTTAAGGTGCTCACAGTACGACTCCTATGCTATGTCGTGATGTCGAATATCATGGTTTAGCGGTATGAGGGTTAAGCTTAGTTAGTATAAAGGTTTTTTGTTATTCTTTTAATAAAGTCTGAATTAAAATCCTTTGTTAATAACCACTTAACTTTTTTTATAAAATTTTATCTAAGATAACAATCTTTATAAATAGCAATGCTCTATAGCCTCATAACAAGAAAGGCTATAGAGCATAGGCTATTATGAATGTTATGTGTTAGCTGTCACGCAGTTTTGCAGCATGTTGCTCAGTTAGTGCTTGTACCACCTTGTCAGTCGCTGTTTTCACGGCTTCATCAGACAAGGTCTGCGACCTATCCTGCCATATCAACGCAAATGCCAATGAGCGCTGACCTGCTGGTACTTTATCACCTTGGTAAACATCGAATAACCATAGATCAGTCAATAGCTCACCTGCGGCAGCACGAATCGTCGATTCTAATGCCTGTAAACTGATCTCGCTATCTATCAAGATGGCAATATCGCGGCGGACTTGTGGGAATTTACTTGGCGTGTTAATCGCCTGCTGTTCACGAGCCAGCGTTAGCAAAGGTGCAAGTGATAATTGGGCGACCCAAGTAGCCGGTAAGTCTAGCTGTTTGGCCGTATTAGGATGCAATTGACCAAGCCAACCGACATACGCATCATCGATATATAATTTGGCGCTTTGACCCGGATGTAAGAAGGCAAGTTCACTACGCTCGTAGCGGATACGCATGCTATCGATTTGCGATGGTAGCAGTTGCTCGATATCGTGCTTAAGGTCATAAAAGTCTAGCGCACGGTTTTGATAAGCCTGCTCATCCCAAATATCACCGACTGCGACCAAGGCAATACTTGGCGTCTGTACCAAATCACTAATACTTTGACCAACAAAGCTAAGACCTGTTTCAAAGAAACGTACGCGTGGCTGCTGACGATTGAGATTGTATTGTACGCAAGGCAATAAACTTGATAGTAAAGTACGACGCATCACTGCTAAATCACTAGAGATAGGATTGGCTAGTGCTAATACTTCTCCCAATGCCTCATCATCAAGTAATGCTTCTATTTTTGCATCACTAAAGCTAAAGCTGATCGCTTCCATATAGCCGTTATCGACCAATGCTAGCTTCATCTCGTGAGTCAAGTCCGCCGTATCATCATAATCCATGCTTACCTGCAAGTGCGGCAACACGCTTGGAATATTGTCATAACCATAAATGCGGGCAATCTCTTCGATGAGATCTTCTTTAATACTCATATCAAAGCGATAAGAAGGCGGCGTGCAAATAAGGCTATCCGCTTGCTGCTCTACCTCAAACCCTAATTGGGTTAAGATACGCACCATAACCTCTGGGTCAATCTCAATACCGATAACATCACGGACTTTAGCGATTGGCAAAGTAATTGGCGCACGTGCTGGCAAGTGCTCAGTATTTTCTGCTTTGACTATAAAACCTGCCTGACCACCAGTAACGCTAGTAATCAAATCAACAGCACGCGCCAGTGCCAGCGCTGGTAATTCAAAATCTACGCCACGCTCAAAGCGTTGTGAGGCATCAGTATGCAAACCAAAACGGCGTGCACGTGCAGCAATAGCAAGCTGACCAAAGAAAGCGCTTTCTACAATAATATTGGTCGTGCTATCAGTCACACTACTACGCTGACCACCCATGATACCAGCAAGCGCAAGAGCCCCTTTATCATCAGCTATCACCAACTCATCGCCCGTTAAGGTAATGGTTTGCTCATTCAGCAAGGTAATGGTCTCAGCAGGCTGTGCCAAACGCACAACTATATCGCCCTCGATAGTATCGGCATCAAAAGCATGTAGTGGCTGACCCAATTCCATCAATACATAGTTGGTCACATCAACCAAAAAGTTGTGTGAACGTAGTCCTGACTGAACCAGCGCATCTTGCATCCATTTTGGGGTATCAATGCTACGATCAATATTGCTGATTGATTGTAGCAAATAGCGCGGACACGCCTCAACTGCATTGACAGTTACGGCTGGCGTTGTGCCATTATCAGCAACCGCTACATTGTCAGAAATTTCTGGCATCTGTACAGGCAAGTCGTTAATGACTGATATTTCACGCGCAATACCACGGACACTAAAACAATCACCACGGTTTGGTGTGATAGAGATATCCAGTATTTGGTTATCTAGACCCAGATATTCACGGATATCTGTACCAATCGGTGCATCAGCTGGTAGCTCAAGAAGACCATCAATGCTATCGGTTAAATCAATTTCAGAAGCACCGCAGAGCATACCGTTAGAGTCGACACCACGTAGGTTGCCATTTTTAATTTTAAAGCCTTTCTTGTCATCGCTTGGGAGCACTGCACCAACGGTCGCAACAGGTGCTTTCATACCGACGTAGACATTAGGCGCACCGCATACGATTTGTAGCAGCTCAGCTTCACCGATATTTACCTGCGTAACTCGCAGTTTATCAGCGTCTGGATGTTGCTCGACGCTGACGACTTCACCGACGACCACACCACTAAAGGCACGGGCGACCGCATAGCGATCATCAATCTCTAGCCCTGCCATGGTGAGTTGTTCGGCCAACTGCTCACTGGTATTGTTGGGGTTTACCCATTGACGTAGCCACTGCTCACTAATTTTCATAAATATCTCGGATCAGAATTTTATAATAAAGACTTTAGAATAAAGGATGACGTATTAACCTGTTATATCAACGAGGGAAACGTTAGCCAAACTGTTTTAAGAAGCGTACGTCGTTTTGGAAAAACAGGCGCAAATCATCAATACCATAATAGAGCATCGCAAAGCGCTCAATACCCATACCAAAGGCAAAGCCAGTGTATTTTTCGGCATCAATACCGCAGTTGGTCAGCACTTGTGGATGCACCATACCGCAGCCCATGACCTCAAGCCATTTGCCATTGTCATCTAAGATATCAACTTCAGCAGAAGGCTCAGTGAATGGGAAAAATGACGGACGGAAACGAACGGTTAATTCTTTGGCAAAGAAAGCTTCTAAGAACTCACTAATCAAGCCTTTTAGCTCAGCAAAGGTGCTCGACTCAGTAACCATAAGCCCTTCTAACTGATGAAACATCGGCGAATGAGTTTGGTCCGAGTCATTACGATAGACGCGACCGGGACAAATAATACGAATCGGTGGCTCATTCTTTTCCATGGTGCGAATTTGCACTGGACTGGTGTGCGTACGCAATAAATAATGCGCATCAAAGTAGAATGTATCGTGCATCGCACGTGCAGGATGATGCGATGGGATATTAAGCGCTTCAAAGTTATAGTAATCGCTCTCAACTTCAGGGCCGGTGGCGACGTTAAAACCTGCTTGTATAAAATACTGCTGCATACGCTGGGTAATCATGGTCACTGGATGCAAATGGCCTTTTTGACCACCGCGAGCAGGCAATGTAATATCAATGCTCTCGCTTGCAAGCTTGGCGTTTAATGCCGCGACTTCCAGCTGCTGCTGCTGATTGGTCAATGATTCTTGAATACGGCTCCGCACTTGATGTAACCAGCCACCGTAAGTTTTTTTATCGTCGCTGCTGAGCTTACCCATCTGCTTTGACCAGCCGGTTAATGGGCTCTTTTTGCCAGTCAATTGCACACGCAACTCTTGCAGCACACGCGCATCAGTTACTTGTAAGATTAAAGATTCAGCAGCACTGGCAAATTCAGTTAGCTGAGCTTCATTTAGCTCATTGAGCTCTGAAGACAAAGTCGGTAGCGCCGACAAATCGTTGGTGGCAACAGGGGTAGTCATAAGACGCATCATTCCTGATTTAAACAGACTATTAATTGTAGGGACTTGACCAAATATTGCAAACCATTTACCCAGTTACTTTTAATTAGTTATTCGTATTTAGTTATTCGTATTTAGCTACTTTCAATTAGTTGCTCGTAATTAGTTACTTTTATTTAACTACTTTTGTTTCGCTAATTGTACCTAATTACTTTCGAATAACAAAAAATAAATACCAGTTATATGAATGGCTTGAATATTTAGACGATTAGATGTGCAATATCACGAAAAGCACAATGAGCTTAAGCATTAATAAAACTAGCCATAAAATAATTTAATATAAAAAAAGCCACCGACCAGCGGTAGCTTTTATTAATATCGACCTATTAATCAATATTAGTCCTATTCGTTTAGAGGCTTAATCAGATAAGCGTTATATCTATTTAATATCTAAAGGATAGTTAATATTTATGCTAGTTCCGCTTTTGCTTTTTCGACCAATGCTGTGAAAGTCGCTGCATCATGCATAGCGATGTCAGCAAGTACGCGACGATCGATTGAGATGTTGGCTTTTTTCATACCATTGATAAAGCGGCTATAGCTTAAGCCGTTTAAGCGTGCACCAGCATTGATACGTGCAATCCAAAGACGACGGAAGGTACGTTTTTTGTTGCGACGGTCACGATAAGCATATTGACCAGCTTTGGTCACTGCTTGTACCGCTACGCGGTAAACACGTGAACGGGCACCGTAGTAGCCTTTTGCGCGTTTTAAGATTTTTTTGTGACGACGATTCGCCTGTACACCACGTTTTACACGGGCCATAAATTACTCCAAGATATTGTTAATCATTATTAAACGAATCACGATGTCATCAAATAGTAGACATCGTTATCAAATTGCAAGGTCAAATATTTTTAACTAAGTAGCTATGAATTAAACAGCGCTTGATTAAATACATATGACGATAGGCTATTAGATGTATGGGCACATACGACGAACTGCTGCTTCGTCAGACTTGTCCACCATCTTAAGACCGCGCAACTGGCGAATACGCTTAGCTGATTTCTTGGTCAAGATATGGCTTTTGTTTGCTTGCTTACGCTTGAAGCCGTTTGCTGTTTTTTTGAAGCGTTTAGCTGCACCGCTTCTGGTTTTCATCTTAACTTTCATGATGATTTGCCTCTTTGTCTTTAATAGAACCTGGTCGTCAAATAGTTAGAATGAATAGTGGCTTTAAAAACAACCACTAGACCTCTATTTGCCTCGAGGTGGGAGGCGCTATTTTAGCAGATAGTGTGCTATTTTGCCAAGTAAAGTTTCAGCCCTCTTCTAATAGACAATTCATGCTTGTCATTCGTCTTAACAAAAGTACATGTCCTAGCCGTTTTAAGCGTCATAAAAACCTTTCTTTTTTAGCTACCATTAATTTATAAGATATGAATAAGATAAAATAGCGCTAATAACCATGCAGCCACGATCAATTATTTACCATAAACCAGACACAAGGCTTCAGCGCTCTTTGCCTCATTTCATGTTTGTTGCTGGATAAAAACTCATGTCAGGTACTATTGAATAGTGTTCGATAGCACCATACATTATTGAAATCTCTATAAAGCTTCATAAACCACGAATTTTTTTGTAAATAGATTGAATCTCGGTTTAAGCTGTGCTTAAGTAGAGACTGAGCGTCGCAACATTTTAAGTGCCAATAAACAACGCCAATTACTGCATCTACTGACCGTAGATCATACGATGCATGTTTATTTTTAACTATTCAGCTAGCTTGCCAATTGCTCAACAGAACAAATGATTATGGACAATCACTCTAGGAGACGACGTTGTCAAACCAAGAACTAAACTTTGATGACGGAATATTTGTGTTTGAAACGGTGATGCGGGTGCGCAATACCGAAATTGATATGGGTCAACATTTAGCACTGCAATCATTGACTGCCCTACTGACTGAAGCAATGCAGCGCTTTTTATACTCTAAAGGGATTAAAGAGATCAATGCCGATCATCAAGGCTTGATTATTAATAAGCTACAGCTGAGCATTTTTAGCTGTGTACGGGCGCGTGAAGAGCTTTTGTTTGAGGTCGGCGTTGAGCCATTATGTGATAATGGTGGCAATATTGTGTTCAAAGCCATGCGTATGCACAATGGCGAAATAGTAGCAAAGGCAAGGCAGCATTTTGTCAATTATGATTTTCGCCTAAATAAAATAACCACGCTGGATAACACGATTAAGAAAGCCTTATATCCGCATTTATTCGAGCTTTAACTTTTCTTACTGACTAATGACCACTTCCTAATTATAAGACGATAGACAGATTATGACTTTACCTGCTTGGCTAACTGCCATAAAGTTTAACGCTGATGGTTTGATTCCTGCGATTGCTCAAGATCACGAGTCAGGGCGCATTTTGATGATGGCTTGGATGAATGCTGAAGCACTTCAATTAACAGCACAAACAAAAACTGCCGTGTATTTTTCACGTTCACGTGCCAAGCTGTGGCATAAGGGCGAATCATCAGGGCATACTCAGACTGTCCATGATATTCGCTTAGATTGTGATGCTGATGTGATTGTGTTGAGTGTGACTCAGGCTGGTGGTATCGCCTGTCATACTGGTCGCGAGTCTTGCTTTTATCAGCGTTTGGATTTGTCTGGGCAGACCCCTGAATGGCAAACCGTCGATAAAGTATTAAAAGACCCAGCAGATATTTATCAATCTTCTGAAGCGTCTGGCGCTACTTCTCACAGCCATAATACTGATACAAATGATGCTATGAATGCGGATAGTACGAATAACGCAGTTGAAGATCATAATACCGCAACAGGTAACACCTCCATTTTACAGCAGCTTGATAACGTATTGGCAGAGCGCAAACAAGCGGATGCCGACAGCTCTTATGTGGCAAGCTTATATGCAAAAGGGTTGAATAAAATCCTAGAAAAAGTGGGCGAAGAAAGCACAGAAAGCATTATCGCTGCCAAAGACTTTGCCAATTGCGATGAGAAAACTAACAAAGCACAATATGACGAGGCTCGTCATGAGCTCATTTATGAGGTTGCCGATGTCTGGTTTCATACGTTGGTGGGGCTAGCGTGGTTCGATATAGAGTCGGATGCTGTGTTAAACGAGCTGGGTCGTCGCTTT
Organism: Psychrobacter sp. W2-37-MNA-CIBAN-0211; assembly: GCF_040309405.1. Taxonomy (NCBI): domain Bacteria; kingdom Pseudomonadati; phylum Pseudomonadota; class Gammaproteobacteria; order Moraxellales; family Moraxellaceae; genus Psychrobacter; species Psychrobacter sp. W2-37-MNA-CIBAN-0211. The sequence goes on from NZ_JBEOOU010000015.1 coordinate 56,165, forward strand.
GGGCTATCAGGCATCGACGAAAAGGCCTCGCGATAAATTGTGACACGGTAAAGTTAATCCAGTAAAGATAACGGGCGAAGTCGTAAAACAAATCTCTACTTGTTTTGATTATGATTGCTTTCACCTTTTTGTCACAATGGCAGGTTATAATATAACTCTTTTAGCTTCGCATCTTTTATCTATATTTTTTGTTTAACAGATCAATATTCTATAACATAAAAGCATTCATATATAGATATTACAATCAAGACATTAAGGATATCATTATGGGCAGTTTTTCCATTACACATTGGCTGATATTATTGGTGGTAGTGGTGGTCGTATTTGGCACCTCAAAACTTAGAAATGCGGGCAAGGATTTGGGCGGTGCCGTCAAAGGCTTTAAAGAAGCGGTCAAAGATGAGAATACAGAGCATGCCAAAAAGCATGCAGTTCTCGACCATGATGGCAATGCACACCCAACAGATCACGCGGCAACCAGTAAGGTGCAGGATAGCGATATCAATACTGCACCTGTTGACGATAAGCACCATTGATAATACCAAGTATAGTGCTGGGTATGATACTGCTGGCATCTAGATAGTGATAATCAACCATTATGTTTGATATTGGGTTTTCTGAATTACTCCTCTTTGGCGTCATTGCCTTAATTGTCTTGGGCCCAGAAAAACTGCCACAAGCAGCACGTACTGCTGGGCAGTGGTATGCCAAAATTCGCCGTACAGTCTCTACCCTACAGTCTGAAATAGAGGCTGAGCTAGACCTAGCTGAAACACGGCAACAAATGCAAAAAGAGCTGGCTAAAATCCGTGAAACTGAGGCAGAAATGCGGCGTGAGATGGCAGAAATGCGTGGCAGTATGCAGGAATTTGAGTCTTCACAAAACCAGACTCTGAAAGCCACGCATGACCTAGACTCTGACGATCGCAATAATAAAACAAGCAATAATCAGCAAGATGCTAGCGATCAAAAAAACACGCCACCTGTCACGCCAAAGGCGTTTGACTACGCCTACGGGCAAGACGAAAAATTAGCAGATTCTGAGCAATTATTGAAACATGGTACTGACGACGAAACCTCAAAAACTGCCTCTAGTGATAATATTCAACCAATTACTCAAATCATCACCACCAAACCGTGGGAAAATATGTGGTTCCGTTTGGGCGCTTATGATAAAGCGCGTCGTTTGCCACAGCCGCCCTATTTACCAAACTATAAAGCCGATGTCTTATTAAACAGCTATTTAGATCTTTCTTTAAAAACACAGGCTTCTGTCAATAAGCAGGAGACTGATTGATGAATTTATTTAAGCGCAAAAAAAGTCGTCAAGAAAAAATTGCCGATGCAGATTTAGAAAAAACAACTGAGACAGCCAGTAACGAGAAATCTGGTGATATATTAAGTTCATTGGCTGATATGCCCATCACTGAGCACCTGATTGAGCTACGCTCGCATCTGATCAAAATATGCGTGGCAGTGTTAGTGATATTCTTAGCCTTGGCTGGATTCTCACGCGAGCTCTATAATTTCTTATCCGATCCATTAGTCGCGCAGCTACCCGCCAATTCGACGATGATTGCCACGGATATTACCTCTAACTTTATGGCACCAATACGCCTGACTGTCTTTGTCGCGGCCTTCTTTGCTATGCCTTATATTTTGTACCAAATTTGGTCTTTTGTCGCACCTGGGTTATATAAAAAAGAGAAAAAAATCGCTATCCCTGTGCTGATGTCGTCTATCTTTTTATTTTATGCGGGCGTGGCTTTTTCTTACTTTATCGTGCTGAAAGGCGTCTTAAAATTCTTTATCATGTTTGCCCCGCAGAACGTCTTGCCAATGACGGATATCGATAGCTATTTAAGCTTTGCGCTTAAACTATTTATGGTGTTTGGCCTGACTTTTGAGATTCCCGTTGTCACCTTACTATTGATATTGGTGGGGATTGTCTCCATTCAGACTCTAGAAGATAAACGTCGTTATATTATCGTTGGTTGTTTTGCCGTGGCTGCAGTCGTCACACCACCCGATGGCGTGTCGATGTTATTACTCGCCATCCCTATGTGGCTATTGTTTGAGCTGGGCCTGTTATTAGCAAAAATCTTAATCAAAGAAAAGTCTAGTCCTGATTTGGCAGCCGTAGATAAAGAGTAAAAAAACTATATTCGCTATGTTTTGACGTATCAATAAATGCTCATGTTTTTATTGGCATTTATTTTTGACTTTCCTCTATCTTATTTATTAGCTTAGGGCGTGTCTTCATTTCAAAAATGGTGATAAAAATGAGATAAATTGCCGTCAAACAAGAAAAATAGTGCAGATAATATCGAGATATTAACCAGCTATTTGACGATGTTTGGCAAGATTTAGCCATTTTTAGCCCATTCAGATGACTATCGAGTGAATTGAAGACACGCCCTAGTATCGTCAGTTCAAAACAAAATGGATACATGACTAGTTAAGTGCGACTGGTATAAATTTTTCTTGCTTGCTGCTATCACAGAGGCTACGAAAAATTCATCCCAGTCGCACTGTATCTGTTTTAAAGTAAATTCACTATAGTTATTAGCCTTACTAAGCGTCATCATTGTTCGCCAGCCATTGCTTATCCAGTGGCTTTTTTTACCCCCATCGTTTTTACTCACTTTTAGTCTTTTAGGTAGCTTTATTATGTCCGCATCTATGCCAGCTTATATGAGCGATCCCACTGATGAGCAGCTGAGCGCGCTTAATATGGCGATGGATCACAAATCATTTAAAGTGGTCGCTTATGCGGGTGCCGGTAAAACCACGACGCTAAAACTAATCGGTGAGCGCCTACGTGGACGCGGCTTATATTTAGCCTTTAACAAAACAATTGCCAATGATGCTCGTTCAAAGTTTCCATCCCATGTGGAATGTCGCACCTTTCATTCGCTTGCTTATCGGCATGTCGCCCGTGATATTACTGCCAAGCTGTCTTTACCGCGCTTTTCACCCAAGCGTCTTGGTGATGACTTGGGCCTGCAACCGGTACAAGTACGCCGGCAAATGGATGGCATTAATAAATACATTACGCTCACGCCTGCGAGATTAGCTCGATTCGTTAGTGATGCAGTCAGCAACTTTTGTAGTACGCATGCCAGCTATCCGGCACCAAGGCATATATTGTTTCCGAGTTGGCTCGATGATTCTGATGCAGAGCAATTACGTGAGATGCTCTACCCTGCCGTAGAGCAACGTTGGTTACAGTCGATTGATGCACGTCACCCTGCTGGCATCGGGCATGATATTTATCTCAAACTTTGGGCGCTATCTAAGCCAAGCATTCCAGCAGATTTTATCTTGTTTGATGAAGCGCAAGATGCTGACCCATTGATGATGGGAATTTTGACGCAGCAACCACGGCAAGTCATTTATGTCGGCGATGCGCACCAGCAGATTTACGAGTGGCGCGGCGCAGTTAATGCGATGAAAAAACTGCCATTGCCGCAAACATTATTGACGCAGTCGTTTCGTTTCGGTGAGCCGATTGCTGAGGTTGCCAACACTTTACTCAAAGCATTGCAAGAAGAGGTACCATTAAAAGGCAATCCTAACAAGCAGTCTTCTACTGAAAAAGGTATGGTTCATAGTAAAAAAGATGCCATTCTATGCCGCACCAATGCCGCTGCGATGTCGCAACTATTGACCGGACTTAAGCTAGGACACCGCGTGGCATTGCAAGCCGATACCGAGCGTATGCTGAAATTCTGTCAGGCCGCCGAAAACTTAAAAAATGGCAAATCGGCGTATGGTGTGCCAGAGCTGGCATATTTCTATAACTGGTCTGATGTACAAGAATATGCTGAAACCAACGAAGGCAGCGATCTCAAAACTCTAGTCAAGTTGGTCGATGATCATGGCACCAATGTATTAAGCCAAGCAGTTAATAGTTTGACTAGCATCGAAAATGCCGACTACGTTATCTCAACGGCTCACAAGGCCAAAGGGCTTGAATGGGGAAAGGTACAGTTAGACGATGATTTTTATTATGATGTCACCACCAATGCCGTCAAGATAAGCCCAGAAGAATTGCGTTTGCTCTACGTTGCTTGTACACGTGCGCAGAGTAATTTGGACATCCATAATATCAAAGACTTGATATCAGGCTTACAGACAGGCAAAAAAGTGATTTTTGGCAATACTTAATCCCTCTTCGTAGTTGTCAATTTGAATTCTTAGTCTACCTTTCTTTATAACGACCTTTTAGCAGTGAATAACAAGCATGAATAATAGTCAGCAACTTCAAGCACGTCAAAATACCATCCGTCAGTTATTTGCCAATCCTGTCCGCTTACTTGCGCCAATGGAAGGGCTAACCGATCCATTAATGCGACAAATCCTAACGCAGATTGCGGCAGATTTAGATCGTCCCTATGATTGGTCAGTGAGCGAGTTTATCCGTGTGACTCAGCATGTCTTGCCCGCGCATGTATTTTATAAATACGTTCCAGAGTTGCGTCATGATGCCAAGACTGCCTGCGGCACACCGATTCATATCCAGTTACTTGGTAGTGAAGCGCAACTCATGGCAGACAATGCGGCATATGCCTGTGCGCTTGGTGCACCTGCCATTGATATCAATTTTGGTTGCCCTGCTAAAACGGTAAACAGCCATCGTGGTGGTTCAGTATTACTGGATGAACCCGAAACCATGTATCAAATTATCAGTGCGGTGCGTCAAGCGGTACCTGCCGACATTCCAGTCTCGGCTAAGATACGTTTAGGCTATACCGATACCAGTCGCATGGATGATATTCGCGGCGCGATTAACGACAGTGGTGCTGATTGGCTGACCATTCATGCACGAACCAAAACCCAAGGATATAAGCCGCCAGCCTATTGGGACAAGATTCAAAGCTTTAATGCGCTTGATATTCCCGTCATTGCCAATGGCGAAATATGGAATGCAGAGCATGCACAAAATTGTATGACGCAAGCAGGTACAGAGCATTTGATGTTGGGTCGCGGCGCGGTCACTCGTCCCGATTTGATTGCGCAGGTTGATGCCAATATCGATGATGCAGAAACGTTGACTGTTTTAGCATGGGAAGATTTGATTGCACATCAGATAAAATTTTTGGAAGGTCAGGCTAAAACTGAAGTGATATTGGTTGGTCGTTACAAGCAGTGGCTCGCGATGCTCACTAAAGGTTATAGCGAGGCAAAAATATTATGGGACAGTATCAAACGAGAAAAAAATAAAGCAGTTATCATTAGCGCACTACGAATGAGTGTACGATAATCATAACTGCCTCTCTCTCAAACTGGCACCTTAACGAAACAAATAACGCTAAACACTCACTCGAATAGCTAGATAGAATAGCATCAAAGAACAAGCCATCGATAACGCCCAAAGGATAGAACGAAACATTGCCAAATTAGTAATATAAGCCACGCAAAAACCGATACGAATCAACACATATAGCCAAGCCAATACATTGATAATCGATTGAGGTACAAAAAATAGCATCGCTGTTATTACTGCGGCCAAAAATATAGGCAAAGTCTCATAGCTGTTTTGCTGTGCAGCATTAGCTCGTGCTGCAACCCCTGTCGCATGCTGAAAAAAATCACGTGGATGCGCATTATTTCTGAACTTAAAGCCGCCAGATGCTTTTGCAACTATTGATACCGCCCATGGCAATAAGCTTGCTACCACCATCGCCCAGATCGCTGACGCTGCTGTATCAGGGATTAACCCAAAAAATACATTCATTGTTCTATTTGCCCCTACCCTGCAATCACTTCAAAATCGTGGGTAATATTCACCCCACCTTGTACCAACATTCTACTGGCAGAGCAGTATTTTTCTGCTGATAAATGAATGGCCTTCTCAACCTGCTTGTCTTTGATATCTTGCCCTGTCACAACAAAGTGCATGTGGATATCGGTATATACTGCTGGTACAGTTTCGGCACGCTGCGCGGTCAGTTCACAACGCACGTCTGTCACCTCTTGGCGTGACTTTTGTAAAATCGCTACCACATCGTAGCTCGCACAGCCACCCAGCCCTAGTAAGATCAGCTCCATCGGGCTTGAACCTTTTTCTTTATCAGCATCTATTTGTACATTATGTCCTGATGGTGACACGCCCATAAAGGCTTTGTTCTCTTGCCATGTGACGCTTGCTTTTGACTCTGACATTGTAGATGTTCCTTATTTTAATTGACGTATTGCCTATTTTTTATTGTTTGAAAGATATGCTGCTTGGCTAGTGTAGCATAAGCCAAAGCGAGATTTTATATAGCCATTGTCTTAGGGTACGCCCTCCATTCGATCGATAATGATCTAAATGAATTCAAAGCGAGAACACGCCCTAGATTATTCATGTGCGATTATTGCCATGAGCGCTCGGTGAGTCTGTTTTCGAGGGTACACTTTCGCTAGCCAGACTCGTAGCCTTACACTGAACACAGATTTTTTACTGTGACCTAGGTTTGTCTTCATAATGCCTAAAATCGGCTTACAAAAATCCATTTCTAACTAATTGATTTTAAAGGATTAAACTCGTGAAACATTTTATAGCAAAATACTGTTACACATTTTGCTTGTTTCTTGGTTTAATAACGGTAATGAATCTTATTTTTGCCTGATATCGATAACAGTCACCCTATAATAATTATGATTGCTGTCACGGTGTTATGTGGGAATAAGCTATTTTTAGACATATTAAAAGGTTTAGTCATGATAGATGCAGACGGCTTTCGCGCCAATGTCGGTATCATCTTGGCAAATACACAAGGGCAAGTTCTGTGGGCAAAACGCATTGGTCACAACGCTTGGCAATTTCCGCAGGGCGGCATCGACCGTGGAGAGACGCCGATGGATGCGATGTATCGCGAACTCTGGGAAGAGGTCGGTTTACATCCGCGTCATGTGGACTTATTGGCAGTCACGCAAGACTGGTTGCGCTATCGCCTGCCAAAACGCTATGTCCGTCATGGACAGCACCCTTTATGTATTGGGCAAAAACAAAAGTGGTTTTTGCTGCGCTTAGATGAGCCAAATACTCAACACATCCGCTTTGATGAGGGAAAACCGGAATTTGACCATTGGCAATGGGTCAGCTACTGGTATCCACTCGGACAAGTGATTCACTTTAAACGCGGAGTATATCGTCGCGCCTTGCAAGAACTGGCACGCGAACTACCACTTAGACAAGAGCTTATTATTCCTGAGCAAGACAATCACTTGTTAATGGAGTAAATAGATAGTTTAATACAAAACACATGCTCACATTGATATCTAAAAAACGTAGATATTAATGTGGGCATTTTTATTTGGGATTTGCAGGATGATTGTATTTATGGCTGATAAGTTCAGCAGTAGTTTGTTTGTCTGATGCCCTATTTTGGCGTAAGGTTAAAATACTTTGAGTCCGTGTTCCGTAAGTGGGTTTGCTGGTTTCAGCATTGCCAAAAGCAACAGGCTCGATATAAACGGAAGACAAGGTCTGCTCAATCTCAATGCTCATACCCGTCTCTGGTAGTTGGTCCACTGGTGCTTTCGTATTATCTGACAATACAGTAAAAGCAGCCTCTTGCCAGTACTTAGGCGAGCTGTCCTCAGCAATCAAGGGTAGCACTTCTTGCCGCAGCCTGCCACGTAGACGCTCTGTTTTAAACCAACTTTCCTCCGGCTGACCATTAGAGATGACATGAAGTCCTGCATGTAATGGTGTGGGTGCATGACCGCGATTATTAACGATGACGGCTTGTGCCGTATCACCAATAATAAGATTGAACCCAGCATAATCTTGCAGATTAATACTTCGGGCAAAATCCATCGGGCTTAAATCTCCTGTTAAAAACTCTGTCACGAGCGCACCACGTGAGCGCTCATCACTGCTTGCCTGCACACCATCACGAAAGTTCAATACCGCAGCCCAACGTCCATTCTGCTCATGATATTCTGTCTTTTTTTCTTGATGAATACCTAGCCATGTACCACCGCTTTGCTTATCACGGCCAGCATAAATAGGCTGATCAGACCATTGATGTAGCGGCTCAGTTGGACGCTGCAAAAACTCATCACGATTAGACAATAATACCAATGGCAACTCATCAAATAACTGCCAAGCAATGGCGACAATACACATAGCATTCCTTTTATAATAATTTTCTGTTGTACAAGTACTTGTTAGCAAAGGTAAAAGATGTCGTTTAAGGTTTTATTTGCTAATCAGATCTCATCAGCCGTTATTTCTGATTTTTGTCACTCAAAAGCGGTGGCGTTGATAAATGTAGATGCATGATGATTCCTCAGAAATTAATGCGATTTTTTCATCTTATCGGTTTTTTTATCGCTTTGCTATTCATTCAATCATCCATTTACTCATCATAGTATTCGCAAGGGACGAATTTTGCTATTATAGTCAGCACTTTATTATCAATATTATGATGCCCTTATGATGATTCATCCTCAGTACGATCCTGTAGCATTAGCAATTGGACCCGTCGAAGTCCATTGGTATGGGCTGATGTATTTACTGGCATTTGCCACCGCTTTCGGTCTGGCATGGTATCGCAGCAGCAAACGCGATAATTGGACCACTGATATGGTCTCTGACTTAGTATTTTTTGGTGCACTCGGCGTCATTTTGGGCGGCCGTGTCGGCTATGTCTTGTTCTATCAGTTTGGTGAATTGCTACAAAACCCTGCCTATCTCTTCAAAGTCTGGGAAGGCGGTATGTCATTCCATGGCGGCTTGATCGGCGTCATGCTTGGTATGCTATATTTTGCTCGTAAGTATAAAAAGACACCATTCCAAGTACTGGATTTTGTCGTGCCGTGCGTACCGACGGGTTTATTGTTTGGGCGCATTGGCAACTATATCAATGGTGAGCTGTGGGGCCGTGTCTCTGACGGCGGCTATAATTGGTTGACGTACTTCCCGCAAGCCGCGTCTTTCGATATGCAGCAGTTACAGACCAATCCTGAGCTGCAAGAGCTAATGACCGAAGTCAATGGTCAGTATCTGTTACCTCGTCATCCTTCACAGCTATATGAAGCGCTTGCTGAAGGTCTATTGCTATTCTTATTCTTATGGTGGTATTCATCGAAACCACGCCCTCGTATGGCAGCGACAGGTATTTTCATGTTGGGTTATGGCTTTAGCCGTTTCATTATTGAATTCTTTCGTCAGCCAGACATCGACCAAGGATTCATTTTGTTAGGCTGGATGACCAAAGGGCAAATACTAAGCGCACCGATGATAATCATTGGCTTTGTCTTGTTAATTTATGCCTACAAACGCGGCATCTATGACTGGGGTAAGCAAGCTGCTTATTAAGCAGTATTTTTAGTCGAGTATCGGTTTTGACAATGCATTTTAATAATGCAAAAGAGTATTTTTATGATCAATAACAATAATGAGCAGGGCTATTTAGACTTGCTCAAACACGTTTTGACCACAGGCACTGAAAAAGGTGATCGTACTGGCACTGGTACGCTCAGCCACTTTGGTGCGCAGCTACGCTTTGACTTAGCGTCAGGGTTTCCGCTATTGACCACCAAAAAAGTCCATTTTAAATCCATCACCTATGAGCTATTTTGGTTTTTAAGTGGTAGTACTCACGTTGACTATTTACAAGCCAATGGCGTACGCATTTGGAATGAATGGGCTACTGCAGAGCAGACGGCTCGCTTTAATCGTCCTGCTGGTGATTTAGGGCCTGTCTATGGTCATCAATGGCGCAATTATGGCGCAACCAAAGATGAAGACGGCAATTACCATGCGGATGGTGTCGATCAAATCACCCAAGTTATCGAACAAATAAAAACCAACCCTAATTCACGCCGTTTGATTGTGTCTGGTTGGAACCCTGGCGAAGCAGATCAAGTTGCCTTACCGCCTTGTCATACCATGTTTCAATTCTTTGTCGCGGACAATAAACTGTCGTGCCAGCTCTATCAGCGCTCAGCAGATTTATTTCTAGGTGTGCCATTTAATATTGCCAGCTATGCCTTGCTCACCCATATGGTCGCGCAAATATGTGGTCTAGAAGTAGGCCAATTCATCTGGACAGGTGGTGATTGCCATATCTATCAAAACCATCGTGAGCAGGTTGAGTTACAGTTGACGCGTTCGCTATATACACTGCCAACGTTGACGCTTAACCCTGAGGTCAATGACATTTTTGCCTTCAATTATGACGATATTAGCGTTGAAGGTTATGAATCCCATCCCGCTATCAAAGCAAAAGTTGCGGTATAGCATCTGTCTGATTGACTGATTCAAATAAGATTAGCATTGTAAAAGATAATAAAAAGGATACGTTATGAGTTATGCCCACACCGAAGTCGCCCAAATCGCTGCTATCAGTAGTAATCGCTGTATCGGTAAAGACAATGCGCTGCCGTGGCACATCTCAGCGGACTTGCAGCATTTCAAAAAGATGACGACCAAAGATAGTGATGGTGCTATTAAAGGTATCGTCATTATGGGCCGTAAGACCTTTGAATCGATGGGCAGTAAACCGTTGCCAAATCGAGTCAGCTTTATCATCAGCACTCAGATGGATTATGCTGAACAAAAAGGCCTTGTCGGTAAGACCAATGCTTATGTTACGCATAACCTAGATGATGCTCTCACACAAGCAGCCAGTCTGGCGCATGGCGCACATTTGGATACGATTTGGGTGATTGGCGGTGAACGCGTGTTTAAAGAGGCGATGATGTATACCGATCGTATTGAGCTGACCCATGTAGATACCGAAATTGCTGATGGTGAGGCTTTTTATCCTGAATTGCCAAGTGAATTTGAAGCAGCAGAAGAGTCTGAGCAGATGCACGATGACAAGAGTACGTTGGACTTTAAATTTGTGACTTATAAAGTAAAAGCTGCTGAATAACTGTCACCTGCTCATTAAAAATGATTGAAAAAAGGGCTGTCTTAGATATTTCTAGGACGCCCTTTTTTACAATCAATAAAACTACTCATGCAACACTTTATAAACGGTTTTTGCTAATACCGGACCAATACCTTGCACTCCAGACAGCTCTTGTTGGGAGGCGCCAAGCAATTGCTGCATACCGCCAAAGTGATTGAGCAAGTCACGGCGGCGCTTTTCACCCAGCCCCGGTATGACTTCTAACACCGACGATGAACGACGTTTATCGCGTTTTTTACGGTGCGCAGTGATCGCAAAACGATGTGCCTCATCGCGGATATGCATTAATAAATGCAGCGCTTTACTATCCATTGGTAAATCAAGTGGCTCATGGTCAATAAAGTGCAATACTTCAAGCCCAGCCTTGCGCCCTTCCCCTTTTGCCACACTAATGAGCAAAGTATCACCAAGAATACCCAACTCAGTTAATACTTCTTTAGCAATACCAAGCTGACCTTTACCACCATCAATAAGCAACAAGTCAGGCAACGGCTGCTTCTTATAACGCCGTGTCAGCACTTGTTTCATCGCTGCATAGTCATCACCGCCTACGATGTCATGGATAGCATACTGACGATAATCACGGCGACGCGAGCCACCTGGGTCAAATACCACACAGCTACCAATGGTCGCTTCACCCATCGTATGCGAGATATCAAAACACTCAATCCGATCAATGGTTCGATCGGTGACATCTGCCAATACATCTTTTAATGCACCAAAGCGCGCATGCAATTCTAAATAATCGCCCAGCTTGGTTTTTAGCGCGTTATTAGTGTTCAGTTTTGCCAAATCCAGCCACTCTGCACGATGTTCACGTACATTAGTTTTGATGATAACTTTACTACCAAAATGCGTCGCCAAGGCTTCACTCACTGCCACTTGATCCGGTAACTCATGAGTTAGCATGATTTCTGCGGGCAAGTCATCGGTTACTTGAAAATAGAAAGAAGTAATAAAAGCAGATAAATTATCTGCGAGCGATTCACTGCTGTCGACATCAGGGAAGTAATTTTTACCACCCAGTACGCGCCCGCCACGTACGGTCAGTACGTTGACACACGTCATGCCTGCCTGACTGGCAATCGCAATCACATCGGCCTCGCCTTGTACGGTATAGACAGCTTGCTTGGCCTGCACTTCACGCAGCATAGAGAGCTGATCGCGATAAAAGACCGCTTTCTCAAAGTCTAACTCTTCAGCTGACGCTTCCATTTTTTCAATTAGAGTCGTATGAATATCGCTAGAGTCACCCTTTAAAAATCGAATCGTATTGTTGACATCTTCTGCATACTCTTCTGCTGATACCAAGCCGACACAGGGCGCACGGCAGCGTTTAATTTGATACTCAAGACAAGGACGTTTACGCTGCTTAAAAAAGGTATTGGTACATTGACGCATTTGAAACATTTTTTGCATCAGCACCAGTGTCTCTTTTGCTGCATGAGCAGATGGAAAAGGCCCAAAGAATCGACCTTTTTGATGATTGCCTTTGCCGCGACCATACGCCAATCTTGGATAAGGCTTGTCGGCTGAGATAAACACATAGAGGTAAGATTTATCATCCCGTAGCAACACATTATAAGGAGGACGATATTCTTTAATCAGGTTTTGCTCGAGCAATAGTGCTTCTGTCTCACTGCGTGTGATGATGGTCTCAATATTATGAATTCGCGCCACTAATGCTCGTGTCTTTGGATGATCGATCGTCTTTGCAAAGTAGCTGTTTACGCGGCTTTTCAGTGATTTAGCCTTGCCAACGTATAAAATATCACCGTTTTTCCCCAGCATTTTATACACGCCTGGCAAATTTGGTAGGCGCTGAATTAAATGCTTAAGACGGGCTTTTTTATCATCGATAGGGCTCGATTCTGAGACATTAACCATAGAATTCATTGCTCTTAAAAGTCTTATAATACTGCTAGTTATGGGGCGGGAGTCATTGTTTTACAAGCTAATTATTATCATAGGATCACCCAAAAAAAAGCCAGCTTTCGCTGACTTAGTTTGTTCTATTATCGTTTATTCAGCAACATACTACTAATGACGGAAGTTAGCCATTAAAGCTGGGATGCCTGGCAACATACCAACGATAGCCATCACGCCAGTCAATACCACAAACATAATACCCGGTATGATCCAGCGGCTCATTTTAGTCAAATTGGCACTACGTTCTTTAGAGCCAATCAAGCCCAAGTTATCGAGCAACAATGTGAGTGACCAACCAAAAGCAGGATTTACCAGTGCGGAAGCAAACACCACAATCGCAGCAGACTGCGTGGTTTTTCCTTCGCGAGTCATCTCCATGCCAGCTTCAAGCAGTGGGATAAATACCCCAACGATCAATGCCACACACATCACTGGCTGCCAGATGGCCAAATCCATTGGATAGCCCCAAACCCCTGCGATAATACAGAACAATGCCGTCAATAAGGCACCGGCAGGTATCGGACGTTTGGCAATCGCTGCTGGGACAATATAGGTGCCCCACGATGACGCAAAGTTAGCACCGCCCAATACAGAGCCGACGACCTGACGAAATGAGGCACTGGTCATTGTGTCATCGATATCCATGAGTACCTTTTCAGTACGTTTAGGATAGCTGATTTTTTGAAAGACCTGATGGCCTAAAAAATCTGGTGACCACATAGCAACTGCCAAAATAGCAAATGGCAGTACAATAATAAAGCTCTCAACTGTCGGTAATCCTAGCATCCAACCAGTATTTTCACCCCACCAATACATCGGGTTCATATTCGGCAGACCTGGTGCGGTTTTAAATTCAAAGGGCGCGCCCAATGCAAAGGCAAGACCACCACCTAAGACACAGCTTAGCGGTACAGCGAGCCAGCGTTTTTGCCAGTGCTCAAGTAATGCATATAACAGGATAGTAGCCAGAATAATAAAAAAGGCAATATGCGACATGCCGATACTCTCTGACCATGCAAACAAGTTTTTAACCTGTGAGGTCGTTCCGATAAACCCTAAGTAAATCAAGAGGCCACCGCACACACCTTTACTGGTTAAATTGGCCAGCAAGCTTCCCCCTTTGCTAATAGCAAGCAGTAAGCCGAAAGCACCGATGAGCAGACCAAACGCCATTGGGTGGCCACCAGCAGCTACAACAATAGGAATAAGGGGAATAAGGGGGCCGTGAGTACCTGCGAGGTTGGCTGTCGGGAGCAGAAAGCCTGAAAATAAGATAATAAAAAATGAAACAATTAATAGCTCATAACGAACGTTTTCTAAAACAAACGCATCGCCCAAACCAAGTGGACCTGCAAATGTTGCAGCAATCGCACCTACCATAACCACTTTGCCAATCGTTGCGGCCATTGCAGGAATAGTGTCTTCGTATTCAAAGCGATAATCACGAAACGGTAAATTGGGACGCCAGCGTTTGGGCTGCATGATTTGCAATTCATGATTCAGATAATCATCACGACTATCAAAGCTTGAACTTGGCTTGTGCAAATCGACATAGCTACCTGATGACTCTGTGTCGTAATCTGACGGGTTTGACGGCTGTTGATTAGACCCTGGAGAAGGGATCTGAGTGTTACTCATCACATTTCCTTGTGTCGACTGAGGCTTTGGTTAACTGATAATTTAATAGTGAAACTTTATGTGACTAAAGCGTTCATTAAAAATTGCAGGCTATTGTATGACATGAGAACTTGAAATGCGAACTTAGAACCATTTAAAGATACTGTATATCTCATTATAATATATAAATTAAAGTTTCTATTTAGCACGACATTGAACTTAATAGGAAACCATGAGGAAAAAACACATCTAATATAGGCTTTAAATTAAAATAAATGATCTTTTTCTTAACAATCATCTATATCTGGACATTTTTTATCACATAACTAAATACTAAAGATAATTATACTAAATAGGTTATGGTAACTTTAAAGTAACCATAGAAAATCCATGTCAGTTACGCTTTAAGGCTAGCGGTCTTGGTGTTTTTTACTTATGATAAATACCCCCTAATGATTATGCTCAATACAAATATCTTTTAAATAATCAGCTGTATTAAAGCAAATAGAAAAACTTAGAAGCAATAACAGGATAAGTTCATGCGTTTACTACCATCCAATTTTGAGACATTAAAACGTCGGGCTAAACAAAGCATCATGCCATTACTGACACCACATTTACTTAAGCTACGCATCAATACCTATGCGCCTTATGTCGGTGCAGGTATCAAAATCGATCATATCAATCTGGATCAAGGTCTGTGCGTTGTCAGTATGGGACTTAATGCTTTGAACAAAAATATCGTCGGCACTCAGTTTGGTGGTAGTTTATATTCGATGGTTGATCCATTTTATATGATTATGCTCATGCACCAGTTAGGTAGCAGCTATGTTGTATGGGACAAAAGCTCACATATCGACTTTGTCGCGCCGGGTAACAGTAAAGTGATCACTCGGATGAAAATCCCCAGTGCTGAAATCATCACTATTCAAGAACTGGCCAAAGATGGTGATGCGGTCTTTCGTGAATATCAGGCCGATATCTTCGATGATCAGCAAAAACTGATCGCCACTGTCATCAAAACTATCTACATCCGACTGCGTAAGTACAGCAAATCTAAAGACCAAAGTAGTCGTATAGATAATTTTGATGATGAAGGTTAAAGCGTACTGAACATGTCATTTTCAATTCAAATTTAAGACCACACATACAAAAACCCCAACCTAGCTTTCGCATAGATTGGGGTTCCGTCTTTTTTGGTATGGCCCGCTTATTTATAAATAAACCTATGAATAAGGGCTTGTATCTACTCTCGCCTTACCTATCATTAACCGTACAGTCATACGGCTAAATAGGCATGGCAAACTTGTGCTTAAATACCAGGTGCAGTATCAACTGCATCAGGTACGCCAGCGCTAGTTTTTTTCTTAGCAACTGGACGAGCACCAAGTTTTTCGCGGATACGGGCTGATTTACCAGAGCGTTCACGTAAGTAGTATAGTTTCGCACGACGAACCGCACCACGGCGTTTCACTTCGATGCTTTCAATGATTGGTGAATGCAGCTGGAATGCACGCTCAACACCGATACCGCTTGAGATTTTACGAACGGTAAATGCTGAGTTTAGACCGCGGTTACGCTTAGCAATTACAACGCCTTCAAAAGCCTGTAAACGCTCACGCTCACCTTCACGTACTTTTACTTGAACCACAACGGTATCGCCGGGTGCAAAGTTTGGGCGCTCAAGCAATTGAGCGTTTTCGATGACCTGAACCAATGGATGCTTGTTGCTCATGAGAGTTATCTCCTCACATTAGATAATAGAGGCTTAACGCATATCACCTGTTTGTAATAATTAATCGCATCTCTTTATAGTGAGACACAACGTAAATGGGTTATAACCAACGGCCACTATGCGATGACTCGTTTTATTAGTGCTCAAAATTTTATTTCTTAACCGTTTATCAAATGTGAAAAAAACCAGATTTCAACAATCTATTTTTTATCTGCTTTTGCCAATGCTTTTAACCACTTCGCTTGCGCTACCGTTGGTGTGAACGCTTGCCATAAGTCTGGACGACGCGCTTGCGTGCGACTGACTTGCTGGCTAAAGCGCCACTTAGCGATGTTGGCATGGTGACCTGATAGTAATACTTCAGGAACCGCAATACCCGCAAAATCATGCGGTTTAGTATAATGTGGACAATCAAGCAAGCCATCGACGAACGAGTCTTGCTCAGCTGACTTGTCGTCACCCATGATATCTGGCAAACGACGTATCACACTATCCATCATCACCATTGCTGGCAGCTCGCCACCAGTCAACACATAATCACCCAGCGATACTTCCATATCGACGTATTGCGCCAGTAAGCGCTCATCAATACCTTCGTAACGACCACATAATATAATCATGCCATCGTACTCAGTCATATTGACCACACTACTTTCGCTGAGCGTTTGTCCTTGTGGCGACATATAAATCACCGGACAATGCTCACTGTCGACACGGCAGCCATGTTGACTCGCTCGCAGGCGCGCATCCTCGATAGCTTTTGATAATGGCTCAGCCATCATCACCATCCCAGGACCGCCACCATAAGGGCGCTCATCAATACGGCGATAGTTATCAGTGGTATAATCACGTGGATTAATGCATTCAATCGTCACTTGCTCTTGAGTGACTGCTCGTCCCGTGATACCAAACTCACGAATCGTCGCAAACATCTCAGGAAAAATACTAATGACGGCAAAATACATCTGATGTCTACTTGCATTGTGGCTAAAACAATCGGTATGACTACCAATAACACTTGGCTAAAAAGCCAGATATTATATTAGTAATCACTTTGCCATGTAACCAGCACTGTTTTTTCGGCTATATTGACCTCTACAACAGTTTGCTTGTGCCATGGAATCAGGCGTTCTTCCTTATCTAAACTGTCTGAATTTGCCGTTACACGCATGATAGCGTGGGCGCCAGTTTCAAACATTTCAGTGATATTGCCTAAATATTCACCCTGCTCGTTCATCACGCGCAGACTGACCAAATCCGACCAATAATATTCGTCTTCAGCTGTTTCAGGCAGAATGTTTTGCTCGACCCAAACGGTAACACCGTTCATGGTCTCAGCAACATTACGATCAGGAACCTGCTCAAACTGAGCCACAATTCCTGTTCCTTGCTCACGCCATGCCTTTACAGTCAAAGGTTTCATGCCAGTGGCAGTTTTCATCCACCACGGCTTCATATCGAATATCGCTGTGCGATCATCCGTCTCACTGAATACCCAAAGCCAACCTTTGATGCCGTAAGGCTTTTTGAGCTGACCAATTTTCATAAGGGCACTAGCGTTTGGAACAGATGACATAGCAGCTAACCTAACAATGATTAAAACAGCAATTGCAAAAACAATTGTGTCAAAAGCGATAAACAGTTAATGGCGCACCCTGGTGAGACCAGTTACGCTATGTATTCTAAAGTCTACTGAGTGAGATCATAGTCAGACTATAAACGTCTCAGTAATAACCTAAACTTAAGCAGTTGCTTCAGTTTGAGCTACAGACTTGTTGTAAGCTTTTGCTAATGAAGCAACGCGATCTGAAGGTTGTGCACCTTTAGCGATCCACGCATTGTACGCTTCCATGTTCAAACGTACTGCTTCTTCAGACTCTTTAGCGAGTGGGTTAAAAAAGCCGATGTTTTCAATATAGCGACCGTCACGCGCGCGGCGTTGATCAGCAACAACTACTTGATAAAATGGGCGTTTCTTGGCACCGCCCCGTGCTAAACGAATAACAACCATGTGAATTCTCTCTTTCGCAGGTATACCAAAAAGGGCATAATTATAGCACAGTCTTATTTTATTGAAAACATAAACTGTGCTTATTTAATTATTTATTAACAATAGCTTAAATGCACCTATATGTAAATTAAAATTATGAATCGTCAACGATTATGCAGCCCCGTTCTTGTGCGCTTAATTCTATTAAATCGCTAAAACACTGTTAGGTGACTTTTCTATATTCTATTTAGGGTATGTCATCTTAGAGCATGTCATCAATTAGCACCTTGATACATTTAGCGGTCTTAAAATGGCTAAATATAATTATGCAAATTTGAGCCATCAGCGTAGTTACTTGATTGTGCTACCCTACCGCCCTCTATAATGGTCTAATAAAAACAGTCTACAATAGACTTTAACACCCAATGTCGGCAACGTGCTTGATTAGGGTCTTTTTGACACGACTTTATTCTATCACTTTATTATTTATCTACGCCTTGGACTCATATGATCATCCCAAACCCCAAACCACCTCGTAAAGGTTGGCTGCCACGCTCCTATTCGAACAGTTGGTTGACCACGTTGATGGTGGCCTTTATTGTCCTTATCAGTGTCGGCTTATCAATTGTATTTTTTTGGCGCAGTCTTTATTTGCCAGAGCTGAAAAATCATGCGCGTTATCTGACCAGCGAGCTACGTTTGATGAATAGCGTCAATAGAGACTGGCAGGATAACCCTAAGGTACGGCAGTGGATATATCAACATTCGCACGTGGTGGTGGTCGACAATCCCAGTGACTTCCCACGAGTAGCAGATAAAGCGTTTGTGGGAGTTTTTACCGATGTATTGCAGTACGAAATCGGGGCACAGTTGGGTCGACCGGTTGAGGTATATTTTAAATTCAAACCAACGCCGCAGCTTTGGGTACAAGACAGCCGTGACACCAGTTTTTGGATTCGTGAACCCGTGGTTTATTATTCTCAATACAGTCCAGGATTGTTAGTACTATTCCTCATTGGATTGCCTATATTATCGCTGCTGACCATTATTTTATTAGCCCGGCAATTGAATCGTCCGCTACGTTATTTACAGCGTGCGGCGACCAATTATATTCGCCTTGGTCACGCTACTACCTTGCCGACACGCAACGGCCCTACTGAAATTCGCCAAGTAAATATGGCGTTCAATCGTCTATTTACCACACTCAATCAAGCACAAAAAGAGCGCACGATTATGCTTGCGGGTATCTCGCACGATTTGCGCACGCCTTTGACTCGTATGCGCTTGACCGCAGAAATGCTACCGGATGATTTTTTTCGCGAGGGTTTGATTTATGATATTGAGGATATGGATGCGATTTTAGAACAGTTCATCTCATTTATGAAAGATGGCTCGGATGAACCAGTGCGCCTGACCAATTTAGACACCATATTTAATGAAATCATGGTGCAATTTGCGCCAATGAAATTTATTTATCAATCGGAATGTGACAAAGTAGTACCAGTGCGACCTCTCTCTATTAAGCGCTTGGTCATTAATCTGGTCAACAATGCCAATCGGTATGGCAAGCCGCCTATTTATCTTTCAGCGACTGTCGTACCAACGTTCATAGAAACAACTGAAGTAGAAGACAGCGACGTAGTCTCTGAAAATGAAGTCAATAAAGAAGCTCAAGAGCAGCTGATGATATGTGTAAGGGACTGTGGTGATGGCGTAGCAGAAGATCAATTAGAGCGCATCATGCAGCCTTTCGAACGCGGTGAGACAGCACGTACCACCCAAGGTAGTGGACTGGGTCTGGCGATTGTTGACCGTATTGCACGGTTACATCATGGTACGGTTGAGGCAATCAATCATCCTGAAGGCGGACTACAAGTCTGTGTGCGTATCCCTTTGCTATCCAAGGTAGCAGGAGAGCAGACATTAGCGGCTAATACAGATAAAACGTCGAGGGCAGATACTACCTTTAATAAAGACCTATAAAAAATTGACAAAAGACGATTTCATAATCGTCTTTAAAAGTTGGTGTGATAACTTAGGGCGTGTTGAACATTCGACCATGGCACTGACAGATACTATTTTTTAGACAGTTCGACGTTAAAAATAGTAAGTTTAGTCATTCTAAGCGTCTGTTTTTAACAATGAAGTGGCAAAAAATAGTCCTGTCTCCCTTTGTTGGTATTAGAGCTGATGTTAAAACTGCTCCATACCGCGTTGTAAACCTAGTTAAGGCTCTAGCATTACCGTCGTTTTACGCCTTGTCTGGAGCAGTTTTAGCGATCAGCAGTGCCTATTTGTCAATGTTCAACACGCCCTAACTGTTTCAATATTTAGGCAACAAAAATTATTCTCGTACGCCGATAATCGGTGGAATATACTCAGCACTATTAGTGAACGCTAAGGGCTGAGTAATTTCATCCTGCGCGGCTTTGAGCGTTTGAGTCGTGGTTGGCTGCTGTAGAAATAAATAATAACCCAGCGTCAACGCATTCAGTAGCACCAAACCACCAAATAAATACGGCATCCTCTGCCCTCCTCTATTTTCCAACTTATAAAACCTGCTATTACAGGTTTGCTACCAAAGCATCTCAGCTTAGTTCACCATATATTGAGCGCTTAGTCTATTTGTTGCTGGTCAAAATACTTATAATTTTACAAACATAAAATAGCTGCTTGCATTATTTAATCTCAAAATCACGGTCGCTTTTTTCTTGGGTTAATTGATCAGCAGCCAGCACTTGCGTCAAAGGTTTGATAGGCCATGTCATCACAAATCTAGCACCGCCAAGATCACGGCTTTCGTCTACCTTCATACTGCCATTAAACCAAAAGGCAATACGCGACACAATAGACAGTCCTAAACCATAGCCACCAGAGGCTCGTGTACGGCTGTCATCTAAGCGTGAAAATGGAATAAACACTTTTTCGCGATCAGCCTCTGCAATACCTTGACCATCGTCCTCTACGCTGACAAAAGCATTGCCCTTTTTGACGCCCGCACTAATAATAATGGTCGTTTCTGCATAGCGCAAAGCATTACCCGCAAGATTTTGAATGACACGGTGTAAATATCGTCTGTCTGCTACTGCTGTTACTTTGGCATTTGGCAGATTGGCGACGATTTTTATAGGTTTGCCTAAGGCATTGGTTTCGCGCTCAATCTGTTCGAGTAATTCTTTAAGGTTCACTGGCTCTAGGTCGAGTTTTGGCGAGCCTTCTTCAAGCTTAGCATAGGTCAAAATCTCATCAATAAGGCCATTGAGCGACTCAATGTCTTCATCGATATAATCACGCTGCATAAAACGTGAGTCTTCATCATCGGTATCGGCCAGCATATCGACGGCAAAGCGAATACGAGCCACCGGCGTACGCAACTCGTGCGATACCGCGCGCGTCAGCTCTCGCTGCGACTCAATCAAACGCTTAATATGGGCGGTCATGGCATTAAACGTCGCTGACAGACGTGCAATTTCGTCTTGCCCAATGACTTGTACTTGGATATCAAGGTTGCCTTGACTCACCTCATTAACACCGACTTGGATCAATTGTAACTTACGCTCGAGCGGAAAAATAAGCGCATAGACACCCAGACTGATCAAAAACATACTAATTAGAATCATACTGATAATCAGATTAAGCGGGAACCAATTGAACAAAGGAACCGGCCCGATCAGAATCGCCATATCGTTGATTTCAGATGGCACAATGATTTTGATAGATGAGTTACTTTTACTGCTATTGGTGTCTTGCAATAAAATGACCACTTCATCGCGGCGCAGACGCGCCATCTGATCTGTGTCCAACTCAAGCGTATTGACGGCTTTAAATGCCAAAGGAAAAGAGAACTTTTCTTCCAATTCAGCCAAGCGAGCACGCTTATCCGACAGCGTTATATGATAGGACAAATCATCCAGTAGGAACACGGCAATGGCACGTACTTGCTGCTCAGTGACTTGAGTAACTCTAGCGGTCAACACGCTTTTACTGTCTGGTAGACGATAATAAACGTCTGCGTAGACGGGCTGACTCACATAACGCACAACGGTATTGCCGTTCTCAAAACGTCGCAATTCGCTGGCATTAAAATCGACTTTTTCAATCGGCACAACACTAAAAGTCGCGCCAAACAAACTACTCGCATCAGACAACCAGTACTCACGCTGCATCTCATTGTCTTGGTGCGCAATTCCTTCGCTGACCAGATGAAAAGCACCCGTTGCCATGCTTTCACGGTAGGATTGCACGCGCTCTTTATTGATGGTATCCATCAATAGTTGAGCAAATAATGCCACACACAAACAGACGATGAGTAGTCCAGCATAAATACGGACAAAAATACTATGTTTTAAAGAAGAGACTAATGACATACGTGCCGTGACCAACTTAGTAAATAATAACGACTGATAACATTTAGCATATAAATGACGCAATATTAATGATATCGAACATCGTTGAATAGAGATAAACCCTGACCGCTATGTTTTGATTTTATGTGCCAGTAATCTGATTACCTATGCGCATCACATCTATTTAGTCAGTATCTATAATAATGGCTTAATTAAACCACATAACACCACATTTAAGTTCAAAAATTAAGATTTCGCCACAAAAAAACCAGCATCATTGCTGGTTTTTTTATCTAACTTACACTAACAATCAATCTTTGCATAAGCAAAACTGGCTAATTCAGTTAATGAATTAGTTGCCTTCTTTGACAAATAAATAACCTTTACTACGTACGGTTTTGATACGTTTTGGATTTTCTGGATCATCACCGATTTTTGGACGAATGCGCGAGATACGTACGTCAATCGAGCGATCTTGACCATCATACTCAATACCACGTAGACGCTCAAAAATATCTTCACGAGAGAGAATACGACCAGCATTAGAAGCCAGCAACCATAGCAAGTCATATTCAGCACTGGTAAAATCGACCAACTCATCGCCTAAATTCACTGAACGACCACCATTATCGATGACCAATTCGCCAAATTCTAAGCGTTGTGGCACATCTTCTGATGGTGCATTTTCCGAGCGACGCAATAAAGCACGGATACGGGCAAGCAGTACACGCGGCTGAGCAGGTTTGGCGACATAATCATCGGCACCCATCTCAAGACCCAATACCTGATCCATATCTTCAGTACGCGCAGTCAACATCAAGATAGGGTTCTGATAGTGCGGACGTACCTCACGGCAGACTGTAAGCCCATCGCTACCAGGAAGCATGACATCAAGCACGACCAAATCTGGTTGTTCGTTGACAATGCGGCGAATGGCACGATTGCCATCAGTCTCAATTGCCACTTCTAAACCGTTTTTCACCAAGTAATCTTGGGTCAACATGGCCAGACGCTCATCATCCTCAACAATCAAAATTCGGGGGGTGTTGTCTTCTTCAGTTGTTGTCATTGTTATATCCTCTAATACATCTAATTTAAAAGCAGTAAAAGTAAGAGCGGTAAATTAATAGCGCCACCGAGTGGCACAATTGATGTTCGTATAGCTGTTACAAACTTGGTAGGACAGTATACTATTAAACATACAGCTTCCTATACTATAGCTTATAGTCGTTAACAAAACCTATAAACTACGACTATTAAAACTTTAGTTTGCGTCCAAGATTATATGATTTGTACTGCCAAAAAACCTAACACACTCTCTATCAAGCAGTTAAGAGGCCAATAGGTATGAACCATCAAACCCTTAGATAAAATAGCTCTAGTACGTTTTTGATATTCTTGGTAATTGTTGCCCAACAGCTAATATAGCGAGATATATGGATTGCCGCTAGTGACTTTTGCATAAAATTATTAATATTGGCTATCTATTAATTAAAAGGGCGAACTATATCGTGTATTTATTCAAACCTAACACAGAAACCCCGCATTACACCGAATAGTTTAATATTTCATAGCGAATAGCTTGATACATCGTACCACGACCTAAATTCATACCAAATAATGAGCAAAAAAAACAGCCCATGATGGACTGTTTTTTGAGATATAAGATTGGATTAAACGTAAAGTTTAACACGGCAAATAATAAGACTAAGCACGGTTTTTGTACTTACGGATAGCTTGTAGCTGTCCTACGGACTCTGCCAATGATGCCAAGGCGGCGTTGGTTTGTACCGTATCTGATTGATTGACCAGCATTTGCTCTGCTTTTTTACGTGCTTCAACAATTTTGCTTTCGTCAAGATTATGGGCGCGCATCGCTGTATCAGCCAATACCGTGACCATTTTTGGTTGTACTTCTAGTACACCACCTGATACGTAAATCACTTCTTCTTCACCGTTTGGTGTTTGCACTCGCATCGCACCCGGTTTTAACAAAGTAATAAGCGGTGTGTGACCTGGCAATACACCAATCTCGCCTTCGGTACCAGTCGCTATTAACATGCTAATTTCGCCTGAATACAACTCTTCACGGGCACTTACGACGCGACATTGTAACGTTGCCATACTTAACTCCTTACTATCAAAACGCGATCAAAAAACAGTAAAAACTGTAATGCGTTACTGATGAGTAGATAAACGTATTATAGCCTATCTACTCGTTAGCCAATGCTTGAGCAACTTACGCTGCAGAAGATTTCATTTTTTCTGCTTTGGCAACAACTTCATCGATGCCACCAGCCATATAGAAGGCCTGTTCTGGTAAGTCATCGTATTCACCAGCGATGATTGCTTTAAAGCTAGCAATGGTATCGCGTAGTGGTACATATTTACCAGGTGCACCAGTAAAGATTTCAGCAACGTGGAATGGCTGTGACAAGAAGCGCTGAATCTTACGAGCGCGATAAACGACTAGTTTATCTTCTTCTGACAACTCATCCATACCCAAAATTGCGATGATATCTTTAAGCTCTTTATAGCGCTGTAGAATTTCTTGAACACCGCGAGCAACGTTGTAATGTTCTTCACCGATCACTTGTGGATCTAGCTGACGTGAGGTTGAATCCAATGGATCAACCGCAGGATAGATACCTTGTGATGCGATATCACGGCTTAGTACAACCGTTGCATCCAAGTGAGCAAACGTCGTAGCAGGTGATGGATCCGTCAAATCATCCGCAGGGACATATACGGCCTGAACTGACGTGATTGAACCTGACTGAGTTGATGTAATACGCTCTTGTAGCATACCCATCTCTTCAGCTAGTGTTGGCTGATAACCAACCGCTGATGGCATACGGCCAAGCAGTGCTGATACTTCAGTACCGGCTAGTGTATAACGATAGATATTATCAACGAACAGCAATACGTCACGACCTTTACCAGTAGCAGGATCTTTCGTATCACGGAAGTACTCAGCCATAGTCAAACCAGACAGCGCAACACGTAAACGGTTACCCGGTGGCTCATTCATCTGACCATATACCATGGCTACTTTAGATTTACTAAAGTCTTCAGTGTTTACAACGCCAGCTTCTTGCATTTCGTGATAGAAATCATTACCTTCACGAGTACGTTCGCCGACACCAGCAAATACTGACAAGCCTTCATGCTTAAGCGCGATGTTGTTGATCAATTCCATCATGTTGACTGTTTTACCAACACCAGCACCACCAAATAGACCAACTTTACCACCTTTAGCGAACGGGCAAAGTAGATCGATAACTTTGATGCCTGTTTCTAACAATTCAGTACTGTTTGACTGATCCGCATAGCTTGGCGCTTCACGGTGGATAGACCATTTTTCGTCAGCTTCTACAGGACCTTCTTCATCGATAGGACGACCAAGAACATCCATGATGCGACCTAGGGTACCAATACCGACAGGCACAGAAATAGGTGCACCAGTATTAGTAACAGGTAGGTTACGCTTTAGGCCTTCAGTTGAACCCATGGCAATAGTACGTACGATGCCATCACCTAATTGTTGCTGTACTTCTAGGGTGGTTTCAGTACCATCTACTTGCAAAGCATCATAAATCTGAGGAACTTCACTACGGTTGAACTCAACGTCAAGAACCGCGCCAATAATCTGTACAATACGACCGCTACTCATTGCGTTCTCCTTGAACTTCTATATATAGGTGTAGTCAATTATGAAACAGCAGCAGCACCGCCAACGATTTCCGAGATTTCTCGGGTAATCGCCGCTTGACGCAGCTTGTTATAAACCAACTGTAAATCGTTAATTAGGTCACCAGCATTATCTGTTGCCGCTTTCATCGCAACCATACGTGACGACTGCTCAGAGGCAATGTTTTCCATTACCGCTTGATAAACAATCGACTCAATATAACGGCCAAGCAATTCATCAATCAACGTCTTGATGTCAGGCTCGTAGATATAATCCCAGCTAAGTTCTGTCTGTATACCGCTCTCTTCGTCACCAAATGAGCCCTCTGGTAGAGGTACTAATTGATTGACGGTTGGCTTTTGAGTCATGGCATTAACGAATTTGTTATATACCACATAGATACGGTCTATATTACCGTTACTATAATCCTCAAGCATGGCCTGAACGGGTGCATTTAATTGCTCAAACGTTGGTTTGTCGCCATAGTCGGTCACGGCTGAGGTGACTTTTCCGCCGAAATTTTTGAAGAAACTGACGCCTTTGGCACCGATGACTGCAAACTCAGCTTGAACAGACTGATCTTGATACTCATGAATGCTTTTGGTGAGCGCTTTGAATAGGTTAATATTCAAACCACCTGCGAGACCACGATCAGAGGTAACGACAATATAGCCGACCTTGTTGACCGGACGCGATACCATATAAGGATGCTTGTAGTCTGATGAGGCATGCACCAAATGTGAAATAACCCGGCGCATACTATCAGCATACGGGCGACCCACTTCCATGCGCTCTTGGGCACGGCGCATCTTACTTGCTGCTACCATTTGCATAGCGCGAGTAATTTTTTGGGTGCTTTTAATACTGGTGACTTTGGCACGTATCTCTTTTAAGCTTGCCATAATGATTCCAATATAAGAGGGTTAAAAAGCATTGGCGCCTGCAACAATTTTTTAATATAAAACATTGAACTGATCAAATAATATTTTAAATCTTGTGGCAACACGCGATCTAATACCGATGATGGTTAACACAGTGACGCGCCTGTCTTAGCAAAAAGCTTATCAGACAACGCGTCACCTTATAAACTGTCAACGACAGCCATAACTAGTTCGGCTTAACCCGTTAAATTAATAACTGTGATTTTGTTTAAAGGTCTCTAAAGCTGACTTTAAACGACCTGCGATATCATCATTATAGTTCGCAGTATCATCAATCTCACGCATCAATTCACTTTGCTCATCATGCATATAACGTAAGTAAGATTCTTCGAAAGCACCAATTTTTTCAACTGGAACGTCTGATAAGAAACCTTCGTTTGACGCATAGATAACCGCTGCTTGCTCAGAGATAGACATTGGCTGATACTGTTTCTGCTTCATCAGTTCAGTCACACGCTCACCATGATCAAGCTGTTCACGAGTCGCGTCATCAAGATCTGAGGCAAACTGAGCAAATGCTGCTAGTTCACGATACTGGGCTAGTGCGGTACGGATACCACCAGACAGCTTCTTAATAATCTTAGTCTGAGCAGCACCACCAACACGAGATACCGAGATACCAGCGTTGACTGCTGGACGGATACCTGAGTTGAATAGGCTAGACTCTAAGAAGATCTGACCATCAGTGATTGAAATCACGTTAGTCGGTACGAATGCAGATACGTCACCAGCTTGGGTTTCAATAATAGGCAATGCGGTTAAAGAACCTGTTTTACCCACTACTTCACCATTGGTGAATTTTTCTACGTACGCAGCATTTACGCGTGATGCACGCTCAAGTAAACGTGAATGTAAATAGAATACATCACCAGGATACGCTTCACGACCTGGCGGACGACGTAGCAATAGTGAAATCTGACGATAAGCAACTGCTTGTTTTGATAAGTCATCAAAAACAATCAGAGCATCTTCGCCGCGGTCACGGAAGTATTCGCCCATCGTACAACCTGAATACGGTGCGATATACTGTAGTGCTGCTGGCTCTGATGCTGAAGCAACTACTACTGTAGTGTATTCAAGTGCACCAGTTTGCTCAAGCTTACGTACGACGTTTGCAATGGTCGAACGTTTCTGACCGATTGCCACGTATACACACTTGATACCAGATGATTTTTGCGCAATGATCGCATCGATAGCCATCGCGGTTTTACCCGTCTGACGGTCACCAATGATAAGCTCACGCTGACCACGACCGATTGGAATCATGGTATCAACGGCTTTATAACCAGTCATTACTGGTTGATCTACTGACTGACGGTCGATCACGCCTGGGGCGATTTTTTCGACTTTGTCAGTCATTTTGGCATCGATAGGACCTTTGCCATCAATAGGATTACCCAAAGCATCAACAACACGGCCTAGCAGCTCAGGACCTACGGGTACTTCAAGAATGCGACCAGTACAATAGGCTTTTTGGCCTTCTTGTAGTTTTAGGAAGTCGCCCAGTACTACCGCACCAACAGAATCACGCTCTAAGTTAAGCGCCATCCCATAGATTTCACCTTCAAACTCAATCATTTCGCCGTACATGGCATCTTCAAGACCATGAATCTGCACGATACCGTCAGATACTTTGACAATCGTGCCTTCATTCTTTGCAGTTGCACCCGCATCAAGGTCTTGAATACGCTGCTTAATCAGGTTACTGATTTCCGCTGGATTCAATTGTTGCATTGCCTTGTTTCCTTTAATTTATGATAACCCGCCCACTGACTTAAATGCTCTTACTATCACGCAGTTTTTATATGGCTACGTTGATGAATGGCATTAGGCAGTTAGCTGTGTTTTTAACTGTTGTAACTTGCCGCGCATCGAATCATCAATGATTTTGTCACCGACTTTGATCGTAGCGCCAGCCAAAAGACTAGGATCAACCGACTCATGAATCACCACACTAGCATTTAGCGAAGCAGCAAGACGTGTTTGGAGCATGTCACGCTGTGCATCGGTCAATGGATAGGCGGAGGTCACGTAGGCATCAAGCTGCTTTAAGCTGGTTGCCTTATGACGGCGATAATGCGCATAAACTTCAGGAAGCAGCGCCAGACGCTCTTGTTCTGATAACTGATTAACGAAGTTACTAAGTGCCACTGATACTTTTGGATAGCTGGCGTTGTTGTCTGGGCGAGCCCCTTGGGCCTCACCTAATAACTGCTTAAAAGCAGAATCATCAGCGCTAGCTACTTGTGTATCATAAAGATCGATCAAAGCAGCTGACTTATGCTCAGCAGAAACAGCTGGATTGTCTAGCCAAGTACTGAACGACTTGTCATTGACAATGTTACTGGCAATAAATAAGAAGTTTTCCCACTCATTTACTACCCCGTTTTCATTGGCATAGTCAAACGCGGCTTTAGCGTACGGTCGTGCTAAGGTTGATAAGTCAGCCATTATATCCTCACAATTACAGCTTCGCCGCCAGTTGGTCTAACATACTGGCATGTTTTTGCACATCGACTTTGTCTTGCAAAATCTTTTCTGCACCAAGCACAGCCAGTTCAGCAACTTGGGCACGCAATGATTCACGCGCTTGATTGATTTCTTGGTCGATAGATGCTTGCGCTTGTTGACGAATGCGCTCGCCTTCCGCTTGGGCTTGCGTTTTGGCATCTTCGACAAGCTGGTTGGCGCTCTTGTTCGCTTGCTCGATTAGAGCAGCAGCTTTAGTCTTTGCAAGATTAAGCTCCTGCTGGACATCTTGCTCCGCGGTCGCCAGATCTGCTTTTGCTTTTTCTGCGGCATTCAAGCCTTCAGCAATTTTACGCTGACGCTCATTGATGGCACCGATAAGTGGTGGCCACACGAATTTCATGCAGAACATCACAAAGATTGCAAAAGCAATGGCTTGACCGATGAGGGTAGAATTGATATTCACGTGATCACCTCTTTGTTAATGAAAAATCAGTTTCATTGATCATATTTGATAGCCAAACTTTGGCTATGGTTAAGATACAAACTTTGGCTACCAAACATTTACAACTGAGCTTTCTGATTAACCTGCTAGAGGGTTAGCGAATAACAATAGCATAGCAATACCAACACCGATCATCGGAATAGCATCAAGAAGACCTGCTACGATGAACATACGAGTTTGCAATTGTGAGCCAAGTTCTGGCTGACGCGCAACACCTTCTAAGAATTTGCCGCCTAGAATAGCAAAACCAATACCTGTGCCAAGTGCGCCAAGACCGATAAGTAGCGCTACTGCTATAACTGTGTAACCACCTAATACTGGATCCATTGATGTATCCTCATTTACCTATTGAATGTCTAATTAATGTTCAGTTGATGATGCAAGCGACATGTAAACTATCGTTAGCATCATAAATACGAACGCTTGAAGTGTAATAATTAAGATGTGGAAGATCGCCCACGGTACTGATAACGCCCATTGAATCCAAAACGGCATCAGGGCAATCAGTATGAAAATCAATTCCCCAGCATACATGTTACCGAATAGACGCAAGCCAAGTGATACAGGCTTTGCAATTAAGGTAACTGCTTCTAGAATAAAGTTAATGGGAATCAAAATGGCTTGCATGATTGGGTTTTTGGCACTAAACGGATGGAGTGTTAACTCACCGACAAAACCACCCAACCCTTTTTCTTTAATGCTATAAAAAATAATCAGCGCAAAGACAGAAAATGACATGCCAAGCGTGATGTTAGGATCAGTCGTTGGCACAATCTTGAAGAATACGTGATGTGGATCATGACCCATCATGGCGCCAACTTGCCCCGCAAGACTTGGAATAAAGTCGATAGGCAATAAATCCATCAAGTTCATCAAGAAGATCCACACAAAAATAGTCAACGCCAGTGGCGCAATCAGTTTTGAGGTACCACTATACGAATCACGAACGTTGTTATCAACAAACTCAACGATCAACTCAACTGCTGCCTGAGTTTTGCTTGGTACGCCTGAAGTGACTTTTTTGGCAACCATCCAAAAGATGGTGCAAAACAAGATACCTAGGCCAACTGACCAAAGCATAGAATCAAGATGGATAGCTTTAAAGCCCATAAGCCCTGCTTCTTCAGCAGTATAGGCAACTTTCCAGCCTTCGCCCGGCAAATAGCCGTACGTCCAATTCGTTAAGTGGTGAGAGATATATTCTGATGATGTTTGTTGCTCGGATGCCATAATGTAAGCTTCTTATTAATCAACGATTTAATCAACTACCAAAAATACGGTTGTCATCTGATGAGGCGATTGGCGGGTCTTTTTCCCACGTGTCTCACGTAAGGAGATAAAACCAACCAAGGCGCTCATGTAACCAACAACATCCAACCCATAGTTCTATTTACTAGTGCTATATACCTAGCTTAGTATAAATTTTAGCTATCAAAAAAGGGCTTATGATTATTCATTAATAGCCCTTTAATGTTTATATCGAATAGGTGTCTGCTCATACCTGCCTTTTTAGGCAAACGCTTAATATAGCGTCCAAAAACAAAGCAGTTAGCTGCCTATATTAATGCAGCGTTGTATTCGTGTAAAGTCTATTATGACTTTTTTATCCGCTGTATGAACAAGTTAGCGGCTATTGACCTTTAGTGGCATGGGTTTGCATCATTCGTGAAATTGTAAAAATAAAATTATAAGTGATGGCAATTAACCAAACTATCTCTTATCTATAAGACTATTTTTACTTTTTACGCTAATTTCAACGACTTATAGCAGTAACTTATAAGTCCACACCTTAACGTCAAATCAGTTATTTGTCATTCTTTTGGCTTTGTGAAGCTAGCCATAGAGAAGTTGGACGGCAGGATGACTTATCTAACGCTAATAGATACTTACTCACTTCAATACTGATCGTAAAGAGTGCTAGCGTATGTGCCACAACATCCAACTGTGACTAATTTGCATTACCATAAAACCGATGAACAACGCAGGCGCTGATAGGGGTTGTACGGTAATAAAAATTAGTGCGAAACCAAACACTGTCAGTAGCCATTTGACCATCTGACCTCGATATAGCTGGCTGACAATATGCCGGCGCGCGCGATATCCAGTATGCCAAAAGATAAAATTTGCAAAGACGGCTTGTGTGGCATAACTAAGTAGCGCACCGATTGCGGTACTTTTTGCTACTATGAGCCCACTGTCGAGCCAAATCACATCTACTACCCAACCAATAATAATCAGGATAAATAAAATCCATGCTTGGCGTTTCAGGTAGATGCCAATCTCATCTTTTTGCGTGCGTTTGGCAGGCTTGGTCATCAGCAGCTATCCTATAGTATTGGGATAATGTCGCATATTTGCCACGATTTTATCCGTGACCAGTTTATTCATGACCATTTTATCCATGAAAAGTCACTATACAGACGTTGCCTTTTAACCAAAATAAAACGCCACTTATTATAGGGAGCGCGCGCGCGATTAGCAAGTAAAATATGCGTCTTATCAAGCATTTGATTGTTTAGCGCTAACGCTCCCTCTAAAAACTTAGTAAAGCCTAGCTAATATCTTATAAAACAAAGGTCTTGGTGCTCGACAATTTGATAATGCTATCGAGCACCAAGACCCTTCTAAATAACGCTTTATGCTAGGGCATGCCCTTAATCTCGACAAAAGCGAGTAAATGGGCTAAAAATGGCTATGCGATACATTGGCGGATTTGCTGCGCCATACTCTGCCAACCACTAACGAAGTCTTTACTGGTGCTCATGTCTTCAGCTTGCACGGTACTCTTTACAGGTTGTAGTTTAGCGAGCAACCCTTTAGCTGGCGCACTTGGACTAACCAAACACATTTGCTTGGCAGGACGCTTCTCATTTAGCCAGCGTAACTGACTGGCTTTTGGCGCTAAATGATGATCGGTGCTTAGACTACCAACGAGCTGTAGCTTTAAGCTTTCCTCCATATACTGATAGGCATCGTGATACGCCCAATAAGGCAATGCCTTTGTCGCTGTGCTCTGCTTTGTGGCAAGCACTTCTTTATCCAGTCGTTGAGCAAATTTTTGTGCATTGGCTTGATAGAGAGCTTTATATTGTGGATTTGCATGGCTATGAATCACGGCAAGCGCACGGGTGATGGCTTTGGCATTTTCAGGATCGAGCCAAATATGCGGGTCTAGCGTGCCAGTGATAGCTTCGCCTTTGATATCGCGTAGTGGGTGGCGGTTGAACGCATCAAACTTGAATAAAGCAATGGCATTGGGCGCGCTATTGAGACTGGCGGCCAAATTGTTTTCTAATGGCTCGCCAAACCATACCACAAACTTGCTGTCTTGAATGGCTTTTATATCGCCCGGACTAATACTGCCGTGATGCCCCACCTCCCCTGCTTGCAATAATTGCTTGGCAGGCGGCGCACCTTCCGTCACGGCTTGACTCAACAAGAACAATGGATAATTACTCACGCTAACGGTGGCGGCTTGGGCGCTCAACGTCAGACAGCTTAACGCGACTATCCCAGTAATGAGCAGTCGCTGTAGTACAATGATCGAGCGTAAAGAATGGCTGAAAAATGAATTCATAATAGGCTCTTTAATATTAAGTTGAGGCAGCATACCTGTTTTTCATTTCATTATGTTATACTATAACAATAAAAAACGCCATCATAAAAAGGTGTCATATTTTTTAGGAGTTTGTCCTATGTCCACTACTTCATCGACATGCGAACATTTGCACGATGTGCAACATTTTACCGCGCATGATATAACCGAGCGCTTGACGGCGGCAAAAGAACAATGCCGCATAAGTGGTGTACGCTTCACGCCATTGCGGCAGCAGATATATCAGTTAGTACTGGCCGCCAATAAGCCCGTTGGTGCCTACGACTTGATCACACAATTGCAGCAAATGCGCTTATCAGAACCGGATGCACAAGATTCTGCGCCGACCAATCAGCAGACGCCAAAGAATGTCGCGCCGCCAACGGTTTATCGCAGTTTGGAGTTTTTATTGGGCGAAGGCTTGATACATCAATTAACCTCTATCAATGCTTATGTGCCCTGCTGTCACCCACGCGCCCAGCATACCGCCGCATTTTTAATTTGCGATCAATGCCAGCGAGTGCAAGAATGTAGCAGCTTACCGGTACAAGAAATGATGAGCTTTGCGGAGCAAGATGTCGGCTTTATCGTCGCTCGTAGTGTCATTGAGCTCAGTGGACGTTGCCAAGCATGCCAATAAAGCTTGCTGTATTTTTTCTTTATTAAGTACTGATCTAGGTACTTATTATTCAGTATTTAGCATTCAGTACTCAGCCATTTATCATTTACCAATATATTAGTCACTAGCCTATGAGCCTGCCCATTTCACCATCAGAGCAATCGTCTGCGTCTATCAGTCTGGATAATAAGACCAACCAAGCTAGCCAGCTGCTGAGCTTAAGCGATATCAGCTATGACATTGGTTCGCAACGCTTGTTATCACATATTAATATCGATATTGCGGTTAACGAGACAGTCAGTCTTATTGGGCCAAATGGCGCTGGTAAATCGACGTTGGTTAAGCTTATTTTAGGGTTGATTGAGCCAACTAAAGGGCAAATGACGCCCCATCATAAGTTACTGCTTGGCTATGTGCCGCAGCGCTTTGCGGTACCGCCGATATTGCCATTACGAGTCTGCGACTTATTGGCGCAAGCAGATAAGAAACGCTTAACGGCTGAGCAACGCCAGTTTATCTTTGATAATTTATCGTTGACGCACCTGCTATCACGGCAGATGTTGCATCTATCAGGCGGTGAAACGCAGCGAGTTTTATTGGCTCGTGCCTTGCTAGATAAGCCCAATTTATTGATTCTAGATGAGCCGATGCAAGGACTTGACCCTGATACCGAGGTTTGGCTCTATCAGTTTATTGATGAGCTACCGGACTTCTTACGCTGTGCCATGCTAGTAGTGTCGCATGATTTGCATTGGGTGATGAAAGGCAGCCGACGGGTCATTTGTTTGAATAAGCATATTTGCTGCGAGGGACAACCAAGCGAGCTTGCCATTAGTAGTGAGTTTCAAAAGCTGTTTGGTCATCATTATGAGCAGCCTTATGTCCATCAGCCGCATGCCTGTGAACATCACGCGCCAAGCGAGTTGTAATCATCATAACCAAACGACTAAAGCGAAAAAATGCTTTACGACCTTTATTTTATAAACCGTTTATTGGATACATGATATGAGTGCTTGGTTAGCCATTATTGCGCCTGCTTGGATTGCTGGCAGTATTTTAGCATTGCTATCCGCGCCCCTAGGGTGTTTGGTATTGTGGCGACGCATGGCATTTTTTGCCGATGCCTTGGCGCATGGCACTCTGCTAGGCGTCGCATTGGCTGTGTGGTGGCAACTGCCTATGGGAATTGGCATTGCATTGGTTAGCGTGATAGTGGTACTAGGACTCGTGATGATAGAT
Source organism: Psychrobacter sp. W2-37-MNA-CIBAN-0211 (assembly GCF_040309405.1). Classification (NCBI taxonomy): domain Bacteria; kingdom Pseudomonadati; phylum Pseudomonadota; class Gammaproteobacteria; order Moraxellales; family Moraxellaceae; genus Psychrobacter; species Psychrobacter sp. W2-37-MNA-CIBAN-0211. The sequence continues at coordinate 91,757 of NZ_JBEOOU010000015.1, forward strand.
GATGAGCGTTTGCCCGTCGATTCCGTACTGGCGGTGGTTGCAGTGTCTCTGCTATGTTTGGGGCTGTTAGCGCTGACCCAGCTGACCGATCAGCAAGCCAACGTGTTGGGGTTTTTGTTTGGTAATTTGCTCGAGCTTGATTGGGCAGACTTGCCATTAATAGGCGGTAGTGTACTGGTAGGACTGGTATTGCTCACGTATATTTGGCCTGCACAAATTAAGCTTGCTACTCACGAAGCATTAGCACGGATTCAAGGCGTCAACCCAACACGGCAACGGCTGTTTTTTATGGGATTATTGGCAGGGTTTTGTGCCATTGCCCTGCAAGCAGTGGGTAGTTTATTAATCAGTGGCTTGCTGGTGCTACCGGCTTTAACAGCACGTTTGTGGTCAGCATCACCAAAACAAATGGTGATTATCGCGCTGCTTATCGCTCAGCTTGGGGTCACCTTAGGTGTTTGGGGCAGTATCTGGCTTGATATTCAGACTGGACTATCTATCGTACTGGTATTGGCTATTTTATTTTTTGCAGCGCTGATTTTATCAAAGGTGCTAACGGCAAAGTTTTGGACGATGCGCCGTTAGTTATGCCATCTTTATTGTTACGTAGAGACCTTTCATTATTCCTTTGTCCAACTTTATTTCATCAATATTGCTAGAGCTTTCATTCACTTTATGATATAAACTTTCCTTAATGCTATCAACGTAATAGTTAGTAGAATGCTGCATATCGCTCGTTTTGTAAGTGTAGGGCTATAAGCGGCAACATCTTCCATCAAGGATGGGAGAAATGCGCCATAAGACCCCGTAACTAAAAGTGATCGATTTATCCATATTCGTTTTAATAGCAATACTTGTTTTGATTCGATAAGGGACTGACCCAATGCTAAGCTATCCTGCCAATAACATCAGCACGCCAGATGAACAGCTAAACGTGTTGCAGATCACTGATTTGCACTTATCAACGCCCACCTCTGCCCCAGCTAATGACGACATTGACAATAATTCCGATATATCTGTCTGTCAGCATAGCTTTGAAAAAGTCATCGAACAAGCATTAAATGAAGACATCCGCTGTGACCTGATCGTGGTGACGGGCGACTTGGTGAATAAAGTAAAGCCTGCTATCTACGACCATATTTTTGAGGTATTACAAGCGACTGATATTCCTTTTGCCTGTATTGCTGGCAATCATGATGTCACTGATGAGATTGGTAGCGATTTACCTTTTTTTGAGCGGGAACTCGTCGCCCAGCCGATGGATACGCGTTTGCTAAGTCGACACGTTATTGAGACGGAATACTGGCAATTGCTATTACTGGATTCCTCTATTTCTGGGCAGGTGGCAGGAGAAGTGACAACAACCGATATTGACTGGTTATGTGTGCAGTTGCAAGAATGCAGTAAGCCTGCGCTTATTGCCTTGCATCACCACGTTATACCGATAGAGTCTGACTGGATCGATACTCATATGGCAAAGAATACCGAGGCTTTTTGGCAGCATATGGAACCATTTGAGCAATTAAAAGTAATCATTAGCGGTCATACCCATCAAGCACAAGTGCGCCACCGCCAAGGGGTCAGCGTTTATAGCACGCCCTCGACTTGCTATCAGTTTAAGCCTTATAGAGATGACTTTGCTTACGATGAAAACGCGCGCCCCGGTTATCGCTGGTTGCAATTAGCCAACAATGGAGAGGTTGCAAGCTGGGTTAAAAGGTTGGATACTTGATGCCCAGTTTTATCGGCGTCAAAAACACTGTAATTATCTTTGTCCATATGTTTGATTTAATACAAAAATTTCGTCCATATGGTTGGCAAAATCAAACTTTGCTTTATGATAAGTGAATAACGATACTGATGAAACCAAACCGCGTTAGGATGGTAACGCGTCTAATCGTAAGCAAAATTATAATAGCTAGGATGGCTACATTGACCACAAGCTAAGTTTTCACAGTCAGTCATTTGTCGCATTATTTAGGCCCAGCCATTTAAATAAAAATATGCATAACAATATACCTGACCATTGATATAAACATATCAATATAACCGTACGATGAGTTCAGCTGTGTTACTTGTGTTACCAAGTGGTAAAACGTTTTATAAAGGGACAACTTATCGCGTTTGTTAAACTTATAACGTCTTGTCTTTTGATATGTCGTTTTATTGAATTAATTTGAAAAAGTAGGATACCCATATGAGCACCGTGACCACGAATCCGAGTGATGTTAAGTTTACTCCTTATGTGCCTGCCAAAGACGAAGAGTATATGTCTGATGCGCAGTTAGAGCATTTTAAGGCTATTTTGTTGGATTGGAAGCAGCAACTGATTGGCGAAGCAGATCGCACCAAGACTTATATCCAAGATGAGTCTAGCGCCATGCCGGATATTAATGACCGCGCCACTCAAGAAGAAGAGTTTGCCCTGACGTTGCGTACGCGTGACCGTGAACGTAAACTCATTCGCAAAATCGATAAGTCTATGGCAGAAATTGACAATGATGATTATGGATTTTGTGAAACTTGTGGGGTAGAGATTGGCTTGCGTCGTCTTGAAGCACGTCCAACAGCAACTCAATGTATCGACTGCAAGACGTTATCTGAGATCAAAGAGCGTCAAAACCAAGGTCATACCTAAACGCCCTCTTATGCTAGCGCATGTAAATGCGTGCTGACAGGCTTTATAATAACGAGCGACCATTTATTGGTCGCTCGTTGCGTTTTATAGATCTTGGTGTAATGGACAAAATTCATGCTAGAAATTAGAAGGTAGTCGCTAATGGACAAAATTCATGTTATTTGAGTGTCTTTGACCCTAAAAAGTCTTTAATAAACCGTAACTTACGATACTCATTTAGCCCATGATGACTGTG
>NZ_JBEOOU010000016.1:0-85882 GCF_040309405.1 Psychrobacter sp. W2-37-MNA-CIBAN-0211
ATGGCGTTGATTCCTTGGAAATATAGACAGTATATAGCGTTAGACCCTACGCCAGCATGAATAATGTCCATTACACCTAGATCTTGTACTATAGTCAGTTCAATATAAAAAAGAGACAGCATGACTGATATAAATTTTTTGTAGCCTCTGTCTGCACAGACACAGCAAGCAAGAAAAATTGATATCAACAGTGCGTGATGTATTGATATTACTTTTCACTGACTGCGCTATTTTTCTTGTTTGATGGCAATTTATCTCATTTTTATCCTCATTTTTAAAATGAAGACACGCCCTAACAAAACAAGCGTATTTAATAAATATCTTTTTACTCCGTTCTTCTTTATTCTAGCTATATCCTCCTACATTGATAGTCATTACTTTGATAACCCCTACTTTGCAAACTGCCCATACTCCTATTCTCCATCAGCAGCCATTATCACCTCCTATCGGTCGCTTTGCGCCTTCACCCACAGGTGAGCTGCATCTTGGCTCCTTGACCACTGCGCTTGCCAGCTTTTGCCATATCAAGTCGCTCGGTGGCAAATGGCTGCTGCGTATCGAAGATACCGACACGGAACGCTGTGACAGACAATTCACTGAGCAGATTCTTATAGATTTAGAAGTGCTCGGGCTACAGTGGGACGGCGATGTCATTTATCAGTCTGAGCGTATTGATATCTATAATGACTATTTGTCGTCAGCCCTGCTGCCACTGACTTATGGTTGTCAGTGCTCACGTAAGGACTTAGAGCGCTACTGGTCTCAGCAAGCACAGACATCCTCGACGACTCAAACTTTAGAGCCTTTACCAGCAGGTTTGAATGCTACGGATATTAAGCAACTGCTGCCCAATAGACAACGCTACCCGCGCTGCTGCCTCAATGCCAATCTCGATCGTCAACAACACAAGCTGCGCATACAACTGCCAGACCATAGAATCGGGTTTAGCGATGGTATTCAAGGGTTGCAGTGGGATAATCCACAACAAACCTTAGGGGATATGGTGGTTCGACGCCAAGACGGCATGATCAATTATATCTTAGCCGCCAGCCTCGATGATGGGCTACAACAAATCACTCATATTATGCGTGGCTTGGACATTTTACCCATGACCACTGCTCAGATTAGTATCATGCAGGCGGCTAACTTACCAGCTATCGATCACTGGTATCATCTGCCCTTGATATGCAATCCTGATGGGCAAAAGCTCTCCAAGCAGAACCTTGCGCAACCGATTGATACTCGCGATCCAAGTAAGCTTATCGCCGACGCTTTGCAGCTATTACAGCAACCAGCGGTCGATAGAGATACGCCAACCCGTATGTTAGCGCAAGCAATTGCACAATGGGATAATACCCCGCTAAAAGGCAAGAGCGCTCTTAATCTGCCCTATTATTAAAAAACAAAAAGCGCCGCTGCTGGCGACGCTTTTCTACAGATTAACACCTGCTAATAATAACGGCACTGGCTTTTTTCAATCTCAGGGCTTTCTTTATAAATCTTTAGCAGCAAGGCAACCATCACTAAGCTGATGAGCATCGATGAGCCACCGTAACTAAAGAATGGCATGGTCAAACCTTTAGTCGGAATGGCACCCATATTCATCGCCGCATTGATAATCGTTTGCGCGATAAAGACCACACCGATACCAAAAGCGGTATAGCTCATACGCATCTGGCGACGCTTGAGCGCGTTATAACTGATACGCATGGCACTACCAATGATGAGCGCCTCGAGCAGTAATACCACTGCGACCCCCACAAAACCCAGCTCTTCACCCGTAATGGCTAATAAAAAATCCGTATGCGCTTCAGGTAAATGTGACAGTTTTTGTACGCTTTCACCATAACCGACGCCGGTGAACTGACCACGACCAAAGGCAATCAAACTGCGTGCCAGCTGATAATCGGTGTCTTGCACATCGTCAAAAGGATCCAAAAACGACATCACACGTACCAAGCGATACTGTACCAAGGTCACTGCCAGTACTGCCAATCCAGCCACCAAGCCGCCCAATGCCAAGAACTGCTTGTAAGGTGCGCCAGCGATATAAAATATCGCGAAGACTGTGCCAACAATGACCACCAAAGAGCCAAAATCTGGCTGTAATAATAATAATAGCGTGATCATGCCGACCACTAAAAATATCCGTAAAAAGCCATCCCAGCCATTACGAACCTCAAAAGATCGACGCACGACAAAATCAGACACGAATACAATCATGACCAGTTTGGCCAATTCTGCTACCTGAAAGTTCAAGAACCCTAGATTTAACCAGCGCTTAGAGCCATTAATTGGCGTGCCAAACAAAGTTAAAACCAACAAGCCCCCCGTAATGGCTAACAGGAGAAACTGGGTCTCTGTTTTATATAAGGTTCGTAAGGATACTAAGTAATAAGGAAAAGCGGCAGCAATTAGTCCAATTCCCATATAGAGGAGCTGATTTCTAAAAAAATACAGCTCCGTCATGCCGCGACTGAGCGCGAAGGGAATAGAAGCAGAAGCGACCATCAGTAGACTGAGCACCAGCATACAGCCGACACTCGCTAATAAAATTGCACGCGCTGACGGCATAGAAAGAATGCCATCTGAGCCAGAGGCTTGCTGCGATTGGGGAGACGAACGAAAAAGAGAAGAGAGCGCCATAATTTTATATACACTAACAAACGAAAAAACACGGCGTTTATGCAACGCCACCGTATAAAAAATATAAAGTAGATCGTACCACACGGACCATAATAGCCCGTCAATACTAGAAGAATAACGCCTGATTTGGCAGCTATCCTAGGATTATTGTATCCATTATCACTGTTCTAATAATAAAGTCAGCAAAATGCCTGACTGATTATTGACAGTAGCAGTAATCTATAAGCAAAACAATCATTTATCCACAAAATGCGATTGGCTACACACTGCTGTGTTTGTATTGCTGTGTAATTGCCCAATATTTAGCTAATGCTATTTAAATATCTGTCGCAAGCTGGCTGACCAGCTGGCTAAAATGCTCACCACGAGCCGCATAACCACTAAATTGATCAAAGCTGGCACAGGCTGGCGATAATAACACGGCTTGCACTTGTGACAAGCTGCTTATAGTGACTTGTTGAATGGTGGCAAATGCACTTTCTAACGTTTGGCATTGATGCAGCGCCACTTCATCACTTAATTTCGTTGCACGTAGATGCTGTTCAATCTGCTTAGCATCCTCACCAATAAACAGTACTTGGCTGACGTATTTATTGATAAAAGGCGTCAATTCACCGAATTGTTGACCTTTACCCTGTCCGCCTAAGATTAACAACAGCTTACCGTCTTTTGGCGCATAGACCGCGCCTAATCCTTCGATAGCCGCCATGGTCGAGCCAATATTGGTGCCTTTTGAATCATTAAAATAATCAAGGCCTGCCGCAGTGGCGACATACTGGCAGCGATGCTCGAGACCTGTGAATTGCTGCAAGGTATTTAGCATGCTATCTAGTGGTAAGCCAGCAAGCTCACCTAGTGCCAAAGCCGCTTGCGCATTGAGCAAATTGTGACGCCCTTTAATCTGTAGTTTGTCCGCTGATAGTAACCGCTCGGTCCCGCGCGCAAGATAGATCTGTCCTTCTGGATCAGTGATGAGACCATAGTGACCTTTATCAGGAGCATGGATACCTGTGCTCAGCCGTGGCAAATTATCCGCCACCAATGGTCGAGTCAGCGCATCTTCACGATTGATCACCACCGATTTGGCACCTTGAAAGATACGGTGCTTGGCTTGATGATAGCCCAGCATATCACCATGGCGATCTAAATGATCGGGTGACATATTAAGGACAGTTGCTACTTGCGCACCTAAATTGGTCACGGTCTCTAACTGGAAGCTTGATAGCTCAAGTACGGCCAATTGCATATCAGGATTGGCAAGTAGATTAAGGGCTGGCACGCCAATATTACCACCGACGCCCACATTGATACCGGCATCCGCCGCCATCTGTCCAACCAAAGTCGTCACCGTGCTTTTGGCATTGGAGCCAGTAATAGCAACGATCGGTACGGTGCAGGCTTCGCAGAACAGCTGAATATCACTGACCACAGGAATGTTGGCGCGACGGGCGGCGGCAACCACGTCGGTATCTAGAGAAATACCTGGGCTGATAATGATCCGTGCCGCTTGTTGCAATAATTCTGCATCTATCGCTCCAAATTGGCGAATATCAACGGCTGCTGGTAGTTGATCTGCTAAGGCAGGCGTCGGCTGACTGTCAGTGACAGCCACATGGTAGCCTTGCTTGGTAAGATAGTTCGCTACTGAAAGCCCTGACTGTCCCAAACCGACCACGACTTGTAGACCACTGCCCTTATGAAGTAAGGTTTCTGTTGCGGTGAGGGTGGTCATATCTCTTCCTTCTATTGGACGAACAAAATGGCATCAAGCATATACGTGGTTTAGACCGTCTGAATGATATTGTTAAGATGAAGAGCATGATAACGGTATCGTTCAGATTTCGGTACTGGTTTTTTATGACTTTGTGCTATTATGCGGCTGTTTTTATATTGAGTAGCTAATGCTATAATATCGGCCTAAACAGATATTTGGGCTAGATATTTCACCTAAGTATTTTAGTTTAGCATGTTGTCACATTTACCGCGCTATTGTCACGCTGCTTCCGCAACGATTCCTATTGAGGTAATGAGATGGCAGACACTGGCTTCGATCTACTTATGCGCTTTTGTCTGATAGATTATTTATCTCCTTCTACCGCGGTACGTCATGGCGGTTCTTATACTTTATTTTAGACACTGTATTTTAATACACTATATTTTAGGCCTTATATTTTAGGCACTGTCATCATATTGACTATTGGTGAGCGTATTAGCGATACCAGTCAATAAATTGATGGGCGTGCTGCTAGCTAATTATCGATTGGTAATGAAGCAACAGTATAATAAAAGTACGTTTAGTAGCACTGATTATAACGACCTGTAATAACGCGATCATTTTAACACTGAGTAATGATTACTTTTTTTGCCTTTAACTCTATGCAGTTTACTTATGACATCTTTTTTTGATAGCTTACGTGACGACTGGTTTTCCAATGTTCGCGGTGACGTTTTATCAGGGGTGGTGGTTGCACTGGCCTTGATTCCAGAAGCCATTGCTTTTTCTATTATCGCGGGCGTCGATCCAAAAGTTGGTTTGTATGCATCATTCTGCATCGCCGTCGTGATTAGTTTCGTCGGCGGTCGGCCGGGTATGATTTCGGCAGCGACAGGAGCGATGGCGCTAGTGATGGTAGACTTGGTGGCTGATCATGGCTTGCAGTATTTGCTGGCTGCTACCTTACTGTGCGGGGCGATTCAGGTCGTCATGGGTATTCTTAAGCTTGGCAATCTGATGCGTTTTGTCTCGCGCTCGGTGGTCATTGGCTTTGTGAATGCGCTAGCGATTTTAATATTTATGGCTCAATTACCTGAGCTTAACCCTATGACTGAGAAGGTCGGGATGACCGTTTATATCATGACCGCGGCGGGCTTGGCGATTATTTATCTGTTTCCGCTTATTCCTAAAATTGGTCGGGTGATTCCTTCACCGCTGATTTGTATCGTTGGCTTGACCGCGGTAGCGATGTATATGAATCTCGATATTCGTAACGTCGGTAGCATGGGTGATTTGCCCGATTCTCTACCCGTATTTTTGCTGCCAGATATTCCATTAAATTTAACGACGCTCTTAATCATTGCGCCTTATTCTATCGCGCTGGCCATCGTTGGTTTATTAGAATCTATGATGACAGCGACGATTGTGGATGAACTAACTGATACGCCGAGCGATAAAAACCGCGAGTGTCGTGGTCAAGGTATTGCCAACGTGGTATCAGGATTCTTTGGTGGTATGGCAGGTTGTGCGATGATTGGCCAGTCAATGATCAACGTCAAATCAGGCGGACGTACACGTCTGTCTACCTTGATGGCAGGTGTGGTACTGCTCATTATGGTGGTGTTTTTGAGTGAATGGGTCAGTCTGATACCGATGGCAGCACTAGTGGCTGTGATGATTATGGTCTCCATTGGTACTTTTAATTGGCAATCTATTCGCGAGTTCAAGACCCATCCGATGTCATTTAACATCGTCATGCTAGCGACCGTTTTGACCACTATCTTTACGCATAATCTAGCATATGGCGTAGGTGTTGGTGTTTTGCTGTCTGCGCTAGCGTTTGCTAATAAAATCGGGCAATTCTTAACGATATTTAGCGAGTATGACGACAGTAGTAACACGCGCTATTACTACGTCCAAGGCCAAGTGTTCTTTGCCTCAACGACGCAGTTCTTGCATAGTTTTGATACCAAAGAAGCTTTGGATAGCATTCATATCGATGTCAGCCAAGCGCATTTTTGGGACGTCAGTGCCGTAGATACCTTGGACAAGCTGGTCATGCGCTTGCAACGTGAAGGGATTGATGTCAAAGTGGTAGGACTCAACAGTGCAAGCCGTACGTTGATTGACCGTTTCTCTATCCATGATCGCCGAGACATTGGCTTGTTGGATTAAATGGTTAGATGACCAAGCACTATGCCTGCGTTATCGAACGGACGTTAATTCATGGTTTGTAGACAAACCATTATATTGGTATACCAGTTCAAGCTTTAGTGTCATCGCAGATGAGTTGACCTGCTTGACGGTATTTTAATTATTAGATGATGTGGTGGCCTTATGAGTAATTTAAAGCCAGATAGCGTAATTGCCTGCTTAGACTGCCCTGATCACGTACAAGCCGTGCTAGAGGCGAGCATGTGGGCAGCACCTCGTTTACAAGCCCCTATCGGTCTGTTGCATTCAGTACCAAGCTTGCAACAAAAAGCAGCGGTCAATTATTCTGGTTGCCTCAATATCGATGACGAAAGTGCTTTATTGGATCAATTTACTACCAAAGAACATTTGAGTAATTGTGAACTAAAAGCGCAAGGCAAACTGTTACTTCATCAAGCCACAACTTATTGCGAGCAGCAGCGCCAAAAATTAAAGACGTATACGCTGCATCGTCATGAACATCTTAATCAAAGTATCGATTATGTCGACAATAAGGCGCAATTGATTGTTATCGGTCATCATGTGACCTGCAAAGCAACGTTGAGTCAGCTTATTCGTTTAAGCCACTGCCCCATTTTGGTGACTCATGCACCATTTTTGACCCCTACAACTGCTTTATTTGCTTTTGACAACTGTGCAACTTCTCATAAACTGCTTAATTGGCTATGCAAAACGCCGCTTGTTCGCGCCCTAACCATTCATATTGTTATGGTCGGTAAAGACAACTCGGAAAACTGCGACGCATTACGTGAAGCTTATGCCCGTCTCAAGCAAGCTGGCATAAAATCCAAAAAGGCATTGTTAGACTGCCGTGATGTGACAGCAGCCTTAACCTACTATCAAAACGAGCACAATATTGGTCTGCTGATAACAGGCGCTTTTGGTCAGTCTCGTTTGCATGAATTGCTCAAAGGCAGCGACACCAAAAAGCTACTAGGCAGCACCAAAACCCCATACCTACTCTTCCCTAAAGTATAACGCCAACGTTTAATTTGCGGGCAGAGTATTGTGCTCTGCCCCTCCTGTCTACTTTTACTCAGTACTCATTTGCTATACACTTTTATCAAATCATCACATGAAATAAAGTGATAGCCTCCCCAAGCGCTTTAAAAGTTGGTTATAATAAAGTTTTCGATACTCCAACGTTAAAGGTTGATCTACTCTGCTTGTATGGACAACAATGACGATTATCGTGCCCCTATAAGCCGTATTTTTTGTCAATACCATAAGCATTTTTGAACCAATTGGCTCAATCCTAGCTACCCCCTTGATTAGGTTTGGCACAGTTCTTGAATGACTTACGTTAAGAATGGCAGTCATACGATGAAGCACAATGTCTATATCAACCTGCGACATCACACATATAAGGAATTTTTTATGAAGCTAATCACTGCGATCTTAAAACCGTTTAAGCTCGATGATGTACGTGAAGCGCTTTCTGACATCGGTGTCAAAGGTGTTACCGTCACTGAAGTCAAAGGTTTCGGTCGCCAAAAAGGTCACACGGAGCTCTACCGCGGCGCAGAATACGTGGTGGACTTTTTACCTAAAGTAAAAGTTGAAGTGGCCGTTATCGATGAGATGGTTGAACCTGCTATCGAAGCCATCACTCGCATCGCTAGCACTGGAAAAATCGGTGACGGTAAAATATTTGTGACGGCTCTTGAGCAAGTCATTCGTATTCGTACGGGCGAGACAGGTCCTGACGCTATCTAACGCGTAGACTTACCTATAAACACAGATTTATAGGACATACCGATATCTATATTGCATATATTCAAGGGGGAATTAACATGCAAAATCAAATCTTTGAGCTCCAGTACGCACTTGATACGTTTTACTTTTTAATGTGTGGGGCGCTAGTCATGTGGATGGCAGCGGGCTTCACCATGTTAGAAGCAGGGCTGGTACGCTCAAAAAACACCGTCGAAATCTTAACAAAAAATATCGCGCTATTTGCTACTGCTTGTACCATGTACATGATCTGCGGCTATGCCATTATGTATGATGGCAATCTATTCTTAAGCGGTATTGCAGGCGGTGAGGCTTTGGTAGCAGATGCTTTAGCAGCCTCAGCTGAAAATGGCTTTGGTGGTGATTCTGTTTATTCTGCAGCTTCTGACTTTTTCTTCCAAGTGGTATTCGTCGCAACCTGTATGTCAATCGTCTCAGGCGCTGTCGCTGAGCGTATGAAGCTGTGGGCTTTTCTCCTCTTCGCGGTAGTCATGACTGGTGTTATCTATCCTGTCGAAGGCAGCTGGACTTGGGGTGGCAAAGACGTCTTTGGCTTATTTAACTTAGGTGACTTAGGCTTTTCTGATTTTGCTGGTTCCGGTATCGTCCATATGGCAGGTGCTGCTGCTGCATTAGCAGGGGTATTATTGTTAGGTGCTCGTAAAGGTAAATATGGTTCTAATGGTGAAATACGTGCCATTCCTGGTGCCAATCTGCCATTAGCAGCACTTGGTACTCTCATATTGTGGATGGGTTGGTTCGGCTTTAACGGTGGTTCTGTCCTCAAGCTCGGTGATATCGCCAGTGCCAACTCTGTCGCGATGGTATTTTTGAATACCAATGCCGCTGCAGCAGGTGGTGCTATTGGTGCATTGTTAGTAGCGCGCCTTATCTTTGGTAAGGCTGATTTAACCATGCTCCTAAATGGTGCGCTAGCAGGTTTGGTTGCGATTACCGCAGAACCTTCTACTCCTTCTGCGCTGCAGGCCACACTGTTTGGTCTGATAGCAGGTGTTATCGTTGTTTTATCCATTCTCGCTTTAGATAAAATAAAAATCGATGACCCAGTAGGTGCTATCTCGGTACATGGTGTAATTGGTCTCTTCGGTCTACTGATTGTTCCTATTACCAATCCAGCAGCATCGTTCGTAGGTCAAATTGCAGGCGCAGCGACCATCTTTATATGGGTATTTGTTGCCAGTCTAATCGTTTGGTCAATCATTAAAGTGGTGATGGGTCTACGTATCTCTGAAGAAGATGAATATGAAGGTGGTGATATCGCTGAATGCGGTATGGAAGCTTACCCAGAATTCGTAAGATAATCGGTGAGCGTCTAGAAAAATACTGCAGTACAAAGAAATCCCGCACTACCTTTCGGTAATGCGGGATTTTTTATACTGTATAATTTGTACTATATAAATTGCTTTCTATAAAGTATCTAATAATCTAGTTTCTTTAAAATTAGATTATTTCTTTTTCCACTCTTGACTGCGTGAGAATGGACCGATATAACCTTTTAGCTTCAATGTACTACCACTTAGTTGTGCCGTCATACGATAATCTTTACCTTTCTCAGGATCAGTAATCGTACCACCACTATATTTACCACCACCATCAGCTTTAAGACCTTTGATGATAGTCGTGCCAACGTGTTTCTTACCTTTGGCTGAATTAGTAGAAATCAGCGTACCTGTCAAAACACCATTTGATTCAGTGATTTTTACTGTGCCTTTTGGCTTACCTTCATCATAAGTCTGCCAAGTGGTATTGGCTAAAGGATCAGCGGCAAATGCCATGCTTGCTAAACTGATACCTGCAACTGCTAAAGTGGTTTTTGTAAAAAATTTCATAGACTGACTCCCTTCATACAATGATTATTCGAAACGTTATGTTTCTACTCTCCTAGGCTTATCCTTCGCTAAAACTTCATTCCCAGCTGTGCGATTTCCTACTAGTTAGTAGTGGGTTAACGCAACAATAAATAAGCTGTTCATTAAAATTCTAAACGACATAAGCGATGTCTTGACCCATTATAAGCAATTTTAAGCTTTTGCCTAGTAATTTTTTTATAGTTTATTATTTCTATAAAATCAGAACTATATCAAACAGTTACAAGAAGGGATTGTCGATATTTTTATCCAGCTGGTCATCTTTTTCTTTTGACTTGTCATCATTATTATTGTACTTACTGTTGTTTTCAAAGGCTTGTAAAATTTTACTTGTTAACTCATGTAACTGTTGTGCTTGCTGATGCCCAGTGGCATCAAAGGTCAAATTAATATCACCATATATGATAATTTTATCTTGCTGGTTTTCAATCACGAGCTCACCAATTTGCATACTTTGATGATTATTGGCAAATGGGTCAATCATTTGAGTCTCCTTTCTATTAACAGCATCTTACGTGATTTTTCAATATTTCGTACTTTCTGTCACATACAGACACTAGAGTGTGTCCTCAATCTGAATAAAAGCGACTAAATAGGCTAATAGTAGAAACATTATGCCTGCAACTGGGTGATCAGCCAGTCAAGAATCGCCCAGACAAAAAGCATCCAAGTAGGTTCTCCAACAGTCGCCTCAGGCAAATCCGAACTCTCGCCAGCCTTTAGTGGTAGCTCGAACGCTTGCGCTTTAGTCTTGGCATCCAGTACGGGTAATACATCGATGCCAATTTCGGTCGCCAATTCATCGACACTGATAATTTCTATACGCTCTGATTCATCATTTGGTGCGTAATAGACCCCTGCTTGATTAATCGCAGGAATATAAACTGCTTTAAAGAAATGACTAGGAACAAGCACTCGATCAGCCAATTGCTTGGTTTTTTTGCCAGTAAACGCTACCCCTGTAATGGTATAAACTTCTCCATATTGCTGGGTTAAGTAACGAGTGGCTGACTCGATATTGCGCCAAATATAGCGATTATTACGTGGCGATTGCGGAGCGATATTGGCCAAGCTAAAACTATCATATTGTTGACTGCGATTCGCCATATCAGCATTGGGCGCTAAGTGCCCGCGATCATAGCCTGAGCCTGAATAGTCAGACAATGAGGCACGTGCGGATGTGGGTAGTCGGCTTTCTTCATGAAAACTGTCTTCACGATCAATTTCTTTGGCTTGCTGTAAACGCTTGCGATCTAAATACTCTGCCGACCACAGCGGCGTGCGTGATACTCCTGAATACATCACGGCAAAACCATCCATACATAGCGCTTGTGTCTTGTTACTGAGCTTAGGATTGGTAAATTCAGGATAGATACTGCCATAAAAGGACTGGCTACACTGGGTGAAGTCATCAGCATGCGCCGAGGTTATGCTTACTACCATCATCACAGTCATTATGATGCTGTTTTTGACACTGTATTTGATCCTGCCGACACTTATCATTCAACTTTCAACCATCTATGCTTATCATTACGTATACGCTATCGTAGCAGGCGCCTGTGAATAAAGAAAGATAAGGCGTAAGCCGTGACATTTTAAATGCTATCCGCTATACTAGGCGGTCTCAAATATACGGACAACTGATTATTTTTTATTTTAATCAATCAAAACTGTCTACTATATCAAAAACGGTGAAGTGGGTGAGTGGCTGAAACCGCACGCCTGGAAAGTGTGTATGCGTTAATAGCGTATCGAGGGTTCGAATCCCTCCTTCACCGCCAATCTTATCAATTTTAAGAAACCCTCCTAGTTTTCCTATCTTGTCCTACCCTCTCCCATATATTTCTTAAAACCTTTGTAAATAACGCGTCTAGCGTTTTTTTTATGTCTGCTGTTTTCCCAATTCAACCCAACGTGACCCAACTATCCCGTCGCTTGTGTTGGTCTATTCGTTGGTCTATCATTCATATACATCGTAATTAGACCAACATTAGATCTAGGTTTACACGCTGTAGACCAACATAACCCTCTTAACGCTTTAAGCATATAGCTCGTAGGTATAGGGAATAGACCAACATGTTAAGTGATAGTAAGATCCGTAAGCTCAAACCCACTGATAAATGCACCCCTTCTTGTCCAGATAAATATAGCGATCAACAAGGTTTGCAGTTACTGGTACGTAGCTCAGGCACTCGAGCATGGGTAAGTGCTTATCGCTTTAATGGTTAGATGAGCCTGAGCGCAACGTAAAGCCTCGCACCTACTAACAAGACTACAATCGTATGCATAAAGACGTGCTACCAAGCTTTATACGTATAGCCTTAAAAGCTGTGACATTCGAAGATTGCAAATTTATGGCTGATCAGATTGAAAGCAGGACTAACATTGAACGTTTACCACCACGAGAAGTAACCAGACGCACTATTGATCTCGTTGGCAATATTCTTAGAAGAGCTAAGAGAGAGAGCGCCTAATCGAGGTAAACCCTACTAAAGGGTTAAAAGAGCTATATCCGAAAGCGAAAACTAAGCACATGAAACACGTTGAGCTTAATGAGTTACCCAAGCTCTTACAAGACATTGAAAGCTATCATGGTCACGATCAAAGTCGATTAGGCATGAAATTTTTGGTATATTCTTTTTGTCGTACTATAGAGCTTAGAATGATGAAAAATGAAACAAAAAATAGCGCCTACAGTGGGCGCTATTTTTAGCAAATTTGATTAACACATCTTCAGCGGTGATCTATATAAATAGAGTTCGTTGGCAAAAGTAACTTCTATTGTCTTAAACAATCTCACCATTAGATTCATCATGCGCAGCTTGCCATGCCCCCATTGAACCTAGATATATATCAAGGTGCTCAAAACCACGACTGGCAAGCCATCCTGCCGCTATCGTCGCTCGGGCACCGCTGGCACACATCAATGTATAGTGGTGGCTCTGATCAAGCTCACGCCAACGTTCATTAAGATGCCCGACATAAATATGCTGTGACTCTTCAATCGCACTGGTATTCCTCTCATCGATATCGCGTACATCAAGCAATGTCCAATTCTGAGCATTATTAAGACGATTTTCTACTTCATGTGTATCGATCATAAGGGTTTGTTGCATTTGCTCACCTTTGGCAGCAGCAGGAACAACGCCCACATAACCACCTACAATATTGTCAAAAGCAATACGTACCAGATGCTCCATCGCAGTAGCAAGCTGCTCTTCATCAGAGGCAATCAATGCCAAACTTTGCCCTTCTTTAATAAACCATCCAGCAAAAGCAGGGAGCATATTTACCGGTAGACTCATAGACCCATGTAAGTGACCTGAAGCATAGGCCATTGGCTCACGAATGTCGATAAGATGATCAGCACCACAACTATTAAGTTGATCAAGCGAAAGATTACGTGGCCGCATGACAATTGGTGGGGCTTCACCACCTTCCATATTGAGGCGCTCCATCAGCCGGAAATAAGGTGGTTGGTAATGGTTTTCACTCACTTTAAAATCAATAAAGTCATCGCGATCTGTAATTTGTAAACGCGGATTGTTCAATCTTTCGTGGCCGACGGTAGAAAACTCACGTTCTGCCATTCCCGAACCGCAGACTGATCCAGCACCGTGGGCAGGATAAATAATAGCTTGATCACCTAGCGCTAGAATATCTTGTAATGAATCGAAAAGCAGGCCTGCAACTTCTTTGGGTCGATCAGGATAAAAATCAGTACGACCAACATCTCCCACAAATAGAGCATCACCAGTAAAAACGCCAACCGCCTTATCTGGATAGGCTGTATCAAACAGCGCATAAGCAAGGTGATCATCAGTATGGCCGGGCGTTTCTAGTACGCGAATTTCGAGCTGACCGATAGTGAAGCAATCACCAGCACGCGCTGTCTTAGCATAGACAATCGGTCGCTCTGGATAGGGACCATGTAATACAATAGCTCCTGTCATTTCTGCCAAAATTGGTGCGCCAGAAACCAAGTCCTCATTGCGGTGTGTCTCAAAAATATGAGTGATCTGAAGCCCCGCTGCGCGTGCCTTTTCCACATATATCGCACAGTCACGCCGTGGGTCAATCACCGCAGCCTGTCCACCAGAACCCACTAAGTAAGATAGGTGTGAAAGCCCAGGTGTTTTAATCTTTTCTAAAAGCATAATTTTATCCTTATTATAATAATTTAAACTAAGCGGCTACCTTTAATAGCGAAATGATATTAATTAGCTAATTATCAAAGAGCTATGTGAATTCGTTTAAAATACCATACTATTTCAACGCTCATCAATATACAATAACATATATTAACTTAATTGATTTGATCAAAGACAAAATGCCGTTTGTTCAAGGTAACTCACTTAGTGATCAAGAAGCAGTCGATATTGCTGGTTACTTATTCGTTTGCTACGTTGTATAAAGCTAATAAGGACAAAAACTGTTCCAATGGAGATGCGCCTAAAGAGGAACGTAGATCATATAAGTAAAGCTCAAGCGTTTACTCAAAAAAACTAAGATTTTTTCATCATTTTTATACGTTGACGTAATTATCTAAAACGTATTGTTAGGACGCGCGCTCAATTGTATTGACCGGTTAAAAATAGTTAAATTTTCCTCGTTCAACTGCAGCCTGACGATAATAATCAAACCCAATACGTCCTGATATTTTTTTGAATTATATATACTATTTATCGCTAAGTAGATAGTTAGGGTCTATTGAATCAGTTATGCAAGCGCGATAAACTCTTGATATGCACGCATACTAGACAGCCTATAACTAAAGAAGTTGCGTATACTGAATTACGTAAGCTATAGTCGGTTCAGTATAATTTGGATACAAGGAAGGCGAGTGAAAGTACTACAAGTAGTAGACTAAGCAAGCTTGACACCGTATCCAATTTATAGAGGATTAACTATAGTCGGTTCAATTTAAAAGTGGTACAAGGCAACCGAGTGTAGATGTATATTTAATACCTCAAGCGAGCTTAACGCTGTAACGCTTTTATAGTGGATTGAATATATATCTTACGATTAGTGCTGATTCATATCTAGATGTATCTCTACACAAGGAAGAAAAAATGACAGGGATTGAGTTTTATAGCAATGGTCATATCATCAGCGAAGCTGACAGTATGCGCAAAAAGCTAGGCGCGTTAGCTCAACAATACCGTGCGACGTCGGCTATTATTGTTACCGATGCTGGAATCACTCAGCTGGGCTATGTCGATATCGCACAGCAATCATTACAAGAAGCTGGCATTCAAGTGGTGGTCTTCGATGCTGTCATCGCTGACCCACCCGTTGACGTCGTCAATGACGCTATGAAAATTGCCAGAGACCATAACTGTGATCTGGTTATTGGTCTAGGCGGTGGCAGCTCTATTGATACTGCCAAAATCGTCGCCTTGCTTCCAAATGACTTTGAGTCAGTAAATGACATTTTAGACAAAGATGTCAGTGGCTTTAATAAGCTGCCTTTATTTGCGATACCAACGACTGCTGGTACGGGTGCAGAGTCTACCTTTGTCTCTGTCATCACAGCAAAAGATGGCAGCAAGAAAGCCATTTATACGCCTAAAATCCTACCTGATGTCGCCATTTTAGATGCCACACTCACACTGAAACTACCTCGTCACATCACGGCTGCAACCGCTTTGGATGCCATGGTTCACTGCGTTGAAGCGTATACGAGTCGTACTAAGAAAAATCCTATTTCAGATGCATTGGCTGTTAAAGGATTGCAGATGCTCTGGAATAACTTTGAGAAAGTATTGGCTCAAGGCGATGATATCGACGCTCGTGCCGAAATGTTATTAGGCTCTACTTTGGCTGGTATTGCCTTTGTTAACTCATCAGTAGCAGCAGTACATGGACTCTCGTATCCGCTGAGTATCAATTTTCATATTCCTCATGGACATGCCAATGCACTCGTTATGTGTGGTGTTTTCACATTTAACTTATCAGAAGCCGCCCCGCTTTATGCTGAGCTGGCTCATGCTGTCATGCCTACTCAGACATCTGGCATGGCAGACTTAGACGCAGCGACTTTATTTATTAATCAACTAAAGATGTTTTTAGAAAATAGTGGTCTCAAGTATCGCTTAAGCGAATTGGATATAACAGATCAAGACATCCCCGCATTGGCAGACATAGTAATAAATACCTATGCCCGACTGATTGCAACCAACCCCAAAGACATGACTTTAGATGAGGTGACAACGATATATAAGGAGATACTCTAAAACAGAAACCATTGCTATTCAAAACAGTTTTATTTATCAAGGAAGATAACCACTATTTAAGGGAAACAATTATGTCAGAATATAAATTAGACGTTGTCGTTGATGGCTTTCATTACTTAGAAGGCCCTCGCTGGTATAACGATGCTCTATGGTTTGTTGATTTTTATACTCAAAGCATTTATCGTGTCAACGATGAGGGAGTGGCAGAAGAAATTGCTAATGTTGAGCAGCAACCCTCTGGTTTAGGGTGGCTGCCTGATGGACGTATGCTGGTTGTATCGATGAAAGACCGCAAATTATTACGACTAGAAAATGACGGTAACTTGGTCGTTCATGCCGATATTTGGGAGCATTGCGGTGGTCATGCCAATGACATGGTGGTTTCAGCCAATGGTAATGCTTACATCGGTAACTTTGGCTTTGACTTGATGGGTGGTGCTGACCATGAAAATACGGGGCTTGTTTTGGTTAAGCCTGATGGAAGCTCACAGATTGTCGCTGAAGGATTGGCATTTCCAAATGGTATGGTTATCTCTGCAGATCAAAAGACCTTGATCGTTAACGAGCTGTTTGGCAATAAAATTACGCAGTTTGATATCAACGAAGATGGTAGCCTCGGTGAAAAGCGCGACTTTGCTAATTTTGGAGAGTTGGGTAATGAACCAAACCTTGGTTTGCGTATAGAAAATGCCAGTATATTACCTGATGGTCTCGCGCTAGATGCCGAAGGTGCGGTTTGGATTGCGGATACGTTGAATCAGCGTGCCGTCCGTATAGCAGAAGGTGGTGAGATTTTAGAAACTATCGATACGGCACCTGATGGTATCTTTGCGGTTGCCCTCGGCGGACAAGATGGTAAAACACTATTTATGTGTGCGGCACCTGATTGGGATGAAGCATCACGTAAAGCTGAAACCAAAGGTCGTATGCTGTCCACACAAGTCAAAGTAGGTCATGCAGGTACACCTTAGTTCAAGTTTTTTAGAAATAAACCCAAAATAATCTGCATTATTCCACAGTATGGAATAATGCCAATTCAACGATTAGACAGCTTACAACCGTTTAATCGTCGCTTCATGCCTGCAAGCTATTTTATTCTTGACCCCTATCCTGCTTCTTATTCTTTTTAGCCTCTTTATCTAGGGCATGTCCTCAATTCAATTGATCATATCTAAACGGGCTAAAAATAGCTATTAACGAATGTCAGACGCGAGTGGCGTAAAATTCGATTATAGTAGGTATTAGCAACTCAGAAAATTAAAATAATGGGAAGGATGGCCTTATGAAAAATTTAGCGGTGGTAGTAGTAGCAGGACTCAGCTTAAGCGCTTGTGTGACGATCAATGCACCGATGGGCAGCACTGATAATGGTAGCAGTAATGGAAATACCATCACTCAATACCCTGTTGAGACCGCCCTACTCAATGTCTATACCAAAGAGCGCAGCGAACAACTACATGCCGTAGTGGACAAGCGAAACATCGTCGCCGATATTAAGGTGACACCCAAAGGTACAGTTGCTTTCAACAATAAATCAGTTAAAGCTGCTGAGATAACTACCATCAATAAACGCTACGATCAAATCACCAATCAATCTATCGCAACCAACTATTTTACGACCAATCCCTTGATGTTCCATGGCTTCACGGATAATAGCGGTAGATACTCGCTATCGAACCAAACGACCGTCATCCCCAAGATGGCTTCAGTTGGCGATTCCAGTGCCTTGATCACCGAAAACGTCTACAGCGACAGCAGTATGCGCAAACAAACTGGTACTTATAAACAAAGCTGGTCGCTAACGAGGGAGAGCAATAACCGCGCTTGGCTATGTATAGAGACCTCAGAGAACCTACTCCTCAATTTTGATCCTAATGGCACTTCATCAGAATGTTATAAAATCAATGCTCAAGGCGATGTCTTAGCGAGCAAAATCACTATCAGTCAGCCTAGTAAAAACGGTAGTACTGAGGCTGTAACGTTTATCAGTCAATAGTTATGTGAATTTTAAAACCTTTAATAGTAAGACTTTCAGTCTATACTTTTAGTACGTTCTTTGGAGTACCTTTATGCTTATCAATGCAGATTTTTCACGTCGTGCCGCGCTGACTCCTGAAGACCATCAATGGGTAAAATCGCCACAAAATGGTGTGGAGCGTGTGATGCTTGACCGCGTAGGAGAAGAGAAGGCACGCGCGACCAGTTTGGTTCGTTATGCACCGAGCTCTTACTTCCCGCATCACTTGCATCCGGGTGGCGAAGAGATTTTGGTATTGTCAGGGACTTTTTCTGCTGATGACACACACTATCCGGTAGGCTGGTACTTGCGCAATCCACCGGCTTCAGGTCATAGACCTTGTAGTGAGGAAGGTGCAGTTATTTTTGTTAAACTACGTCAAATGTCATCTGATGAGTCCAATCCTGTGGCGATTGATACCCAAGATAGTGCCAACTGGCAACGTCAAGACAACCGCGACGTTTGCCCTCTGTTTTTAGATAGTAATGAGCAAGTGAGCTTGCAGCGTATAAATGCAGACGAGTTGCTGTTTGATACTCCAATAGATGGTGGTGCAGAGCTACTGGTATTAGCAGGTGAACTGATAGATGATGACCAAGTCTATAAACGAGGTGGGTGGATACGCTTCCCTATCGGTGAACAGCCGCAAGCCAAAGCAGGGCCAGAGGGTGCTACGGTGTATCTGAAAACTGGACATCTCACTCGCGTCATTGGTTTAGAAATGAATGAATAAAACCTAAAAAATAGCCACTGCCAGTACCACATTTGAATGTTCAACAGACCCTAATGTATTACTGGCGTACCTTGCGTCGTAAAGGCAAAGGCTTTATTACTAAAGTTGCCTATCATCACCGCCTCAATAACTGGGGTGACGGTATCATCAATGCCTTCGACCTCAATGATGAAGTTAGCGCCAGAGCCACCTTTGTCCTCTTCTTTTTCGACAATATAATTGAGCGTGCCCATGGCCGGTAGCTCAATAGGTTTATTCAGATACGATTTTAAAAAAGTCCCATGCGTATCGTAGTAATCGATTTTATTGATATACAATGATTTCTTTAGGGTGGTATTACGAACGCTCAAAGTCGCGGACAGTAAGACTTTACGATTGTCTCTATCGGTATAAATGTCAGAGTAAATCGGCACATAAAAGGTTTGCTGATAGCCAAATTTGCTACGATCAATTTTTGAGGTAATTTCCAGCTGTTTGATGGGGTCTTTCTGCCCTTCTGACAGCATAACGTTCGGGTCTTGAGACGATTGATCACAGCCTGACAGCAGTGCCGTCATGGCAATCAGTAGGACGGATATGTGATACTTATTCATAACTTTCCCTTTTATAATGTCATAGCGTTGCTATTTAAATAATAGGTATGTCGTCGTTGGTGTTCAGACAATACATCCTTTATTTAGATTTAGCCTGCTACTGGATTTTTACCCCAACGCTACGTAAAAACTGATTAATATGCTTGTTCGCGCCATAGATTATCAGAACATCTTTGTCCTGTAGCACTTGCTCAGGCTCAGCTAAACCTTCGATACTCGGCTTACGTTGCGTACGTCCAAAGCTGTCTTCATAATACTCATAGCGCATGGTACTAAGCAATCGAATATTAAATTTTTGCTTGAGCTGTAAGTCGTCAACGGTCTTTCCAATCAATGTATTTGGAATACTAAGCTCAACGATACTAAAATGATCGGTAAGCTCAAACGAATCTACAAAGTAGCGCAGTGACAGCCGTTTGGCCCAGCGGTCGGCGGCTTCTTTTTCAGGCAGAATAAGATCGTCCACGCCGATGGCTTGCAGCACTTTTTGGTGCAATGGGTTGATACTGCGGCTAATCAAGCGCCGCGCTTTTAAGGTCTTAAATAGCGCCGTTGCCATGACGTTCGCGCCTTGATCTTCGCCGATTGCGACCACGACGATATCGGTATCGATAATAGGTAAACCGGTGACGGTATACTCATCGGTGGCATCCATACAGACCGTATGCGAGATGACCTCTTTATAGGCCTCAACTTTTTGCATGTTACTGTCAATAGCAATCACTTCGTGACCTTGACTGGTCAGCGCCATACCCAGCGACGAGCCAAAGTTGCCTAACCCTACGATGATATATTTCATATTATCCTTTTGATGCCTTAATAATAGTGCCACGCTTGTGTTAACAAAATCTTAGTTAATAGTAATCTCTTCCGTGGGATAGCGGTAGTTACGCTCGCGCATGTTTTTGAATAAAGCAATAAAGAGCGTCAGCATACCCACTCGACCAACGAACATAATCACCGAAATCACTATCTTGCTAAAATCTGACAGTTCGGTCGTCAAATTCAAACTCAAGCCCACAGTGCTATAAGCAGAAAAGCACTCAAAAATCACTTTAATTAAGTCCAGCTCGGGCTGATCGTAGCTGATAAGTGTCACGCCCATGCCAATGACCAATAACGACAGCCACATGATAGAGAACGCACGACGAATCGATATCTCAGCGATTTCTCGTTTGAATACTTCAACTCTGGTCTGTCCACGCGCCAAACTCAAGGTATTTAATAGTGCGATGGCAAAGGTACTGGTTTTGATACCACCGCCCGTCGAGTTCGGTGACGCCCCAATCCACATCAAAAAAATCGTCAACATAATCGTCGGAAATGCTAGGTCGCCCATATCAATACTATTAAATCCAGCCGTTCGCGGAGTGGCAGCAGTGAAGACTCCCGTCACTAACTTGCCATAAAAACTATCATGGTCAGCCAGTACACCATTATATTCAAACAGCATGACCCCAATGAGCCCCACTAGCAGCAAAGCACCTGTCGTAATGAGGGTAATACGGCTGTTAATATTGAGTAACCATGGTAGATATGCATAGCGCTGATTACGACGATATATCAGGCGCTGGGCACGGTAACGCAAATACCGCAGTACATTGACCACGATCACAAAGCCCATACCGCCAAAAATAAAGGTAATGCCAATAATCAACTGTAAAGGATAATTGAAGCGCAGTGCATCATCATACAAGCCTGCACTAAAGGTAGAAAATCCAGCATTACAAAAAGCAGAAATCGCATGGAATACGGAAAAAAACAAGCGCTCAGATAAGTCCATACCAGGTAAATCATAAATACTGGCGTAAATGAATGCAGCCGCCAATGACTCAACAGCAAAGGTCACATATAAGATAGATTTGAGGGTCGCCACTACATCACCCGTCCCGCGCATATAGGACATCTCACTGATACTTAACTGAGTCTCATAGCTGACACCACCCTTGAAGAAATAGCTAAAATACGTCACAAAGGTCAAAATTCCGAGACCGCCGATTTGAATCAAGCCCATGATAATGACTTGACCAAAGGTTGTGTAATAGGTCGCGGTGTCCACCACAATAAGCCCAGTAACACATACCGCACTGGTGGCGGTAAATAACGCATCGATAAAAGACAAAGGCTGGGTGGTCGCGTTGGGCATCATTAATAGCAAAGCGCCAACCAGCACCACCGACAAAAAGCTTAGAATAAAGAATTGGGCTGGGTTTAAAAAAGTACGATCAAGATTGAAATCGTGATCAGAGATTTCACGAATGAATGTGACCAGCACCGCAATCTTAATCGCGACAAAACCGTCAACGGAAACAGCCAAGCCTGAGCGTATTAAATCCGTGAAATGCGCCACGAGTAAGATGACAATAGCGATACTGGTCAATAAGTCAAAAACGGCCACTTTATTAATCGTTAGCGGTTTTTTGCTATAGATATAGCGCCCTGTTGTGACGACAAACCCTAAGAAGATAATGACCAAATACAAAATATGAAAAACATGCTGTATCCAATTCGGTAGCGTAAAACCACTATCGAGGAGAGCCACGGCTACTCCAATGATGCTAATAAAAACAGTAAAATTATTAAGTAATCGATAGCGAATGGCAGCGTGCATAGCCTTAGTCCATGAAAGGAATAACCACGATACTTATACTCCTTTTTTTGACTATTCACTAAGACTGATTTTAAGAAATCTGTAACCAGTTATGAGTTGACTGTTGAAAGCTATGATGAACAAAGAACAGCGTTGTTTTTACACTAGACAGCTCCTTAACTCATCCCAATAAAGGCTGTTGTCATCAACGCTATTGATGACAATCTGATGACAAGTTGGCTACGGTCTAAACGAGATGCCATGGTAAAGTACGGAGTAATAAATAACGATTGCAGCACCCTGCATAAAGACAATAACTAAGGACGGCGCTATGGTACTGGATATTTTATTGACCATTCATTTCATATTACTAGTGCTGATATCCTTAAGGATACTTTCCCGCCATGATTTGACTTCATCGGCTAGGCTGGCATGGATGGTCGTCCTGTTTATCTTGCCTTATATCGGCGTCGTGGTTTACTGGATGTTTGGTGAGGTACATTTAGGCAGTGACTTCAGCCGCAAGCATGAGCAAATTATCGATAAGCTCCATACGCAGAACCCTGAAGTGCTTGGTAGCGACGAGGCTTTAACACACGCCATAAAAACCGAGTATCAAGCGGCGTTTGCTTACTCTGCGAACGTCACAGGCTTTCATACCACGGTGGGCAATCATGCGGAACTCATGGCCGATGCGGCTGAAACGCACAAACGAATGATTGCGGATTTTGATGCAGCAACCGATCATATTCATGTGCTGTATTATATTTGGCTGATTGATGGCACAGGTATCGATATTGCCCAAGCCTTGATGCGTGCAGCACGTCGCGGTGTCACTTGTCGAGCGATGGTGGATGGCATGGGCTCACGGAAAATGGTGAGCTCAAAGATATGGCAACAAATGAAAAATGCTGGCGTGCAAGTCAGCGTGGCACTACCGATTAATAATATTATAAAGGTGATGTTATTTAGCCGTATTGATCTGCGTAATCACCGCAAGATTACCGTGATCGATGGCAGCATTGGTTACTCTGGTAGTCAAAACTGCGCGGACCCTGAGTTTCGCGTGAAGCCAAATTTTGCGCCGTGGGTCGATATTATGCTGCGCGTCGAAGGACCTGTCGTGGCACAGAACCAAATGCTTTTTGCCAGTGATTGGCTAATAGAAAACCCTGACACAGCGATTGAGAGCTTTTATTACCCTACCGAGCGACTAGGCTCGCCAACTTCTACAGGCTTTGCCGCACAAGTCTTTGCTGATGGCCCTACCCAACGCTCAGGCGCAACACCGCAATTTTTGGGGGTGCTCATTAGCCAAGCACAGAAAACCCTGACCATCTCAACCCCTTACTTTGTCCCAGATTATTCCCTAATCAATGTGTTATGCGCCACCGCCTATCGCGGCGTAGAGGTCACGATGATCTTTCCCAAACACAACGACTCGTTGGTGGTCGCCGCGACCAGCCGCAGTTATTATTGGCAATTGCTAGAAGCGGGGGTAAAAATCTATGAGTACAAACCAGGATTGCTACATGCTAAGACCTTGACCGTCGATGGCCAGATCAGCTTAATTGGATCGACCAATTTAGATTTGCGTAGCTTTGATTTGAATTACGAAAACAATATCGTCTTTAGCGATACCGCATTAACCGCCGATATTATTGAACGCCAGTATCAGTATATCGCTGATTCAGAAGAAGTCAGCCGTCAACAAGTTGCAGACTGGTCATTGCCATACAGAATTTGGAACAATATTGTCGCGACGATGGGACCTATTTTATAAATAACGGCTGGATGCTAGGGCGTGTCTTCGTTATTGATCAACGCTTTTTTGCAAAATATACACCACAAATTTTGCTTCCGTGCTAAATGCTTGTTGTTCAACCGCTGCCAGTAATGTCTGTCTTTTTTCGCTACGGGCGCGGTAAGCATACGGGGTCATGGTTAGCAAGTCAGCTAAGTCAGTCGCTGACAATGTCATCTCGGTACTGACTCGATGCGTCTCTATCAACGTAAAGTATGGTGCCAACTCCTGCAAAAACTTATCAGAATCATGCTCGCGCACGCTATCAAATAATGCATCACGCATCGTTGCTAAATGTCCGACATCAGGCTTGGCAATAATTAGGTAGCCCTTATCAGTCAATACCTTGGCAAAAGCCTCAGGCAAAATAGGGCTAAAAATACTGCTGATACCCGTGACGCTATGAGCACGCAGAGGCAAATTTGCCGCACTGGTGACCAATGGGTAAATCACCGTCGTCTTTTCAGCCTTGTCTTTATGTTGTTGATACCACAGCTGACTGGCGGCTTTGCTCACTTTAGCCAACTCAACCAACGCGGGCTTGCTGATATCAGCCGCTATCAAGGTAGTGACAATATCTGAGCCCATCTGTGCCATCGCCTGCGTGTAATAGCCTTCCCCGCAACCAATATCTAACCAGTTGACTGGGCTTTTATCAGGCTTAGCTGTTGGCGCAGAGATGCTTGCATTTTGCCCTAATAAC
The DNA here is from genome assembly GCF_040309405.1 of Psychrobacter sp. W2-37-MNA-CIBAN-0211. Taxonomy (NCBI): domain Bacteria; kingdom Pseudomonadati; phylum Pseudomonadota; class Gammaproteobacteria; order Moraxellales; family Moraxellaceae; genus Psychrobacter; species Psychrobacter sp. W2-37-MNA-CIBAN-0211. Next base: position 24,874 of record NZ_JBEOOU010000016.1, read on the forward strand.
TGCCCCATTTTCTGACAAACCAATCTTTGTAACGGCGCATAATGCCCAGCTACCAAAAACCGCTTTCGCGCTTCGATAGATTGCTGGCTATCACCCGGTGTTTTGGATTTTTTTTGCTGTACGGGCAGCAGATTGACATAGCCTTGACGCGCCACATCAAACGGATGCGCAGTTTGCTTAGGGTTTAAACTGCCATCGCAGCGCCACGTATCGGCGGCTGGTTGCAGAGGTGACTGGCAAAGGGGACAAACAAATAAGGACACAAGCATCTCTAGGTCATAGCAATATGGCTAGCATTTTAACAAAAATTGCGTGGGTTGATGAATAAAAGAAGCCATACAGAATTTAAGAAAACAAAAAGCCACCTCAGTTATTGCTGAGATGGCTTTTTTAATCACATAAATACTTATTTACTACAGCACCTAGTTTAATACTATTTTAATGCGGCTTAGCGCAGTTTCAACGTCATCAAACCAAGTATGACCAGTAAAATGGCGATAATCCAAAATCTGGCAACCACTTGCGTTTCTTTCCAGCCAATTTCTTCAAAGTGATGATGTAGCGGTGCCATACGAAAGACGCGTTTTTTGCGCAGTTTATAGGAGCCGACTTGCAGCATAACCGATAGCGCCTCGGCGACGAATAAACCACCCATAATGGCAAAAGCGATCTCTTGACGGGTCATGACGGCAATCGTACCGAGCATCGCACCGAGGGCAAGCGCGCCCACATCACCCATAAAGACTTGCGCGGGATGCGCGTTAAACCACAAGAAGCCAAGGCCGGCACCGATCATCGAGCCACAGACAATAATTACTTCAGAGTTATAAGCAATATAAGGCACATGCAAATAATCGGCAAAGCGTACGTCACCCGAGACGTAGGCCATCGCGCCCAAACCAGCCGCGACTAAAACGACGGGCAAAATTGCCAAGCCATCTAAGCCATCGGTCAAGTTGACAGCATTGGAAGAACCGTTAATCACAAAGTAAGTAAAGATAATAAAACCAATGCCGAAAGGCACGGCTGAGAACGGAATCATCCAGTCTTTAAAAATGGGTATCAATAAATCTTGCATCTCGCGGGTGGTAGCCATATCCGGTTGCAACGTGGCGATATAATACAACGAGATACCGACGAATAACGCCCCCATAGACAGCCAAAAGTATTTTTTGCGAGCAATCAAACCTTTGGGATTTTTATATTTAATTTTGAGCCAATCATCCGCCCAACCGACCGCGCCAAAGATAATCATCACAATCAGCAAAATCCAGACATAAGGATTGTTGAGGCGTGCCCAAAGTAAAGTCGACACCCCGATGGCGCTCAAAATCAACACCCCGCCCATGGTCGGCGTACCAGTCTTAGCCAAATGCGACTGCGGGCCATCATTACGAATGGCCTGACCGTACTTTAGTGATCGCAAATGCCGAATAACCGGTCCGCCAAAGAACATACTAAAGGCGAGTGCCGTAACCACTGCAAGTAGCGCTCGTAGCGTCAACGAAGAAACCGCAGAAAACGGTGAGTAATACTGGCCAAGCCAGCCAAACAACCAAACTAACACCGCCTACTCCTCTACTAGCGCATGAATAAGTGTTTCCATCTGCATGGAACGAGAGCCTTTGAACAACACCGTACAAGGCTGAGCTTGTTGCGCTTGCAAGTAAGACTGTAAATACTGCAGTAAACTATCTTTATCAGCGAACGCATGCGCGCTAATCTCAGAAATCTCTTGTGCCCCAGCCACGGTGTAAGGCGCGTACTCGCCAACACACAGCAGTACATTGATACCCGTGGTTGCGATGGTACGACCCAAGCTTTGGTGTTCGCTCACCGCAGCATCGCCAAGCTCACCGATATCTCCTAACACCATCACCTGTGTACCGGTTTGCGCCGCCAATACTTTGGCAGCCGCGCGTACCGAATGTGGGTTGGCATTGTAAGTATCATCAATCAGGCGATGCATACCGAGGAGCTGACTGTTCAAGCGCCCTTTAGCGGGACGTGCATTCTCAAGCCCGATCACAATGTCATTCACGTCGATATTCAGGGCATGAGCACAAGCCGCCGCCGCCAACGCATTATTGACATTATGCTCACCTGCTAGTGGCAAGCTAATATCATGGACTTGGTTGCCAATATGCAGCTTAAATTCACTGCGTTCAGGCTCGACATCTAAGTGACTGGCGCTGACATCGGTATTACCAAAGCCGATGACATGTGAGGTATGCTTTTCAGCAATGCGGCGTAATTGATTGGTAAAATCATCTTTATCGGGAACGATCGCAAATTGCGCGTCATTCAAAGTATGATAAATCTCTGCTTTGGTCTGGCAAATCCCTTCGCGGCTACCAAATTCACCCAGATGGGCGGTACCGATGTTCAAAATACAAGCCACGTCCGGACGGACAATTTCAGTAGTATAAGCAATTTCACCAATATGATTGGCACCCAACTCTAAGATGGCATAGCGATGGTGATCGGATAATTCGAGCAGCATCATCGGTACACCCAAGTCGTTATTGAGATTGCCACGAGTGATGAGCGTTGGTGCTAATCTGCCGAAGATACTTCCAAGCATCTCTTTACAAGTGGTCTTACCGCTGGAGCCGGTAATGGCAATCACGGTCAAATCTTGATGCTGCTGACGACGATAGGCGGCTAATTGCCCTAGCGCTAAGCGAGTATCCTTGACAACTAACTGCGGAATATTGGTAGAGATAGGCCGTGAGACGATAGCGGCAACTGCGCCCTGTGAGGCAGCCATATTGATATAATCGTGACCATCAAAATTGTCACCGGTTAAGGCTAAAAATATATCACCAGTTTTTATCGTGCGCGTGTCAGTGGCAATACGGTTGCTAGTAATGCCGTTACTCACCTCTGCTTGCCCTTCTTTTAACTGTCCTGCATCTAACTGCCAATGACCATCAATAGCGGTGGTGGCTGCTAGCAAGTTATCTGCTTGCCAGACATACAGCCCTTGCGACTGTATGGTGTTATCGTTGTCGGCTGTCATAGTAGTGATTACCTTATATGATGATTACGTATTTCTTATAACTAGGGTCTGTTGAACATTCAAATATTAGGACTGCCAGTGCCACATTTGAATGTTCAACAGACCCTACATGTTAAGACTTATAAATATTATTAAAAAAATTAGTGGTGCTAAAAATTATTGATGCTAAACATTTAGACAGCACTTTTTTATACGCGCCCAGCGTGCTCTAGGGCATGTTGTAAAATAACGCTGTCGTCAAAATCATAACGAACGTTATTGATTTCTTGATAAGTCTCATGACCCTTGCCAGCGATGACCACAATATCATCGGCAGCCGCTTGATTGACGGCATATTCAATCGCTGTTTGCCGTGCTGGTTCGATATGGGTACGCTGATATTGCTCCGCACTCATGCCTGCTTGCATGTCTTGCAAGATCACTTGTGGGTCTTCGGTGCGTGGGTTATCTGCCGTTAAAATCACTTGATCCGCACCTGCCAGCCCTGCTTGCGCCATCAATGGGCGCTTGCCTGCATCACGGTCGCCACCGCAGCCAAACACTGCCCATAACTGACCTTTGCAATGGGTTTTTAGGCTGGCTAATACCTGACTTAAGGCGTCAGGCGTATGCGCATAATCAACGATAAAGCAGCCATCATTAGAGGGCACACGTTGCATACGGCCAACAGCACCTTGTAACTGTGCAACAGCAGTCGCAATGCGCTCAATACCTACATTTGACTTAGCACCAATCGCCACCGCTGCTGCCATAGCAGCAAGCAAATTCGCCACGTTAAAACGTCCAAGTAATGGACTGACGATATCTAAATTATTAATTTTCCCATCGCCAAAATCTGTATGTAGGCTAATCTCGACACCTTGTAAGCTGGGCTTGATTTTAGCAGCGATAAAAGTAGCCGTTTTTGAAGCATCCAAACTATAGGTCCAAACCGTCAATTCGCTGGCATGGGCAGTATCCAACATAACCTGCGCATGCTCATCATCGATATTGATAATAGCGTGGGTCAAATCCGGAAAATGGGCTTTATCAAACAATCTGGCTTTAGCCGCTGCGTACTCTGCCATATCAGCATGATAATCCAAATGATCGCGGCTTAGGTTGGTATAAATCGCCACCGACACAGGCATACCCTGCAAACGTTGCTGATCTAAACCATGTGAGCTGGCTTCCAATGCTAATAGCTCGGCGTTCTCTGACCCCATTTGATATAAGAACTGCTGGACGGCTAGCGCATCGCCAGTGGTATGGCTGGCTTGCACCAAGGCACCCAATCTACCGTTACCCGCTGTACCCATGACGGCACTACTCATGCCAGTCAACTGGGTTAATTGCGCCACCAATTGACTGATGGTGGTTTTGCCATTGGTACCTGTCACCGCCACCACTGCTGGTAGTGTCACTGGCTGCTGATACTGCAAATGAGATTGGATTAAATCGCCTAAAAAATTACGGATGTTGGGCACGTATAAAACAGGGCAAGGCAAGGAGTCTAATTGCTGCTGCGCTACAGATTGTGAGTCACCCGTGCTTAGAGCAATATTGGCATGTGGTGGCACATTAGTCGTGGCAAGCAAAGCAATCGGATCGATTTCTGATAGGATAAAAGCCGCATTTTTAGCGGCTTGATAAAGGTAATCACGACTTTTTTGGCAGTTTGGTGTATGGCTCTTTAGTAGTACAAACACGTCGTTTGGCGCTACCTGACGGCTGTCCAAACGAAACCGCTGAAACGGTACGTTGGCAACTGTATTTAGTTGAGCAGCAGCTGCCTGATTTGTTGATGTTTGAGTGGCCAGCGCTTGAGCTGATGCTGCTATCATCGCCGATAATTCCTGCGCTAGGCGATGGTCATTACGGTTGCTAGCATCCATAAGCTGTTGCAAGTTAACCGTAGCACTGGTTGGCGATGAAGTGAGCATAGTCATTGGCAAATCCTAAACAGTTAAAACAAATCAAATCATTAGTAGCTGGATACTCAAAAATCCATATCCATGCCTATTGGGCTTCGGTTTTTAAGGGCTTATCTAATGGCACATTATAGAGGCGTAGTGCTTCTTTCATGACGTTATGGAATACGGGTGCTGCGGTCAGACCAGCATAATGAAGCCCTCGAGGGTCTTCTACTAAGATGACACCGACCAGTCTTGGGTTTGATGCTGGCGCCATGCCAGCAAAGACGTTGCGATATTGGTCAGTATAATAACCGCCTTTTGGGTTGATACGACGCGACGTACCAGTTTTACCCGCTACTCTGTAACCATCAATCGCCGCTGCTTTGGCGGTACCACCTTCTTCGGTAACGCTCTCTAACATCTGTACAATCGACATGGCTTGTTCGTGCGCCATGATGCGTTTGCTTGGCTGCACTTTGTCACTCTTAACCAAGGTTAAAGGATGCATGACCCCGCCTGCTGCCAATGCCGAATAAGCCTGTGCCACCTGCGCTACAGTCGCCTCCATACCATAACCATAACTGATCGTTGCACGACGTGAGGTTTCTTTTTCTTCCGGTGTAACCACAAGCCCACTGCCTTCCGCTGGGAACTTTAACGGTGTCTTTGAACCAAAGCCAAATTGCTTTTGCATATTGGTAATAGCATCAGCGGGTAAAGATAAGGCAATCTTGGTCGAGGCCACGTTACTTGATTTTTGTAGGAGTGTGGCAAGATTGATGGTGCCCAAATTATTATGGTCACGAATGGTATAACCACGCACACGAATTGAACCCGGATTGGTATCAATTAGAGTAGTCGATGTGTATTTGCCCGAATCTAGCGCGGCAGCAACGGTAAATGGCTTCATGACTGAACCCGGTTCAAATACATCAAGGAGCGCACGGTTACGCTGGTTTTCACCAGTCATCTCATTTAGATTATTTGAGTTAAATGATGGCCATGTCGACAATGCCAATACTTCACCAGTCTGCACATCAACGACCATGCCAGTTGACCAGCGGGCTTGTTGCAAGCGCCCTACTTTCTCTAGCTCTTTATAGAGCAAATACTGTAAACGTGAATCAATCGTCAACGCCACGTCTTTGCCAGGTATTTCTGGCTCAACCTGTTTGATTTCTTTTAGGCTGTTTTGTTTGGCGTCTTTAAGTACCAACACCTTACCATCATCACCCGCCAGATCTTTTTCAAATTGGCGCTCGATACCAGCGCGTCCCTCATAGCCACCTTCAGGATCGTTGGCATTTTGCCCCATAAAACCCAACAGCTGCGAGTTCGGTTGGGGCTGCGGATAATAACGCTGAAAGAAGTTTTTTTCGTACACACCAGGGAAGTCAAGCGAGCTGACGCCTTGAGCTATCTCAGGCGTCACTTTATTCAGTAGTGGCAAATAATGCGAGCCTGCGCCCGACGGTAGTGCTGCTTTTACCGCCGCCTCATCGGTCACATCAATACTATCGTCGACAGCGGTGACCTTTTTTAATTCACTGACCGGAATATTTGCTGCCGCTGCCAGTCGAGTCAGATCCATATTATCCAGTCGCTTTTGCATGCGTGCTTGTAGCTGTGGACTATTAGGATTGGTGATTTTGATACGTTTGAGCTCGTAGTATTCGCGTGAATAATCATGCGGGCTAAAGGAGACGGTCGCAAGCGGTGCACTAACAGCTAATGGTAGATTGTTACGATCGGTAATCATACCGCGGTAGGACTTTTGCGTCCGTACGCTGGTGATGAGCTCGTTACCTTTATCTTGATAAAATTGCGCGTTGGCCACTTGGATATAATAGGCACGTCCTATCAGTAGCGCCAGTACGACAAGCGCCATGCCCCAAACAGTACGGAATCGGTTTTTATCGTACTCAAAGCCGCCACGAGATGATGCACCAGTGGCCCTATTAAACACCATTTTTTTACGGTTTTTGACACTGGTATACGCGCCTTGATCATCATTTTTTTTGAGGCGACCAAAGAGTTTGGCTTTGCGATTGTCTGAGGACTTGCTGTCAGTTTGTCCTGATTTGGCCGCACTAGCAGGACGCAAAGGCTTGGTCACTTTACCGCTGGCAGGTTTTTTACTGGTATTTTTTGCGGTTGTTTTACCGCGATTGGTATTTGGCTTTTTATCACTCATTGTCCTGCCTCCGCAAGGTTGGCGTCGGTCACAGGAGCATCGGTCGTAGGAGCATCCGTTTCGATTACGTCTGAATCATTGACTCTAATCATCTCTGCGCTAGACGGCTGGGCTGGTGCCAATGCAACGGCAGCACCCGGCTGAATGATGAGCTTATCTGTGAGGGCTGGTGAAAACATGCCAAGCTCAGCAACAGCACGACTGGCTATTTGCGGGGTCGCACTAAAGGTTTGCTGTTCAATTAAGAGGCGCTGGTGTTCAATTTTCAGCTTACGTTCTTGTTTTTTCATGTCTTGCAAGGTTCTATAATCCTGATGATATTGCTGCACTTCCTCAGCGGTTTTGATACCGCTCCAGACGATAGCCGCTGCCAATAGCAATAACACGGCGACATAAATACTGACCACATTAAAGCGGCGCACGAATAGCTCGCCAACGTCAGTGGTATTGGCTGTAGCGGCGCGACGGTTTGCTGGTTTGTCAGATATTGCCATGACGATCTCAAAAAAGTAAACTTCAAATATAAAAGAGCAGCAACTGTCTACAGGTAATGACAATCTCATCCCTGCTCAGTACCATCAAGAAAAATACAACCAAACATGCTGTGCAATGATAGCCATAAAAACCTGCCATGATTGACGTTTATTCTAAAACCAACTGTCATCTATGCTAAGAACTAATCGTCATCGCCAAATTAGCTCATATATAAACAAAAAAGTAACTGCTGAGCCTAGCAGATAATATTTACAGCTTTTTAACAGTTGCGTAAATATTAAGACATTTAGTCACATTCACTCACCAGAATACTAGGGTATGCCATCGACAGGTTTCATTGCTTTAGCGTTTGCTGATAATCAGTATCCGTACGCGTCGCTAATCGCAACCATGCACTGCGCGAGCGCGGATTATGACTGACCTCAGCTTTACTAGGGCCAACACGTTTGGGCTTGCTAAAATACCGTGGACGATTTGGCGGCATTGGCAGATTTTCGTCTTCTGGATATTGCCCTTTGCTATGACGCTGTAAAAACTGCTTAATGCGGCGATCTTCTAACGAATGAAAGCTGATGACTGCCAACTGACCGCCTGACTTTAATATAGGAATACTTTGTTCTAAAAAGTCATCGACATCGCCCAGCTCATTGTTAATAAAAATACGCATGGCCTGAAAACTTTGCGTCGCTGGATGCTTGCCGCGCTGCCAATTTGGATGCGCCACTTTTATCACTTCTGCCAGCTCAAGCGTGGACTTGTAACTTTCCATCTGCTTAATCGCACGGGCGATACGGCGACTGTGACGCTCTTCACCAAACTCATAAAGCACATTGGCCAAGGTTTCATCGTCAACTTTTTCTAACCACTCAGCGACCGATTGGCCACGACTGGTATCCATACGCATGTCCACCGCGCCATCGCGCATAAAGCTAAAGCCACGGCTACCATCATCAATTTGCGGTGAAGAAATACCCAAATCCGCCATCAACCCATCAACTTGCATGATGCCCATGGCTGCCAAACTGTCCGTCAATGTCGCAAAGCTGTCATGAACCACTTTTACGCGACTGTCGGTAGTTGCCAATTCGCGAGCAACGGCAATGGCGGTCGGGTCTTTATCAAAGACGATCAATGTTGCATCATCAGCAAGTTGACTCAATAGTAGCCTGCTATGACCACCGCGACCAAAGGTTGCGTCGACGTAGATGCCACTCATTTGCAAGCTATTTTGACGGTCACTGCTTTGTTCGTCACTGCCTGTTTGCTTGGGCAGTGCATTAACACCAAGCACAGCGGCGACGGCTTCTTGCAGTAAAACAGCATCGTGAACGAAACTTAATTCATCTGACACCTTATCGCCTTGATTAGGGTCTTGAACAGAAATGTCTTCCATAGCAGATGGGCTAAGCGCTGACTCAGGGCTATCAGTAGCAACAGAAGGACTGGCGTTAACATTTGGCGTTAGCTTAGATTTAGATTTTGATAATGACACAAACAACTCAGTAGATGACGACCATAATGGCCAGTAATAGTAAAAAATCGGATGAAAATAAACAAGTTATGCCTTGTCTAACATTATTATCGCAAGGATACGCTGGTAGTCAAGCGCTAGAAGGGCTTTTCATTAAAAATATCACATCTCTCTGTTATACTAGCGCTATATTTTACGCTATTTTTCAACATCGACGGCTATTGTTTCATCCGTATTTTTTCAAACTTTTGATTCATATTTGTCCTTACTCTCTTTCACTGCCTTATTTTATTGACAACAACATTCTGAGATTCCTATGACGCAAACATCGACTTCTACTAGCAGCACACGCCCTGTGCGCACTCGCATCGCACCCTCACCAACTGGCTTTCCTCACGTAGGTACTGCTTATATTGCGCTATTCAATTTGGCTTTTGCTAAAGCCCATGGCGGCGAATTTATTTTACGTATTGAAGACACCGATCAGACACGTTCAACTGAGCAATCAGAGCAAATGATTTTGGACGCCTTACGTTGGGTGGGACTTGATTGGGCAGAAGGCCCAGATATTGGCGGCCCACACGCCCCTTATCGTCAGAGCGAGCGTAGCGATATCTATACCAAACACGCTGAGATGCTAATAGATAAAGATCATGCATTTCGTTGTTTTTGTACCAGCGAAGAGCTAGATACCATGCGTGCAGAGCAAATGGCCAATGGCGAGACGCCACGTTATGACGGTCGCTGTGCCCATTTGCCTTCTGATAAAGTTGCTGGGCTTGTTGCATTAGATCAACCGCACGTGATTCGTATGCGCGTGCCTACCGAAGGCGTCTGTCAAGTGCAAGACATGCTACGCGGCACCGTTGAGATTCCTTGGACGCAGGTCGATATGCAAGTGCTGCTAAAAACAGACGGCATGCCAACATATCATCTAGCCAACGTCGTCGACGACCATTTGATGGATATCAGTCATGTGATGCGTGGTGAGGAATGGTTGAATTCTGCGCCTAAGCATCAGTTGCTCTATGAGTATTTTGGTTGGGAGATGCCAGTCCTTTGCCACATGCCATTACTGCGTAACCCAGACAAATCAAAACTGTCTAAGCGTAAAAATCCAACCTCTATCACCTACTATCGTGATGCGGGTGTGCTCCCTGAAGCGTTGCTAAACTACCTCGGTCGTATGGGCTACTCAATGCCTGACGAAGCGGAGCAGTTTACCTTAGAAGAAATGATTGCCAGCTTTGACATTCAACGTGTGTCGCTTGGCGGCCCTATCTTTGATATCGAAAAACTCAACTGGCTCAATGCTGAATGGCTACGTGCATTAACGCCAGAAGAACTCAAAAATAAAATCCTTGAATGGGCGAGCAACAGTGACAAGCTAACCGCTATCGCAGCGGCGATTCAACCACGTATCGAATTGCTGTCTGACGCGGTCAATTGGAGTGGCTTCTATTTTCAAAACTTGCCTGATATCAACGTTGAGAGCTTTACCCATAAATCGCTCACACCTGAGCAAATCATGGATATGCTACAGCTGTCATTATGGCAGCTAGAAGTCTTACCTACTTGGTCAGAAGAAAACATCTACGCCACGCTAAAAGGCCTGGCCGCACATCTTGATATTAAAATGCGTGACTTTATGGCACCGTTCTTTATCGCTATCGCTGGTAGCACCTCATCGACGCCAGTCATGAACTCTATGGCGATTATCGGTGCTGACATGACCCTGACACGCTTGCGCCATGCAGTTGACGTGCTTGGCGGTTTGGGTAAAAAGAAACTCAAAAAACTAGAGAAACAAGCAGCAGAGTTGCCAGACTTTTTGGCTGCTGAATAGCTTAGCTACTGAGTAATAAATTAGCTGAAATTTTTGGATTTGAAAGGGTCAGGCCAGTTCTGACCCTTTCTCATTCTTAGTCAGTATTACTACACTGATACTATCAAAACTCTTAATTGGAAATAAACATGGCCACCAAAACTGTCACGATAGAAAGTAAAGATTATGTCTTTAACACGCTAAAAGAAGCGCAGAAATACTATGATGCCATCGTAAAAGAGCTTTATGATGCAAAACTTACCCTGACAAAGGGTCAGGACTTTGATGACTTAAAGTGGATATACACCACTTACTGTGGTTATACCAATCATAATGTCGATCGATTAAAAAAATCTGACATCGTTGGCTTTAAAGGAATCAGCACAGTACAACAAAAAGGTGGACAATATATCCCCACAGAATGCAGTGCAATTATTTTTTCAGATGGCACCGAAGAAGAATTCTTTACCGATAAAGCCATCAAAGAGATCGCTCTCAAGCAAAATCCACGCTAATTTGGGCTTGTTAAGCAGCTAAAATCGCTTTAACCACGTTTTTTCGCATATTTATGCATTATTTTTAAAATAGTAGTTGACAAGAAGGCTGCTGTTACCTAAAATACGCACACTCTTAGCGAGGGGCTATAGCTCAGTTGGTAGAGCACTTGCATGGCATGCAAGGGGTCAACGGTTCGACTCCGTTTAGCTCCACCATACTATTTAAGACAAAGCTCAGTTTACTGACACTTTAGAATAAATACTCGCTAGTAGGACGATATCAGCACCTAGGCAAGGCTTTCTCTATTATTAATAGATAAGCGCTCTGATATTGTGAAGTACCGTTGTAACCAATGGTTATAACACTCTATGCGTCCCCATCGTCTAGAGGCCTAGGACACCGCCCTTTCACGGCGGTAACGGGGGTTCGAATCCCCCTGGGGACGCCACTATACGGCGTCACTTGTTAGCACTTTTGCTTAGCAACTTTAAGCATCAGGTTAGACTAATAAGCGAACAATGAAAAATCCCAGTCATCATACGGTGACTGGGATTTTTTATGTCTGTTATTTTTATAATAGCTTACTGCAACTCACTTCAACGCTCAATCACCGCTTAAGACTTTATCGGACAAACTTCTAGCCTGTCCGATAAAATCGTTTACGACTTGACCAAGCCTTTTAACGATAAGTTTAATGATAGATAAGTGCCAAACAAAATCACGACTGAGCCAATGATAGCGCCGATGTCCAATGCTTCACCAAGCAAGACATAACCAAAAAATATCGCAAAAATAGGAATAACCAGCGTAATACTGGTTGCACGCATGGGGCCAATATTTTTGATCAACTGGTTCATAAAGATAAGCGCAATGGCGGTCGAAAACACCCCAATACAAATCACCGATACCCAAGCTTGCAGGCTAATGCTTGCGCCATAAGGAAATTTATATACAGCAATTGGCATCATCACCACGCTTGCGATGATTAGTGAGCCTGCCGTAATAGCAATCGGTGAGATGTCGTACAGATAGTTCCTAGTAATGTTTGCCCCTATCGCATAGCCAACACAGGCAAATAGCGCATAACCCATCGGTAACAACGCTGAGCCTAAATCCGTTCCCAAGCCCTGCCCTTGCGCACCAAACAAGTTCTCACTCATCAAAATAACCACCCCAACAAGGCCAATCACCAACCCTAGCGTTTGCCGCTTAGTCAGTCTTTCTTTAAAAAACGTGCTGGCAATAAAGCCGCTCATCATTGGCACAGAAGCATTAAGTACCGCCAATACCCCAGCGTTCACTGTCTGTGCTGAAAAGGAAAATAGCACAAAGGGAATCGCAGCGGAGAACAAACCAACGACGGTCAGCATTTTGTAGCTTTCTTTAATACCTTTGCGATTTTTTGCGCTGATTAACACAAAAATAAGCATGGTTAAGCCAGCAAATACCACGCGTAAGCTAGCAAATGCCAACGAGCCAAACTCAGGGACACCCACCCGATAAAATATAAATGAGAGCGACCACATAAAGGAAAGTGCAAAAAAGGTAATAAGGTCGCGTCTGGTCATGGTGTACTCAATTTGGCTGGCTATTTATTTAGCAGTGTTAAATGGGTTGGTTAAGTCATAAAAAATATTGTGATCATAACGTTTTAATGGCTTTAGAGATGCTGTTTTTATGTGTTTTTGCAGGATAGCTATCAAGAAATAGGCAAGACTTCTTGAGTTTTGGCAAGACGAAAATTTGAATGTAGCGCGGGTTTGTAATGATTGAGATAACTTGGTTTGAATAAGATTAGTTTGAACGAGGTTGATTTTGCGGATATTGGACATAATAGTATCTGATGGAGGAGCGGTGTTTTTGCTAATTCAACTTAAGCTCACTACTATCTATCCTATAAAAAACTTATAAAATATATAAACACTCTATATAGTCGGTTCAGTATAGTTTGGATACAAGGAAGGCGAGTGAAAGTACTACAAGTAGTAGACTAAGCAAGCTTGACACCGTATCCAATTTATAGAGGATTGACTATAGCATAGGGATGTCTAGAACTATCAAAGGGAGGTGATTACGATGTTCGGTATTGAAAATTATTTGGGATTTATTTTGGCGGCTATTCTGTTAAACCTAACACCCGGCACCGATAGCATGTACATCATCACCCGTAGTATGGCGCAAGGGCAAACAGCAGGGTTTTATTCTGTGTTGGGCATCACCTCAGGTATTTTGGTACACACGTTATTGGCGTCGCTTGGGTTATCAGTATTACTCGCCAACTCTCCTACAGCATTTATGCTCGTCAAATATATTGGTGCCAGTTACTTGTGCTATTTAGGCTTTAAGATGCTAACGAGCAAAAGCTCGAACTCAATAACAAATAGTTTGTCCAACGATCAGCACGTTACTAGCCAAAAGGATGTCGACGGCTGGAAAATCTATAAGCAAGGCGTATTAACCAATGTGTTTAATCCAAAAGTGGCCTTGTTCTTCTTGGCATTTTTCCCGCAGTTTATTGACTCCAGCTATGCTTATGGCATGCTATCATTTTTGATGTTAGGACTGACTTTTGCTGTAACTGGTTTTGTTTGGTGCTTGTGTTTGGCCTTATTAGCTGCACGATTTAGTACACGCCTGCGGGAAAACCCCTCTATTGAAACGATGTTAAATAGAATCAGTGGTGTGGTGTTTATAGGACTGGGAATTAGGCTGTTGACTGAGAAAGGTTGAAGCAATGGGAATAAATGATGAGGGAAATAATAATGAACGATGACACTAAGCAGAAAATCACTTTATTACTTGAAGAGTTACTTAACGCCACATGCTCAGAAGCAAGGCAAATAGAAATAAATCTTGAAGTAAATAAATTATCACCCGATCCATTTTGGAGTGATTATATATTCTGGAGTGAGGAATATGTAAACGAAGATTTAAGTATAAATTACGAGGGATTTTTGGATAAAATTTCTGAGTATCCAAATTCTTATGAGTATAGAACAAAGAGTCGCATTTTAGAGCTGGCTCAAAGACTGATTACTAGAGACTTTTCTGACATTGGCGAAGTTGACATAGTAAATGAAATCAATGAACTGTCTCCTGATATTAACTGGACGAATTATCTTTTTGTCGATAAGACTTGCTTGAACAATGACGGTAGCCTCGATAAAGAAACGTTCTTAAATAAAGTATTTAAGGAGAGCTGGAATGAGAACTTCAAATGATTCAATGGAATAGTTACCAGATACTACAGTCAGTAAAAAGTAATATCGATACATCACGCACTGCTGATATCAATTTTTCTTGCTTGCTGTGCCTTTGCAGACAGAGGCTACAAAAAACTGATATCAGCAGTATCGTAGCGTTTTTGGAATATTTTGACTATAGTTTCCTTTTTCCTCACCCAATAAAAAAGCCCAATCCCCTATTTTAGTGGGATTGGGCTTTTCTCGTTCTAACTCTAATCAGTCATTAAGCAGCGTCTTTATTCTCAGCCGCCAATTGACGTAGTACATAGTGCAACACGCCGCCATGACGCACGTATTCGCGCTCTTTTGGCGTTTGTAGACCGACGTTTACCTCGAAGGTTTCTGCTGATCCATCAGCACGAGTAGCGGTGACTTTGGCGGTTTTGCTTTCACCATTATCGAGACCACTAATGCTGATCACTTCTGAACCATCGAGCTTGTAAGTCTCAGCGTTTTCACCTTCTTTAAAGGTCAATGGCAACACGCCCATGCCGACTAGGTTTGAGCGGTGAATACGCTCAAACGAGCTGGTCAGTACCGCTTTTACGCCGAGCAAAATAGTACCTTTGGCTGCCCAATCACGGCTAGAGCCAGAACCATACTCTGCGCCGCCAAGGACGACTAACGGACGCTTGTCTTCTTTATACTTCATCGCCGCATCATAAACGGCCATTTCTTCACCGTCTTGTAGCGTGGCGCTGTCGCCTTTGAAGTAATAGGTATAGCCGCCTTCTTTACCGCCCATCATAGTGTTTTTAATACGGATGTTAGCGAAAGTACCACGGGTCATGACCGCATCATTACCACGGCGTGAGCCATAGCTGTTGAAGTCGGCTTGCATGACGCCGCGCTCTTGCAAGTATTTGCCTGCAGGCGAGTCTGGATCGATATTACCAGCGGGCGAGATGTGATCGGTCGTGATTGAATCACCGAACAGACCTAAGATGCGTGCGCCTTCGATATCACGGATACCGTCTGGCTCCATGGTCATACCATCAAAGAATGGTGGATTTTTAATATACGTCGAGCCTTCATCCCATGGATACAGCTGGCTATCGGCTGAGCTAATGGCGTTCCAAGCAGCACTACCGTCAAACACTTCGCCATAGTTTTTGCGGAACATTTCAGCGTCGATATTGTTGGCAATCAGCTCATTGATCTCTTCTGATGTTGGCCAGATGTCTTTTAGGAACACATCATTGCCATCTTGATCCTGACCTAGCGGATGGGTAGTCATATCGATATCGACCGTACCAGCGAGTGCATAAGCGACGACCAATGGCGGTGACGCCAAGTAGCTTGCTTTCACATGCGAGTGGATACGACCTTCAAAGTTACGGTTACCAGACAGTACAGCCGCAGCGACCAAGTCATTTTCTTCAATACCTTTCTCGATAGATTCGAGAAGCGGGCCTGAGTTACCGATACAAGTAGTACAACCATAACCGACTAAGTAAAAGCCTGTTTTTTCTAGCTCATCCATTAGCTTGGTTTTTTCTAGGTAATCAGTGACGACTTTAGAACCAGGTGCCAACGAGGTTTTCACCCAAGGCTTAGCTTTGAGACCTTTGGCAGCGGCTTTTTTGGCAACCAACCCAGCACCAATCATCACCGCAGGGTTTGAGGTGTTGGTACAAGAGGTGATCGCTGCGATAACGACTGAGCCATCACGCAACTTATGATCACGGTCATCAATTTTTACCGTGGAGAAAACCCCATTGGCAGGCTGATAGCCATCGTCTTGATCATCATCGATTTTTGGCTGTGCGGCTAAGTGTTCAGCTTGCTCTTGCTCACCACCTTCTTGGTCGAAACGTACTTTACCTTCGACTTCCGATTTGCGGTCTTTGGTCATTTTTTCTAAGGTTTCGCCAAATTTTTCATGCATATCAGATAAGTTGATACGCTGTTGTGGCAAGTTAGGACCAGCAAGCGCAGGCTGTACTGAGGACAAGTCTAAATGCAAGTTGCTTGAATAGGTCGCTGCTGGGGTGTCGGCATCGTGCCACATACCTTGTGCTTTGGCATATTTTTCGACCAACTCAATTTGAGCTTCGTCACGACCTGATAAGCGCAGATAGTCAATCGCCATTTGGTCAATTGGGAAAATACCACAAGTCGCACCATATTCTGGCGACATATTGGCAATCGTCGCACGATCGGCGAGCGGCATACTGTGTAGGCCTTCACCGTAGAATTCGACAAACTTGCCAACCACGCCATGAGCACGCAGCATTTCAACCACACGCAATACCAAATCGGTTGCGGTGACGCCCTCGGTTAATTTACCCGCCATCTCAAAACCAACGACTTGTGGAATCAGCATCGATGATGGTTGACCAAGCATGGCAGCTTCTGCTTCGATACCGCCCACACCCCAACCAAGGACACCGATACCATTAATCATCGTAGTATGACTGTCAGTACCGAACACCGTATCAGGATAAGCGGTTAATTCTCCATCTACGTCAGCAGCCATCACCACACGAGCTAAATACTCAAGGTTGACCTGATGGACGATACCGGTCGCTGGTGGTACGACAACGAAGTTTTCAAAGGCGTTACGACCCCAATGCAAGAACTCATAGCGCTCATTATTACGCTTAAATTCGATCTTTTCGTTCAAATCTAGCGCATCTTCGCGACCATAAGCATCGACTTGCACGGAGTGATCGACGACCAATTCACTAGGGATAAACGGGTTAATTTGCTCGGCTTTACCGCCCAGCTCAACCACCGCATCACGCATGGCTGCCAAATCGACTACCGATGGCACACCAGTGAAATCCTGCAAGACGACGCGAGCAGGCATAAAGGCAATTTCTTTTGAAGCTTCAGCACCTGCGTCCCAATTGGCAACCGCTTCGATGTGGTTCTTACCGACAGATTGACCGTCGTCTTCGTTACGCAGTAGATTCTCTAATACGACTTTCATGCAATATGGCAGCTTACTGATATTGCTATAGGTTTTGGTCAGCTCAGGCAGACTGTAATAGGCATGTTCCTTGCCATCGACCGACAGGGTGTCTTTTACGTCAAAGATATCACTCATGGTAGCTTCCTTATCTACTGGGTAGATTGTTATGAATTTATTGTTATAACTGGTGGCTAGATGGATTTGCTATAAAGGTGTTCGTTTGAAAAAGGCTTAAATGAATTTTGTATTTTCATAGTTGGAATTTCGAAGAAAAATCATTAGACCTTGCGTCGTTCATAACGACTCTCCTTTACCATAACAAATCTGGAGCGCTTTGTTAACGCCTAGACGTAGTCAAATCGTGGCACAATCGTAAACGCAACAGCAGCTTAGCGGTTTATAAATAAGGTGTTCAATGATTTTTCACTTTTTGCTTTTGCGGCGACCATGACGGAACACATAAGGGTCGTCATAAAAGCCAATATCTGCATTTTCTGCCCAAAAATGTGGCACGCCTAAAACAGGTAAAGGGGCAAGCTGACGCGGTGTGACGTTATCTTGTGACAATAACTTATCCATATATTGAGCAATTTTGCTGTCCAAATAGACCATGCGTGCAGACAACGATAAACTAAAAAAATCCTGCGACACATTAATAACGATACTGTGCGCACACAAAGGTTTGCGCGGTCGTATTAATTGCTCCAGCAGTGCATGACCAAAAACATAAACCGCAGCCTGAGACTGACTATTCAGTTGCTGTGGATTGTCCCAGCTATTACGTGACTCTACTAAACTTGCTTGCCAATTAAAATCAATCAGCGCCTCGCCAATAAACGGCTCAGACGTCACTAGCACCGCCCCATTTTCATCGAATACGGTGATGGTATCGCGGACGCGTCCTCGGCTAGCGCCAATTCCCTGATGGGCAATCTCCGCCATATGATAATAATTGAGCAGTGCTTTGGTTTTTGGAAAGGTCAGCCAAATACTACCGTTGAATAAATCATGCAAGTTGTCACGCGTCGGGATATTCCCCGTCGTGGCGATAAAGCTTTCGTACGCTTCGCCTTCTGGCAATGCATGCTGTGAGACAAAGTTTAGCGTATGCGCCTGATTATCTTGGGTAGGATTGGTGGTAGGTAATTGGCTTTGCAAATGCTCACTTTGCTGGTTTAACGCTTCGTTTAAAACCTTAGCAATCACGTCAGGCCGACTCTTTGGTTTAGCTTCATTAGAGCCCTCAGCTTCATTAGAGCCCTCAGCTTTATGAGAGCCTTCAGCATTGTCAAAGCATTCAGCATTTGCCCCACTGAGCTGAGCGATGGCGTTACTGATATAATCCAATTGGTGTAAATGAGCCAACCACGGCGCTTGCCAATCGATTTCAGCAAAGCTTTTATCAAGACTACCGTCGTGTGTAGACAGGCTTTTAATAGGTACATCAGAATGGAGTGTGATGGATAAATCAATGAAGGTCATGGGGTGTATCTCTATTAGACGTAGGGCTTGTCTATGGTATCATAGAGCGCTTTTTTGCTGCGAGATAGGCAGCTTTAAGCACCCTTTTTAGCGATATTTTATGGCAAATCTTTATGGCAAATTTTAATACCCACCTAAATGTCGCATTCATGGCCAGTGGTACGCTGAGTTTGACGGTTTACAAAGCGGGATTGATTGATGATTCAGGGTTTTTGATGTGTGTAGCGCTCGGTACCATCGGTGGGCTGCTGCCTGATTTGGATTCTGATAATTCGACACCGATTAAGCTGGGTTTTAATATTACCTCGTTTATCTTTGCCTTTGGTCTGGTGATGCATTGGCGTAGTGATCTGAGCTTATTGGCGCTAATAGCATTATGGCTAGCTGGCTACGGTTTTATGCGTTACGTGGTTTTTCATATCTTTACCACCATGACCGTACATCGCGGCGTCATGCATTCTGTACCCTATATGGCGATACTGGGTCTGGGGCTAACCTACCTAAGCTACAGCGTGCTACAACTTCCACTGACGGCCAGCTGGTTTTACGGTTTGTTTTTATTCAGTGGCGCAATGGTACATTTGGCATTAGATGAGCTATATAGCGTTAATTTATCAAATATGAAAATGAAGCGCTCATCGGGTACGGCGATGAAGTTTTACCAGCATAAAGATAAATGGTGGTATCTGCTGCTGTATGTCATCCTTGCGCTCTTGATCTACTTTGCGCCACCTTTCGATGAATTTTGGCAGCAACTACGTGACCCAGCACCTTGGGCGAAACTTAAAATCGGTCTATGGCCAGAATTGATAAAAAACTGGCTGAATTAAAATTTATAAAACTGTTAAAAAATGAATAACAACTCGAGTAAATGATGTCGATTTCCCTACAAACCTGCCCTTGCCAAGTTAACCCATCATCAAACGTTATAAGCTCACCGCTACTTTATAAAGATTGCTGTCAGCCTTATCATGACAGTTTATTGAGCGAAGAAGCTGATAAGACAGATGGCGTAAAAGCGGACTCTGCTGAGCGTCTCATGCGGTCGCGTTATAGCGCCTTTGTATTGGTCAAGCCAGAATATATCGTCAAGACCACAGTGCCTGCGCAGCAAAAATTGCTAGATGTTCAGGCGATTGAGTCTTGGGCAAAAGAAACAGATTGGGCAGGATTAGAAATCGTAGCGCATACACCAAAACTTGGTAAACGCCATGCGCAGGTTGAGTTTAAGGCTTATTTCAAGACAAATGAGGATTTGCAAGCACATCATGAGTTGTCTGCCTTTGTGAAGGTGACAGACAAAATCAATAATGATGAGCGTTGGTATTTTTTAGACCCGACGGTCGAGATGACTGTCAGCCAAAAGCAGCCGTGTATTTGCGGTTCTGGAGAGAAGTTTAAGAGGTGTTGTGGTGTTTATTTGGTTTAGTTTCTCTCTCATTTTTTAATGTTTCTCTCTCAAATTACTAGCTTAGTTATAATTATTCATTTTATAAAAACCATATATATCAATACCTTAAAAAATTATCGCTCTTTCTCTCTCTCATTTAGGCTTTTTCTCTCTCAAACCTCTCTCAATTAAAATGCTTCTCTCACTTCATAACCCACTTAGAGTACCGACCCACTCCAACGTTTTCTATTTTTTCTGTTTTTCTAAGTTTCGTCAATAAATGACCTATTTTAGTGACTTTCTGTTTTTCATCGAGAACTTCACTAAGTGTTGGTATTAGCAAGCTATCGATATCAGGCCTTGTAGCACATTCGTATTTGTCTATATAGTCTAAAATAAGTTGCATATAAAAAGTATCATCTTGAATCCTATTACGTATGTATTTAGCTTTTTTATTAGTGGCTTCTGCCACTGATGATGATACATAGTAGTTAGGTCTTCGTCCTTCTATAAGGTTCTTCCGTTGTAACTCCTTAGCCATACTTTTAGAAATATTTTGACCCTTTTGAACTCTATCTAAAGCTATAATTTCCATTATTGATAAATCTGTATTTTTAATTAATAACTTGCTATATGCAGGGTCTACAACATCACCGTATATAATTAACTTAACAGCCTGAGGCATTGTCAAATCGTAATCAGGTAACGGCAGATAGCGCTTCGCCTGTTTCTCGTACATTTCATGGATTCCATAACCCATTGTGTCAATCATATTCAATTGAACCATAGCTTGGGCAAGCTTATAATTACGATACTTTTTTGGTCTTCTCTCTTCTGTTACATAATCCACAGGTTTACCTTCGAAAAAGCTTCCTTAACTTTCAAAAATTAAACGATCTATTTTTTCAGACACGATAATTCTAGAGTTTTTAGTGTAGTCCTGATGGGCTATACAGTTATGCAAAGCTTCTAAAACGACACGTTGATTATATTTATCGATTTCAACAGGAATGAGCTCATCATCAGGTAAAATTCGTATTTGGAAATTACGTATCTTCTGGTATAGCTGTGTTGATGTTAATAAAAAAGGTGGATAGAAGTGTTCGTAAGCTCTTTCTTCCGCTTCTAAGCTCCATACCATAGCCGCAGGGTGAGGTGAAAGAAATCTAGCTGACTCTGGTTTGCCAAGAAGTAAAAGCGTAGATCTAGTAATTTTGCCATTTTCAGTTAATCTAGCTCTGTTTAGAAAATCTAAATCATCTAGCTCAAGCACTGCTTGGCTTTCTAGCCTTTGATCCATTTTTCTAGCAAAACCTTGCTTTGCTTTATTTAATGCATTCGGATCTAGGTCATTTATAGTCGCTTCTGATACTATTTGTGCCGACCAATCTATCCATTTTTCTTGTTGATTAATCTCATTTAACTTGTCCAATCCTAGTGCTACTAAACTTTCACCAGCTCTAGCGTAGTAATGCCCGTTGTAAGATATTGGCGAACCTTTAGGTGCTGCTGGAATTTGAAACATAACAACACCCCCTTTAGGATGTTGCAATTCAAAAATATTTCTAAAGGTGATTGTTGGTTGCGTATCTTGAGAAATCTGCTGACTCACTGCTTGGATACGTTCAGAACTCTTAGCCTTGTAGTCTGTGCCAATGACTTGTCGGGTTTTATCATCAATACCAAATACTAGCCAGCCAAAACTTTGCCCTCGCAAATTAGCTTCGTTAGATATAGCTGAGAAATACTTCCCGATATCAGATAAAGAGAACTCTTTTTTACCGCGCTTAAATTCGACAACTTCATTTTCCCAACATTCAATAAGAGTATCGAGTAACTCTAAAAGCTCATCATGGTTCATATCATCCCCTAAACACTCGCTCCAACCGCTCGTGCCACCGCAATACCTTCCTCAATCGTCAAAAACTTACGCTGGCTTGGGCTGTCTTTAAACAGAATCTCGCCGTCTTGGAAGATGAGACATTCATTGACCGCCAGCTGTTGCCATTTTTCATTTTCAGTGAGTGGAACGGTCACTAAAATAGTGACTTTATCCTGATCCGTCGTCACATCACCAAAGTTAATTGCCAAGTCATCATCTGACAGTTTGGCTTCCCCAAAAGGTGCTTGGCGCGTGAGATAAAACAATAAGCTACCGGCATAAGCCAATTGCCATCGACCATTCGATATTAGACAATTAAATAGACCGTTGGCGGATAAATAACGACATTGAGTAGTCAAAAAATTAAACAGCGTTTGATCATCGGGACGCGACTTAAAGCTACTTTTTAGGCGATTAACTAAATAGCAAAATGCCATTTCAGAGTCAGTATTGCCTACTGGCTGGCAATGTGAGGCGTTACCGTTGTCTTGCAAGCGCTGACAGCGTTTGATAAATTCACTATTCATCTGTCCATTATGCGCAAATACCCACTGCTCACCCCAGACTTCACGGACGAATGGATGAGTATTCGCCAAGCAATTTTGCCCTTGAGTCGCTTTACGAATGTGCGCAATGACATTCATGGCTTTGATTGGATAGTTATTGACCAAATCAGCGACTGGTGACAAATGGCTTGGTCGGTTGTCATGGAACAAGCGCAGTCCCGTTGAGGCATTTGCCGACTCATCACGCTTAGAGCTGTCATCATTGGCACACTCGCTACGCTCAAAAAACGCAATGCCAAAGCCGTCTTCATGACTGTCCGTCATGCCGCCGCGCTTGCGAAAGCCAGCAAAGCTAAAACCAATATCCGTCGGGGTATTACAGTTCATTCCTAGGAGTTGACACATTTATGCGTTACCGCCTTTATTATAGTGATTGTCTGCTGCGTCATGATTGACCGGACTACCTGACACAATACCAAGTTCTATATCACTCATGCTAGCCAACAAATCCGCTCCCGTATTGTCGTCGCTTTCAACACCACCCAAGATACGTTGAGCTTGTGCCAAATCCGTGTTTTCTACCCACAGTACGACACCAGAATTCATCCCGGGAATGGCACTTAGCGGTTGCAAGGACACGGTAATGCCATTGTTGCGCAGCAGATTGGCATGCAGCTCGCCTTGCATATTGGTGTCGTAGCGTGCCAGTTTGTGCCAGTTATCAACTTGATCGGTCATGGGGTCGCCTCTAAGGTTTCGGTACTAAAATTGGTACTAGAATAAATGCGTAGGCAATGTTTACGATAATTGATCTAGCGTATATTCTTTGATTGCAAACTCACTGCTATTGCTCAATTTTTCACGTGCTTGCTCGGCTTGCGTGATGTTGCTAAAGACACCGACTACTTGATTGTCTACTTTATTCCCCCAAAGCACAAATACTGTATTATTTTGCGGTTTTTCTACATGAGCCCAATGATAAGCAGCAAGGCGTTTCATCAAGTCAGGGTTTTTAACCATGATGTTATCGCCCGTACGCCCTTCGGTACGGTTGTAATGGATAACATTCAAACGTAACAGCCAAAAAATAACGGCCGCTTTTGCCAGCATAACCGATAACGCACGTTTTTCATCGTTGCCAAGTGGACGTTTTGACTCATAGCCTTGTAAAAATGCCGCCATTTTATTGCGGTCAAAATTCACTGACTCGCCTTGCTCGGCATCACCCCACGTAGTGCAAAAATCATTAATCGTAATGGCAATATCCATCACATAATGCTCGACGCTGACTTCGGTAAAGTCTAACAGCCCCGTTAAGCGCTCTTCACCTTTTTGGCTATTATTTAACGATAAGTTCCATAAGGTATTATCAGCAAACATGTCTAAATGACACAAGCCTTTTGGCAAAGTGGCAAGCGGCAAATCTGTATAAGATTGCCAAATATCACTCATGAGCTTAGCTTCGTCACTGGGCATAAACTGCATTTCACGGTCACGAACTTCTGACCATGGATACAAAGGTACGCCGTATTCTTCCGCAGGTTGCAACGCTTGCAAGGTCTCGTGCAGCATCGCTAAGGCGGCACCGATTTCATGACACATCGCTTGCGTGGTTTGCTGTGGATGCGCGCCCGATAAGCACGGCACTAGGGTAATGGCTTTATCGTCATAATGGATAACATAGCGTTTATCACCACTATTTTTACCACTGTCTAATCCTTCATCATCAATCAATGCCAATGGCGCAGCGACCGGCAACTTACCGTCTAATTGATTTAAAATGACCGCCATTTTTTCGATGTCTTCTGGTGGACGCTCTTCGAATAAGGTAAATACATAAGAGTGCGCACCATCTACATCATCAGTTGTCTGAATAAACCAGTTAGAGTTTTTGATACCTTGGGTAATCGGAATGGCGCGCGCGAACGAGACGCCAAAGCGTTGACAAAAGGCGGCAAACTGATCATTGGTTAACTGGGTATAGACGGACATGACATCTCACTTTTGGCAATTAAATAAAAAGTTAAATAGGATAGATTTAAACAGCAATGGCGACAATTGTAACGCGCCTGAGCAAACGATAGCGAAAAGCGTAATAATCTTGCGAAAATCTGCCTGATATGGCGGTGATTTTGCTAGACTAGCGCATTGAGAGAATTGATTATAAGGTGAAAGACCCTATGTTAGCAAAGCGTATCATTCCTTGCTTGGACGTTGATAATGGCCGTGTGGTCAAAGGTGTGCAATTTGTCGATATCAAAGACGCAGGCGATCCTGTTGAAGTCGCCAAACGCTACAACGAACAAGGCGCAGATGAGATTACTTTTTTGGACATTACTGCCACCAACGACGAGCGCGATACCACTTATCATACGGTTGAGCGTATGGCAGAAACGGTATTTGTGCCATTAACCGTCGGTGGCGGTGTGCGTAAAATCGCTGATATCCGCAACTTGCTCAATGCTGGCGCGGATAAAGTCGCGATCAACTCAGCTGCCGTATTTACGCCTGAATTCGTCGGTGAAGCGGCGCAAAAATTCGGTAATCAATGTATCGTTGTCGCTATCGATGCCAAACGTGTCGCGGATATTGAAGTTGATGGCATCATCCTGCCGCGTTGGGAGATTTTCACCCATGGTGGTCGCAAGCCAACGGGCATTGATGCGGTTGCTTGGGCAAGTAAAATGGCTGAGCTTGGCGCTGGCGAATTACTAGTCACCTCGATGGACGGTGATGGCACCAAAAAAGGCTATGATTTGGCCTTGATGCAACAAATTACCAGCCGCGTTAACGTACCTGTTATTGCCTCAGGTGGCGTCGGCAACCTACAGCATTTAGCAGAAGGCGTGTTAGAGGGCGGCGTCGATGCGGTGCTTGCCGCCAGCATTTTTCACTTCGGTGAGTACACCGTGCAGGAAGCCAAAGAATATATGGCAGCGCAAGGGATACAGATGCGCCTGTAATACGTTTGTAAAATGCAAATAAATTAGAAAAAATGTTATCATAGCGCTAACTGCTTATTATCATTTGGTTTTCGTTCATTTAACGGTCAATTCGTTTACGTGATAACCAATCAAATAAGTTATACCATTCACAAAAATTAGAGTAGCAAGGAAAACGAGTGTAAGTACTACACATTGTAGACTAAACAAGTTTGACACAGCTAATCGTACTTTTTGGGTTTGGTATTATTTGAATCTATCATTATATTTAGCTACTCCTACATTTTAATTAAAAGCCCATTAGGCGAAGGATATTTTTATGTCGAATTTACAACAGCAACGCAATGACGTGACTCATATTGATGGTAACTTACATCAGAATGAAGATGCCCGTATTGGTATCGTGGTTGGTCGTTTTAACGGTTTTGTCGTTGAATCATTGGTAGATGGTGCTATCGACGCCCTACTTCGTCATGGTGTTTTGGGTAGCAACATTACCGTTATTCGCGTTCCTGGTGCTTTCGAATTGCCATTGGTTGCTCAGCGCGCTGCTGAATCAGACCGTTTTGATGCCATCATTGCGTTAGGCGCGATTATCCGTGGTAGCACGCCGCATTTCGACTTTGTGGCGAGTGAATCAGCCAAAGGCCTAAGCAGCGTTGCGATTGATTATAATATTCCTGTTGCCAACGGTGTATTGACGACCGACAGCATCGAGCAAGCGATTGAGCGTTCTGGCACGAAAGCTGGTAACAAAGGCTCTGAAGCAGCTATGGTCGTGCTAGAGATGATTGCGGTACTATCACAGCTAGACATCGATGACGATAGTGATGACGCTTAATTGAATGCGTTGCTCATTCATTAGCATTTGAATGTTTTTGAGTCGCGATTCAGCACCATTCTTTATTGATAAGTAGCATTGTTATTGATAAGTATTATTGTTGATTAAATCTGTTAGGGCTATGGTTACTGCGATAGCCCTAAGTATGTCATTTAAATGTTCAACAGCAGTATCTAAAACTGTCTGGTAAATTTGCCAGCCGACTACTATTTAACATTTTATTTTAAAACTTCTTATCTTAAAACTAGGTATAGACCCTCTATGACTGACCAACTCAAGCGCGCTATTAACGCTGCGAAAACCGCCCAAACCAATGATAGTCAAGCTGAAGCCACGCGTATTGCGAGCAGCAGTGCGGGTGATCAAACCTTCGATATGAGTGAGTCTTCTTACAAGACCAGTCACACCGCTATCCGTAAGGCGCGCCGCTTTGCGATGCAAGGTCTATACGAATGGCTCGTCACTGATCGTCGCTTTGATGTAGACGGTAAGCTTGGCTGGAAGGCCAATGCACCGCATGATATCGCTGCTCGTACACGCGCGACCAATGCCATGCATACCGTACATATCGGCTATTATCATGAAATGATGCGTGATATTCCTGAGCAGATTGAGGCGCTAGATGCGCTTATTAGTCAGTATCTCGATCGTGAAATTGATAAACTCGATACCGTTGAACACGCTATTCTTTTGATTGGTTCTTACGAGCTGCAAAACCGTTTAGAAATCCCTTATAAAGTC
Source organism: Psychrobacter sp. W2-37-MNA-CIBAN-0211 (assembly GCF_040309405.1). NCBI lineage: Bacteria > Pseudomonadati > Pseudomonadota > Gammaproteobacteria > Moraxellales > Moraxellaceae > Psychrobacter > Psychrobacter sp. W2-37-MNA-CIBAN-0211. The sequence continues at coordinate 52,220 of NZ_JBEOOU010000016.1, forward strand.
GTGCTTGACGAAGCGATGAAGCTTAATAATCACTTTGGTGCCACTGACGCCCATAAACTGATTAATGCCGTCCTTGATAAAATGGCAGTTGAGCTGCGCGCTACTGAAGTAGAAGCAGATAGTAAAGCCAATCTACGCACCTCACAAAAAGCGGCCGCTAAACCGGTAGTAGAAGCTGATACAGATAACAGTGCCGATACCCATGCTATGGAAGAAACACTCACTGCTTCAAACAAACCACGTATCAGCGCCAATAATGCTACCGTCAAACGTAGTAGCGTTAGTAAAGCCAGTGCAAATATTAGTGACTTTAAGGCGAGTAAGAAAGATGCTGCCGAAAACACGGTTGAAAACGACAGTGTTGAGACAGTTACTGCAGTAGAACCCATTGTAGAAGAGAATATTGTAGAAGAAAGCATTGTTGAAAAAGATGTCGTCGTTGATGAACAGCCTATTGAAGAAAATGTAGCTGCTGATGCTATCAATGACGACAGCAACGAAGAAAATACCACAGCGGATACTGGTCTAACGGACTCTAATATTCTCAATGTTGACTCAGAAGAGACCACATCAGATACTAATGTGTCAGATGTTACTGCAACAGACGATACTGATACGAAAAGCCAAGACTAACCATGAATGAATTTGAGCTGATCGAGCGCATATTTTCACAGATGCAAGCGGCACATGCACCATTAATCGGTATCGAAAAGGGTATCGGCGATGATGCAGCTGTCATAGCATTGCCTGCAGGCTCGCGCTTGGTCAGCTGTATTGATACGCTGGTTCAGGGTCGTCACTTTCATGCCGACTGGCAACACATTGACGAATTGGCGTTTGCGATTGGTTATAAAGCCGTGGCGGTTAATGTCTCAGATATTGCCGCTATGGGCGCAACACCGCATAGTATTCTGCTAGCATTAGCATTGCCTGAACGTTTAGCGAACGAGCAATGGCTGACTGAATTTGCCAAAGGCTTGTTTCATGCCTGTCACTTATTCAAGGTTACCCTTATTGGCGGTGACACTACACGCAGCGAGCGCTTAGTACTCAGCGTCAGCGCGCAAGGATTACTTGCCGCAGACACGCCAGCTGTCTACCGCTCAGGTGCGCAAGTTGGTGATAAAGTCTACGTATCAGGGTCACTCGGCGATGCCAGCTATGCCCTGCAACATCCTGACAGTGCTCAAGGCGTAGAGCTTGCCCATCGTTTGCATATGCCGACTCCACGTATTGCCTTAGGGGCAGCACTGGCAAAAATTGGTGCAACCGCGATGATAGATATCTCTGATGGTCTTTATCAAGATCTTGGCCATATCTGCCAACAAAGCAGCGTTAGTATGCGGCTTAATCTGGAGCAGCTACCTACTAGCAAACCATTGGCAAGCGTAGATTTGTATGAGCGCTTATTGTGTCAGCTGGCGGGTGGCGATGATTATGAGTTGGCTTTTACTTTGCCTGCGCATATTGAACCACCTACAGGCAACACGCTAGTCACCTGTATCGGTGAGGTGACTGCGATGACAAATCATAAAGACACAGACACATCGACCGCTTTACGTCCTGAGTTATTTTATCAAGGAACGCCAGTCACACCGACTCACCCCGCGCCGTTTTCTACATGGCCCACCCTTACCGGCTACCAACACTTCACAGGCTAATCCATGACTGATCACGACCTATCTAAGCCTGACATTAGCAAAGCCAATGACTGCCCTCCATTGCCCGTAAATGCTAGCCTGCTTGATCGTGTGGTTTATTGGCTCGGTATCGGTTTAGGTAGTGGCTTGCCTCGCCGTGCTCCCGGCACTTGGGGGTCAGTTGGTGGCTTAATCGTCGCCATACCTCTAATGAGCTTAGGCTTTGTGCCATTTTTGATTATTACCATCTTGTCCTGCCTCATTGGTATTTGGATATGTGGTCGTACCTCAGAGCTCATGCAAGGTCATGACGATCCGCATATTGTTTGGGATGAATGGGCAGGCATTTGGATTACTTTACTACCGTTTTCTTACATGGGGGTGTCTACTGCCAGTTTTTGGCAAGACATTTCACAAAATTTATCTATCATTGCGATTATCATCGCTTTTGTACTTTTTCGCTTTTTTGACATTATTAAGCCACCACCGATCGGTTGGGCAGACAAAAAAGTCGCCGGTGGTCTCGGTATTATGCTTGATGATATTATTGCTGGCGTAATGGCGGCAGCGGTATGGATGATTGTCATGCTCGGTATGCTGTTGTAGTCAATACTTTATAGATCAAATACGGTGTCAGGCTCGCTTAGCCCACTATTTTTAGTACTTTCACTCGCCTTCTTTGTATCTAAATTATATTGAACCGATTACATAAGCAGATACGCGATTCGGCTTTTTTGTATGACTGACTATATAACCCTTTGTATAACCTTAAGTTACAAAGCTTGCACGGCATTGCGTTTTTTTGCAGTGGCGTTTGCGCTATAATCATAAATTATATTTTGTTACATTTAACGAGCTACTATGACCTCTCCTCTTTCTGTAATTATCCTAGCTGCTGGTAAAGGCACGCGCATGCAATCGGCCAAGCCAAAAGTGCTACAGACACTGGCCGGTAAGTCTTTATTAAGTCACGTATTAGATACCTGTCACCAGCTGACTGTTGACGCAACTATCATCGTTCATGGTTTTGGTGGCGAGCAAGTAAAATCAGAAATTGCTAACCAATACACCCAATCCTCAATCACGTGGGTTGCCCAGACTGAACAGTTAGGGACAGGACATGCCGTTAAAGTGACCTTGTCCGATTTGCCAAAATCAGGGCAAAGCCTCATTCTATATGGTGATGTGCCATTGGTAAGCTGCCAGACGCTAGCGGCATTAAAGGTGGCTAATACTGACGGTATGTCGATGCTGACACTTACTGTCGACAATCCGTTTGGATTGGGTCGCATCAAGCGTGACCAAGCAGGCAATATCGAAGCCATCGTCGAGCAAAAAGACGCCAGCACCGATGAGCAAAGCATCCAAGAGATTAATAGCGGTATTTATTGCGTCGACAATGCCCTATTGCATAAATATCTGCCAAAGCTCTCTAACGATAATGCACAACAAGAGTATTATCTAACTGATATCGTTAAGATGGCCGTCGCTGATGGTATTACGATTGCCGCGATTGAGCCTGAGCATACGTTTGAGATTGAAGGCGTCAATAACCGTCAACAGCTTGCCAGCTTAGAGCGCACATGGCAGGGTAAGCTGGTTGCCGATTTGCAAGAAGCTGGTGTACAGTTTGCTGATCCGAGCCGCGTTGATATTCGTGGCACCTTGACAGCCGGTCAAGACGTATTCGTCGATGTCGGTGTGGTGTTCGAAGGCGACTGTACTTTGGGTGATAACGTTTATATCGAAGCAGGCTGTGTCATCAAAAATGCCCAAATTGGTAACGCCTGTCATATCAAACCGTATTGTGTGATTGATCGCGCCGAGGTTGGTGCAGGTGTTGATGTAGGACCTTTTGCCCATTTGCGTCCTGAGACCGTATTGTCTGATAACAGTAAGGTCGGTAATTTTGTAGAAATTAAGAAATCGACCATCGGTCAAGGCAGTAAAGTGAATCATTTGAGCTATATCGGTGATGCAACTGTCGGTACAGGCGTCAATATCGGCGCTGGTGTCATTACCTGTAATTATGATGGTGTCAATAAATCACAGACTATCATCGAAGACAATGCCTTTATCGGCTCTAACGCCAGCCTAGTTGCGCCAGTCACCATTGGAGATACCGCAACGGTTGCGGCAGGCTCTGTGATTACTAAAAATGTTGATAGTAAAGCATTAGCCTTTGGTCGCGCGCGTCAAGTGCAAAAAAATGACTTTCAGCGTCCAATCAAAAAATAACGGACTCGTCGGTATCTAGGTCAATCACAGTCAGGCTTGAGCAAAACTAAGCAGTGCGGCAATCTTTGTGGTACTGCTTAATAATTTTGAATGGTTAGGGTCTGTTGAACATTCAAATGTGGAACTGGCAGGGGCTAAATAAAGCTACTTTGAGACAGTATAAATTCGCCATGCGAAATTATCACAATATAAAGCATTGAAGCATCGAAACATTGAAACTTAAGGAATACTTATGTGCGGAATAGTTGGGGCAGTCGCTGAGCGTAATATCGCCAATATCTTGCTTGAAGGTCTTAAACGTTTAGAATATCGCGGCTATGACTCAGCTGGTTTGACAGTCATTCGTGATGGTGAGCTACACCGCGAGCGCCAAGTCGGCAAAGTACAAGCATTGGTCGATGCTGTCGCGGTTAATCCAGACGCTTTTGATGGTCATATTGGTATTGCGCATACACGCTGGGCCACGCATGGCGAACCTGCACAACGTAACGCCCATCCGCACGTATCAGGCAAGATTGCCGTGGTGCATAACGGTATCGTTGAGAACTATGCCGAGCTAAAAGAAGAATTAATGGCTAAGGGCTATGAATTCACCTCGCAAACTGATACCGAAGTCGTTGCGCATCTAATTCATGATATTTATAAAAACACGCCTGATTTATTAGAAGCGGTTCGTGCGGTTATTCCATTACTCCATGGTGCATTTGCGCTTGGTATTGTGCATATCGATTGCCCAGATGAGCTCATTACCGTACGTTTAGGCTCACCTCTCGTCATTGGTCTGGGTATCGGTGAAAACTTTATCGCCTCCGATCAGTTGGCGCTATTACCCGTTACCAACCGCTTTATGTATCTAGAAGAAGGTGACATTGCAAAGCTGACTCGCAATAGCATTAAGGTCTATGCAGATGGTGTTGAAGTGCAACGCCAGATACATGAGATTGATGCCGCCCAACATAATGCGGATAAAGGTGAGTTTAAGCATTATATGCTCAAAGAAATTTATGAGCAGCCGGACGCAGTAGCACGTACTATCGAGATGGCCATAAATAATAGTGAAACCTCTAAATTACGCGACGACTTTTTGCAGCGTCATGAAGTGCTACTAGCAGATATTCGCCATGTGCAAATCCTCGCTTGTGGTACCAGTTATCATGCGGGCATGGTAGCCAAATACTGGTTTGAAAGTCTGATACGGGTGCCCTGCTCAGTCGAAGTAGCCAGTGAGTTCCGTTATCGTAACCCTGTCGTCGTCGACAACACACTGGTCATTTGTATTTCTCAATCTGGTGAGACGGCTGATACCTTATCAGCGCTACGTGATACCCAAAAACAAACCCCAGCAGGGCTAGTTAGCTTAGCCTTATGTAATGTACCGACCTCATCGTTAGTACGTGAAACCGATATTTTCTTACCGACCCTCGCGGGACCTGAGATTGGTGTGGCGTCTACTAAAGCCTTTACCACGCAGTTGGTGGCATTAATGCTATTGGTATTAAAGGTTGGTGTGGTTCAGCAACGTATGACTGGCGAGCGATTGAGCACATTGCTCGGTGAGTTACAACAGCTACCTGGTCAGCTGCATGCCAGCTTAAACCTAGATGCGCCTATCAAAACCATGAGTGAAAGCTTTGAAGATAAGAAAAGCTGCCTGTTCCTAGGTCGTGGTCTTCAATTCCCAATCGCCTTGGAAGGCGCGTTAAAACTCAAAGAAATCTCTTATATTCATGCGGAAGGTTATGCCGCTGGTGAGCTTAAACATGGTCCATTAGCTTTGGTTGATAAGGATATGCCTATCGTGGTGCTTGCACCCAAAGACAGTATGTTCGATAAGCTTAAAGCCAATATGCAAGAAGTTCATGCGCGTCACGGTGAGCTATTCGTATTCGCCAGTGAAGCCAGTCAAATGGTCGCAGAAGATCGTTTGCATGTAGTATATGTACCCGATGTTTGCGAGACGCTTGCCCCTATCGTTTATAGCGTGCCAGTACAGCTGCTGTCGTATCATGTGGCAGTCATGCGCGGAACCGACGTCGATCAGCCGCGTAATCTTGCAAAAAGTGTTACGGTTGAATAATTTTTACGTTTAGATAGTAAAAATTGTCATTGAGTAATCATTTATCATACTGAGTAATAAAGTATCATCCTCTTGCTTAGATATTTACCCCTGCTATTTTCGATTCAATAGCAGGGGTTTTTTATGCGCTCAAAAAAACAACAGAAGTGGCTTAGAGAAGGCAGAGGTCAAAGTGAGCTTGCCGATTACAAACCTTGGATAAAAATCTCTGACATATCTTCAACAGGACGTTCTCACCGAACCTTTGGACATAAGAACCGTTAAATATAAAAAAAGCCTGTCATTATCCTACTTGATACCTGCTGCCACCCACAAATACCCCCCAATATCATCACGCCCGACGCTTTTTGCACATTGAAAAGCTGAGGTATTATCAAAATGGATCGTTCCAAACAACATATCAGTTTTCTGTCTTCTTGATTGTCTACTTTGATCATTGACCAACTGATATATCAAAGCTAGTTGCATCCATTTCCCTAAACCCTGTCCTCTATATTCAGAAAATATAATATTTTCAATAATATAAAAGCCAGTCATTCCTAAGTTATTATCAGGCTCTACTATTATCACACCTGCTAATTCATCGTTAACATATAATAAATGAACAAAGCGCTGAGCCACCCAAGTTCTCATATCCTCTATGGGCTTTAATTCCATCATCAGAGCATGTTGGGGGAAGTCATCAAGCAACTTGTTATATGCCATTTCATATTGCTCATAAAATGTAAGAGAGCTCGCAGATAATAGCTCACATTTGGTATGAGAAGGACAGGCTATATCTTGTGCGGCGTTTTTAGTTAGCGTGTCTAAGGAATTTGCTAGTATACGATTGTCCCAATGGGCTGAGGGAAAGTTTGCAGGCTCAATATCTAAATAGCTTGGAATATAGAATTGAACATATTGGGGCTTAAAGGCCTCAAATATCTTTGAAATATTATCTACCAATACATTGATGCTATTTATACTGAGTGGTTTTAGCGTAGTCGTCACAGTGACAAATGGTTGGGAGATATCCATACCACGAAAGCGAATACCACATAATGCAATATTGCCATTGTCGCAGTTAATTAAACGGGTTTTATATTCTGATGGATACCGACCAGTAATGGACGCGTATTTGGCGAATAATAATGCTAAGTGATCACTTTCCAGTCTTTCTATATCTTCTTGAAGCTCATAAGCACATTGCTTATACAGATCTGTTTTAGTATATATTCTTTTCAATAGTGGCGATGCTTGAACAGCTTTTGCTTGTATTAACGATTCAGTTATTTTTGTCATGTTCGGCCTGATTTATAAAAAAATATATAGAGTATAGATATGATTTTTGACAGCATAGCTTAATCCAATCAGGTGCTTTCACTGGTTCGGTTCCCTAGTGAGGGCTTGAATCTTAAGCTATAGGTTAATGGTATCAATAGTTTGAGTTATTGAGATAACGGCGGTGTACTTCACAGTGTACTTACTGAGCAGATTAAGAACTTTCTAAATCAATGTCTAACATCCACTACAAGCCTTGTTTGGGCAAGCTCATCAAGATACTGATCTATGATTTGAGTATTTTCTTTATCCAAATGTGCATCCCATTCATCAAGCATGACAATTGTACTTTGGTCGTCCTCTCTAATTTCTTGAATTTGTTTGATGAGTTGTTGTCCTGTTGAACCCTCATGGGCTTTGTCTGTTTTGTAATTGAAATACAAATTGTGCTTGGCGGGTAAGTAGTAAGCCTGCTCTTGGTAGTGGTCTTTTAGCTTAAGCAACATACAAGATTTACCAACACCATTATTACCAATCAGCGTTACCCTACCTTGCTTGGGCAACTGTGTTGAATCAAAAACTTCTCCTGTTTGCTTCACACGTATTTGGTCTGCCTGAATGTAGGTATCTAAATTGACGGCGGTAGGTCGTAAGACATCTAAAATACCATCTAGCATCGTTTTGATAACACCAATACTAGTATGGTATCCAACCAATGCATAGCACATTTGCAATAGCTGAATTTGTCTTGGCAGCGTAGCAATTAGTACCGCCATCGTCGCAGCATCGTGCCAATTTTTATTAAAAATAAAAGCAGTAACCACAAAGACAGGCAGCATCAATATGATCATACCTAAGCTTGAATTGATGTGCTGAATCGATGTAGATTTAACGCTATTATTCTTGGCTGTCGCAAAGCTTTTTTGAACAATATTGTTATAAATCTTGAAATTATGCTTATTGAAAATAACGACATTATCCCAGCTGTCAAAAAGTTTAGCGGTTAAATTCAACCGTGATTGCTGATCTATTTTGGCAGCCGTTTTTAAAGCATGTCGTCTATAATGCACAAACGCAGAAGCAAAAATAATACCTACTGCATAACCAAGCAATAAGGTGCCATCCAAAAACCAAGCAATGACCAACACGTTAAATAAGACATTGAGTACCAACGCTGAAATATCAAAAACACTATCAATGACTGCCTCAAGAGTGTAGTTGCTTTCTTGAGCGAGTGTTGTCGTTGCCGTACTCTGTAACTCGTCGCTAGATAACAAATGTGTCTTGCCTAAGAAAACAGTGTGAAAAGTGTCGTTGTACAGTTTATGAGCGTCGTACTTAGCACGCTCCGTATTGGTGACACAAAAATATGCAGGCACATAAACCGCTACTAAAGAGACGGCAAATAGCACCATATACAAAATTGAAATAGTGTCTTGAGTCAGACTTTGTGCAAGGCGAGCAATAAAGTACGTTGATGACGCTACAATAATTTGCTGAATCAGCAAAAACAGCAGTGCCATACGCAGATGCTTGTTTGAGACAATTTTATAGATTAAGATTTTTGATATTCCTTAAAATTGAAGCACGTGAATCTAGCAAAGAATTGCTTATTGATGACGTACAATCTTATTATTAACTTTCAGAGTTTTTTGACTATACCTCAAGGGAACCAGTAGTTTAATGTCATACTGAGTAGTCATTGTTTATTTTCCAGTTAGTGACTTATAAGCAGTTACACAATTTTTAGGAAAGTCTCCTTGATTGCATCGTAAATTTAAATCATACATAAAAAAAAGTAGCGATACCCTATTAATAAAATAGAGTATCGCTACTATGATTACATCTAGGGCATCTCATCAATTAGTACATTAATACATTTAGTGGTCTTAAAATGGCTAAATTTTGCCAAACATCGTCAGTAATCTTGTCAATATGTTCATATTTACGGAAATTTCTTCCTTGTTTGGCTGCAATTTTCCTCATTTTAAGCCTCACAATCTAAATGATGACACGCCCTAGTTGGTTCTAGTTACTTTTGATCTCTTTCTAATACCACTCGATAGCGAGCGTTACCACTCTCTAGTCTCTCAAATGCTTCATTTATCTCAGACATTTTATAGGTTTCAGTCACTGGCTGAATATTATGTCTAGCGGCAAAATCCAGCATTTTTCGCAGGGTCGACGGTGATCCGACTGGTGAGCCTGATAGGCTGTTTTGAGCCATGATCATTGGCGCAGCCACTATCTCTAACGGCGCTTCTAATAGACCAACAAAATGCAGTTTACCTTTTGGTCTCAACGTCTTAATAACGACATCCCAATTCATATCAACGTTCACTGTTGATATGATTAAATCAAAAGAGCCTGCTGCTTTTTTGATTTCGTTCTCATCTCTTGAGTTTAAAGAGTGATGAGCACCCAATTCTTTTGCTTCTTCCATCTTTGATTCGCTGGTAAATGCTGTCACTTCACAGCCCCACGCATTAGCAAACTGAAGCGCAAGATGACCCAGACCACCGATACCGATAACCGCTACTCTAGAGGTTGGTTTGATATCGTATTGCATTAGCGGGTTAAATACCGTGACACCACCACACAGCAGTGGCCCTACCGCGTTGAAATCAAGCCCTTCAGGAATTTTGATAACGCTGGTATCTTTTGCGCGTACTTTATCTGCAAAGCCGCCATGGTTACCAATGATGGTTCCTTCCTGCTTAGCACAGAGGTTATGGTCACCGCCGATACATAGGTCACAAATGTTGCAGTAGCCTTTATGCCAGCCAAGACCGACTTTATCGCCAAGCTCAAGATGCTTTACGTGCTTGCCTTTTGCAAGGACTTTACCTGCAACTTCATGCCCACCGACAAACGGATATTCGGTCATACCCCATTCGTTTTGCCACATAGAAAGATCACTGTGGCAGACACCGCAGCTATGCACTTCGATTTCTACTTCGTGATCGCCCAAGGTGCCAGGATCATATTGATAAGGGACAAACTCGCCGCCTTTCTCTTTTGCTGCGTATGCATTAATCATCATTATTCCTTATTTAATAGTATTTATGGAGGAGCGCTCATAACAAATGAGCCAGTCGTTTCTAACGATTCAAATTTTTCCCATTCAAAAAGGGTTGTCGATAAGTTGAACTGGCCTGACCAAAGATTGGTTAATTTATACCATCCAAGTCAATAGTTGTAAGACTATCATAATACAAAGCCTCGTACTTGAAAGGCGACGAATCACCAACACTATCGCTTTGCCGCTGTAATCTGAATGTTCAGCATGATTGTCGAGAGAGACATTGGATTCATAATGACATGCATGGCTTTGCGATAGTAACTAGCAGGGCAATTATATCCTTCGTGCTTATGTGCTTATGTGCTTATGTGCTTATAAAATGACAACAAGCCCATACTTAATCAATAAGTATGGGCTTGTCTGTGTTAGACCTAGCATTATTACTGCTAATGCTAGGTCATGTATACGATCAAATAAAGACGTTAAATCATATTTTACTGTCCGTCGTTGTCGGCTCTTTGCCACTTGGCACAAGCCATTTAGCAAACCATCCTGACAGATCATCCATCAACGTATAGACGACTGGGATGACCACCAAACTCAACAGCGTTGAAGTCACTAGACCGCCCAATACCGCTGCTGCCATCGGTCGCCTAAAAGTAGGGTCAGCATCACCCCAACCAAATACCAATGGCAACATGCCCGCCCCCATTGCAATGGTGGTCATGATGATAGGACGTGCGCGCTTATGACAGGCATCAATAATCGCCTCAAAACGTGCCAGCCCGCGGCGCTGGGCAATCAAGGCATAATCAACCAACAGAATCGAGTTTTTGGTCGCAATGCCCATGAGCATAATAAAACCAATCATCGAGGGCATCGACAGGCTACTGTTGGTAATAACCAAGCCGACGAACGCACCGCCTATCGATAGAGGCAATGCCATCAAAATGGTAAATGGCTGCAACAAACGACCAAATAGTAAGATAAGCACGCCTAATATACAAACCACACCCACTGACATCGCAATGATAAAGCCACTAAAGAGATCTGCCATATTTTCGGCTTGGCCTTGATCGATGATGGTAATCGAAGGCGGCAATTGTTGCATGGTCGGCACTGACTTGACCGCTTGTACCAAATCGCCTAGCTCGCCATCTGCCGGCTGCACCGTAATGCTAATAGCGCGCTCTCGATCCAACCTACTTATCTGAGCAGGACCTGTGCCAAAATCTAACGCAGCGACTTCGCCCACACGCACCCCTTGACCTGCTGGTAGTGAGTTTGGTACGTATAAGCCCTCTAACTGACTGACATTTTGTTTGGCAACATCTGGCAGACGCACCACAATAGGAATCTGACGCGTATCCAGATTGAGCTTGGATAAGCGCTGTTCGTAGTCGCCGACAGTCGCGACACGTAAAGTCGTAGCGATATCTTGCGTGGTCACGCCTTTATCAGCCATCGCCAGTCTATCAGGCGTGACGGTGAGCTCTTGACGTGGCAAACTGCGATCACTGGTCACAGCACCTACGCTTGGCAAACCTCGAATTTCAGTCATGATCTGCTGAACAGTCTGCTCAAGCAGCTGTGGACTGGTACTGGTTAACGAAAAATTATAGCCACTCTCACCACCACTTGATAGTCCAACGGTAAAGCGAGCCCCCGGTACTTCTGTCATCAACTTACTGATTTTGCGTTCTATTTCTTGCTTAGTGCCCCGCTCTGCACGCGGTGCAAGCACAATATCCAAACTGGCAATATTCTCCGCTTTGCTACCACCAGACTCTGAGCTCATGGATGCTTGTGCTTCTCCCACTGACGTAAAGATGTTAGTCACTTCAGGCATGGCTAAAATGCGCGCACTGGCAAGCGCTGACACGCGCTCCGTATCTGCGAGCGACACATCAGGGGTTAGCTCAATAGCCACACGGGTTTGGTCAATATCGTTGTCTGGAATAAAAGAAGTCGGTAGTAGTTTCACTAATGCCAACGAGGCCACGAACAACACCAACGTTGCACCCATAGTCAGCCAACGATGATGAAGCGTCCACGAGACAATTTTGAGATACCACGTCATCAATGCACTTTGCTTTTCGACATGCTTTTTCTCGGGTCGTAAGATGTATGCAGCCATCATAGGTGTGATCAGACGCGCCACCATAAGCGATGCAAAAATCGATAACGCAGCCGTCCAACCGAATTGACGGAAAAACTGCCCAACAATACCACCCATAAAGGCCGTCGGTAAAAACACAGCAATCAAGGTAAAGGTAGTGGCGACAACAGCCAAACCAATCTCATCAGCGGCTTCCATCGCCGCTTCATAAGGCGTCTTGCCCATCCTTAAATGCCTGATGATGTTTTCGACCTCGACGATTGCATCATCGACCAGTACCCCAATGACCAAGGACAATGCCAGTAGTGAGATAATATTGAGACTAAAGCCAAATAAGTACATGCCTAAAAAGGTAGGAATTACTGACAGCGGCAACGCCACAGCGGCAACAATGGTCGCCCGAATATTGCGTAAAAACAGAAATACCACCACCACGGCAAGCAGGCCACCTTCGATCAGCATGCGTAATGAAGCTTGGTAATCTTCCGCAATAGGCGTCGCTCGATCGTAGACCTTTTCGATACTGATATTGCCCACATCGGCAGTCAACTTGGCAAGCTCGTCATCGACCAGTTCCATTACCTCAACTTCACTGGCACCACGCGAGCGAGTGATATTAAATGCAACCACCGTTTGACCGTCGAGCTTAGCGATAGAGCTGGGATCAGCCGCACCATCAGTGATTTGCGCCATACGCCCAAGCGCTTGAGTACCGCCTGTAGGGACAGCCACTTGTAGGTCATTAAGCTCGCCTGCACGCTCGACCGCGCCCAAAACGCGAATGGTTTGGGTGGTTTTACCCACTTCTGCTTCACCCCCTGAGCTGTCTTGTTGAATACCTGCTATTTGCTGTGACAGCTGGGTAATCGAAAACTTCAAACCACTCAAAGTGATAGGATCAGCTGCGACCGTAATCTCACGCTGAAGCCCGCCGATACGACCGACTGTACTGACACCTGGTATATCAGAGAGCCGTTTGGTGATCGTGTCATCTACGAACCATGACAGATCCTCTACACTCATATTGTTAGCAGCGACAGAGTAAGTAACGACCGGAAATCCTGCGGTAGATACCTTGGTAATGATTGGGTCGTTGGCGGCGGCTGGCAGATCACCACGTACTTCGCCAACTGCCGAACGTACATCGTCGACCGCTTCTTGAATGTCTTTTTCTAACGTAAACTCGGTGGCAATGGTCGCCGCACCCGTCTGTAGGGTGGTACGAATATGACTCACACCTTCGATACTGGTCAGTTTGTTTTCAATTTTCTTTGCGATATCGTTTTCGAGCTGCGAAGGCGCAGCCCCAGGTAGGGTCACCGTGACGACCACCGCTGGCAAGTCTATATCCGGAAACTGCTGTACCTTCATTTTCATAAAGCCATAGATGCCCCCTAAGGTTAGGAGCACAAATAGCAGAATAGCCACGAGTGGGTTTTTGATCGAGTAAGCGGAGACGTTTAAGCTCATGATTGTGCCTGCGTTGCTGTACTCGTTTGGCTCACGCCATTAACTATACGCACTAGGTCGCCATCGTTCAAAAAACTACCGCCCTGTTTTACGATACGACTATCGCTTGGCAGAGGCTCTAGCACTGCTACGTTCTCACCAAGTCGCGCGCCCAAAGTCACTCGTTGTTGCTTGATACGACCCATGGACTTACCGTCTTGGTTTGTAAGACTGGTCACTAGCATCACATAATCATAACCGTCATTGCTAACGATGGCGCTATTAGGAATCGTTTGGGTGCTGGCACTCCCTAGTAGAAATTCGCCAGTCTGATACATGCCTGCGCGTACTTTTGAGTTGGCCGCTAGACTCGCATAAATAGTGATCTGGCGGTTATTTTCCGCCGTCGGTGCGATACGGCTCACTTGTCCCATCACTGAATCACCATTTGGCAATCCTACTCGCACCGATGTGCCGACATTGATGTCACCGATAAGTTTAGGATCTATATCTGCCCGCCACTCCAAAACACCACCTTTGATAATCGTGAACAGTGGCTCACCGCCAGCCACCATCCCAACTTCCACCATTTTTTCACTGATAATACCGCTGACAGGCGCCACAACCTTTGAATTGTCTATCGTCAAGCGCTGATTATTTAAACGGGCTTTGGAGGCCTGCAAAGACGCTCTAGCACGCATCTCAGAGGTACGATAGCGATCGGCCTCTTGTTTGCTAATGGCATCAATATCTACCAATGGCAAGACACGTGCGGCATCAGCGCTGGCATTGGCAAGCGTTGCTTCAGCTTCTGCCACATCGGCCTCTGCTTGCAAAACTTGCTGCTCCATGGCATCAGTATCAAATATCGCCAATACTTGACCTGCTTTGACCCGCTCACCTTCCTCAACCAGTACACGCTCAATAGCCACACCATTGACTTTAGCGCTGACATTAGCCACATCCTTGGCATTGATGGTGCCGTCAGCACTCAACGTATTGCCAATCGTATCTTGGCTTGGCATCACCGTTTCTACCGATAATACAGATTGTTCTGTACTAGCGTCGCTAGTAAGGGGGCCATCATTTTGTGTACTGGCAGATGCTAGCGCCCCGTCATTCATCGCTTTATCACTAGCACCCCAGTATTTTCCAAGCAGAACACCCATGACCAGCACAATGCCCAATACTGGCAACAACCATAGCGGCAATTTCGACGAAGACTTATTAGCATTAGCCAGCGTGTCAGGTTGACGATATGGTGGCAACTCAGATTGAGAAGATGGTTTAGGATTGGTTTCTTCAAGATCGCTCATGATAGGTCTCTATAAATACGGGCAATAATAAAAATTAAGATAGTCGGTCATTGGAATGTGTTTTTTGATCGCACACTCTGGCAATACCGAGCCTATCCCACTAACGATGGGGTCAGTAGTAAAAGAGCAAAGGCAGATTGACTAAATGAAAATGGGATAACAGTGGCACAAGCAGGCGTAGACGTCTGTTTCATAATACATCCTTGTATAAATATTCAGACAGTTGAAAAGTAGTGGTACAAATAACACGATAATGATGCAACCTCATAAATTGCCACACTACTCGATGCATATCAATGACAATCAGCGAACACATGAGTTAGTATTAATAAATAAAAACTACCAAAGAGCTATTTTCATGAACTAAAGCGATGGCAGAAAAAATGATGCATAAATCATTGATTTCGCTCGCTCTTTATATTCATAATTTGACATCAAATAATGAGCATGACTAACAAGGATAAATAGCATCCCGAATTATTCGGTAAGAATGCAGAGAGAAAAACTCTGCTATGCATTGGTGTAACGGCTGGCTTCTGGCATCCAGCGATGGATCAGCTGGCTGACATCTGCTTTACGTGCAGGATCTGCAATTAAGTGTTTGGCGAGACGCTGGGCAATCGCAAATAATTGCTCATCACGAATCAAATCCGCCAAATAATAACCAACATTGCCCGTTTGACGTTTGCCTAACAGCTCACCTGGCCCGCGCAGTTCCAAATCTTTTTGGGCAATAACAAAGCCATCGGTGCTGTCGCGCAATACATTTAGACGTTCAGTGCCCGTCTCCGACAATGGCTTTTGGTATAGTAGAACGCAGAAGCTTTTGGTCGAACCACGCCCGACTCGTCCGCGCAACTGATGTAGTTGCGATAGACCCAAACGCTCGGCGTTCTCGATAACCATTAGCGAAGCATTCGGCACGTCGACGCCAACCTCGATGACCGTTGTGGCAATTAACAAATCAAGACTTCCGGATTTGAATGCTTGCATGATGGCTTGTTTATCAACGGATTTCATCTTGCCATGGACAAGACCAATACGAATATTTAAGCGCTCATTTAAGTCCTCGTAAGTGGCTTCAGCGGCTTGTGCATCCAGCACGCTAGACTCTTCCACCAGCGAGCAAACCCAATACGCTTGCCTGCCCGCCTCACAATTAATCGCAATACGTTCGATCACCTCATCACGGCGGTTACGATCAATCGTCACCGTCGTAATTGGCGTGCGACCCGGTGGCAGCTCATCAATGATGGAGGTATCCATATCGCCGTAGACACTCATCGCTAGCGTACGCGGAATAGGTGTTGCCGTCATTATTAGCTGATGTGGTGTGCTATTGGCTACGCCTTTACTGGTCAAAGCCATGCGCTGCTCGACACCGAAACGGTGCTGCTCATCGATAATAACCAAGCCCAATTTAGCAAACTGTACTTGCTCTTGAAATAACGCATGGGTGCCGACGACCACTTGCACGGTGTTTTCAGCCACAGCTACCAACGCTTCGCGGCGCTGCTTTGCGGTTTGTTTACCCGCCAGCCAACCGACCCCAACACCTAAGGGCTCAAACCATTGTTTAAAATTAACCAAATGCTGCTCTGCTAAAATCTCTGTGGGTGCCATAACAGCCACTTGCCAGCCACTATCAAGCGCATATCCTGCGGCACCTGCCGCCACCAACGTTTTGCCAGCGCCCACGTCCCCTTGTACCAGTCGTAGCATCGGAATAGAAGTCGCCATATCGGCCGTGATGTCTTTCATCACTCGTTGCTGCGCGCCTGTTAAATCAAACGGCAACGCGGCAAATAATTGATCAGCCAATGGGCTTTTAGTGGCACATTTAGGGGCTTTATGCTGATGCAATTGCTGACGACGATACAATAGACTGAGTTGATGCGCGGTCAACTCTTCAATGATCAAGCGCTGACAAGCAGCATGGGTGCGAGCACTTAGTTGGGTCAATAGCTGATACTGCCGCCCAGCATCGGTATAAGTTGGTGGAGTGTGCAATAGTACCAAGGCTTCAAATATCGTCAGGGTATAGACATTATTAGCGGCCATCGTATCGAGATTATGATTCATCGCGTCATACGTTGCATCATAAATAGCGGGCTGGGCTTTATTGACACTATTACTGGTAGCATTGTCGGGCACACTACGGGCGAGCGTCGAAAAAATATCTTCAGACTCATACGCCTCTATTACCGATTTTTTTGGTGGTTCAAAAGGTACCAATGGTAAATCCGCAACGACGGCAAAATCTTCATTGGTAAACAGCGTCATCGGTAGACCCTGACTACGCACCGTTTGTAGTGCCAACTTAATCAAAGTACGCAATTTATTCTGATGCAAGCCTTTGACACTGGGATAAATGGGCTGCAACCCAGTATTGGTCATCGCACTGCTATCAGTGATAATTTGATATTCGGGATGGTGCATCTGCTTGCCATAACGGCTGACTTTTACTTCGCCAAACAATTGCAATTGTGTACCCAAACTCATGGTCTGCGCCAGACCACGATAGACCTTAAAAAATCGCAATGATATCGTATCGGTGTCATCGTCTACAATCACCGTCATGCCACTACGCTTGACATCGACGTGTACCACACGCCCAGTGATTAATGCGGCTTGTCCATGCCCCACGTCTGCTATCGATACCAGTCGGCTACGGTCTTCATAATCTCGTGGCAGATGCAGCAGCAAATCAAAGATTCGTACGATACCCAACTGCGCGAGTTGCTCAGCAACTTTGGAGCCGACGCCTGCCAACGCCGTCACTGGCATATCGAGTGCCGATAGAGGTTGCTCAGATATCCCATGAGCGGTTGACTGGGCTGAGGAAGGAGCTGAAGCGTGACTGACCGACATGGGCATCAAAAATCCTAACGATATTGGTTTTAAATTCCGTAAGCGCAAAATGTCTTATTAGGACACGCCCTAAGCATTCTACTGCTAGTAACGAGCTGCAAAGGTGATAGCAATCAACCAGCTATCAAAATACTGAATCAGTCTCATTATAACTGACAACATGATTGATTATGCTAAGCTATTTAGTAATACTGCGTTTAGACACTTTGCAGAGAAATACATCCAGTCTATTTTATGGATAAGTAGCTTTGTCGATAAGTAGCTTTGTCGATTTGGCAAAATTTCTGACGATGTTTAGCAAAATTTAGCCATTTTAAGACCACTAAATATATAAATGTGCTAATTGATAACACGCCCTAATTTACGATGATTTTATAAGGTCTTTTTTATGTTTGCTCCTGCTCTATTGCCTCAATTTTATCATCATTTAATACTCCTGCGTATCAGTGTGCTTGCTGTATTGGCTCTAGGCACTAACGCTTGTAGCACACTGACACCAGCACCGGCACCATTAACGCCTATAGCAGATGAACTCAGAGTTACGTTAGTGTTGGGCGGCGGCGGTGCCAAAGGTTTTGCGCATGTTGGCGTGATTAAGGCTCTAGAGGCAAACGGTATCAAACCAACCTTGGTCGTTGGTACGAGCATCGGCAGCTTGGTTGGTAGTCTATACGCTAGCGGCTACACGCCAGCACAGCTTGAGCGCTTGGCATTGACCACCACTGACAGCGAATTGACGGACTTCACTTTATCCAACCAAGGATTTATAGAAGGTATCAAACTCAAAAACTTTATTAATGCAAAAGTTGGTGGTCGCCCTATAGAGTCATTTCCCATTCACTTCGCTGCCGTCGCGGCTGAAAAGCACACGCTAAAAAAGGCTATCTTTACCACCGGAGATGCTGGGCTTGCCGTTCAAGCATCTTGTAGCGTACCTAATATTTTTATTGCCCCGCGTATTCCTGAAAAAGTCGGCAAAAAATATATCGATGGCGGTGTGGTCAGCTTAGTGCCTGTCGATAGCGCTCGTGATTTGGGGGCAGATATCATCATCGCCATCGATGTGACGGTGCCTACTTCGAATAAAAAGAATATAACAAGCAATCTCTTACCCGCTATCACCTCATTGAGTAGCTTTTGGGGCTTACTTGAAAACAATTTAACCGCCAACACTGCTCATTCAAATACCAAGCATAGCGCATCAATGCGCAATGAACGCGCGCGTGCTGATATTGTGATTACCCCTGATGTCGGTCATATCAGCTCCATAGATACCAGTCAACGTAGCGCCCTTATTGCTGCTGGCACGCAAGCCACCACACCACAAATCAATGCGATTAAACAATTAATTAAAGAAAAATCACAGAGTAAATATGCAACTTTATAACGATATAGTCAAAATATCTTAAAAATGCGACGGTATTGCTGATATCAGCAGTGCGTGATGTATCGATATTACTTTTCACTGACTATATATAGTAAATCCTCGACAAGCTAACCTCAAAATTAGAATCTCAGCCATTAAAAAAGCACCGCAGTCATAAATTGTGGTGCTTTTTGCCGTTAGCTAAATCAATTCTGCTCAAACAGACTGTATCAATTAATAAGCAAATCTATTTAACGCGGGCGCGGTATTTCACTGCTACGGTGTCATTGAGGCCAACACCTTCGATATCCCAGCGTACTGCTTTGTAGTATTTGAATGGGATTTCTTGTAATTGATTGTCCACCTTGCCACGTAGCGGCATACGGGCGAAAGTATCACCATCGGTGCTGCCATATGGGAAGTCAGGCGAGACCGCGCGCAATAATTCTACTTGCTCAGGGATACTCATGGTGACCGTCATTTTGCGTACTCGATCAGCATTGGTATTGGTAAAATACCCTTGATACTCTAAGACGTTGCCTGCTTGCAAGCGCGTGTTGGCATTAACAGGTACCAAGACCTCCTGACCATTGGCATCAACACTGATCAACGAGGCAGTAATTTTGGTATTAACGGCTTGCACACTAGAATTACCGCTACGGGTGCTTGCTTGATTGGTACTTGACTGCATGGTAGCTAAATTATCAACTGCTTGCTCTGGGGTCGGCAGCATCGCTGAGGCTTGGGTCACAGCCATGACGCCGACGAGCGTACCAGCGATCACGTGAAACAGACGGTGTCCGCTAAAAGCGCTAAAAGGATTGGCAAAATGGTTACTTTTTTTCATGACTTTCATTATCCCTAGTTAATATATCGGTAAAACGCAGCTGGCAAAACCTGACTGTCTGGTTAATGCATTTTCAATGCCTTTTAAACTCTGACACTTATCGCTTTAACTTTTTAAGTTTCTCGCGGTTTGGATAGACGAGACTTTATATGAGCAATACACTTAATGACGACATCTCAGATTATGAGTAGGCTATCATCATATACGCTCCATGCTAGTAACGTTCATTTTTATTGATTATCTGCGTTAGCTGTCTATAAAGCAATAGCGCTTAGCATAGCAAAAAGCGTTTGTAGGTACATTAACCACGTGTTGAGGTTGTGTATATTGTCAATTTACTACAAAGATTGATGAACGCTACTGAAATAAAAGATAGCTCACAACGGCGTTTTTTGCTATGGTAATTCTTTAGCGACTGGCATTTTTTGTCACGTCCTTTTTTCTTATTCTGACTACTACTGCTCCCATTATGACTACTAGCGCCATGCCACAGATTAATCCCGAATACGTTCATTGGTTCCGTAATTCTGCCCCCTACATTAATACCCATCGCGGTAAGACTTTTGTGATCATGTTTGGCGGTGAAGCGGTCAATCACCCGAATTTTAGTACGCTTATTCATGACTTCGCCTTGTTACATAGCTTGGGCATCAAGCTGGTATTGGTACATGGGGCCCGACCGCAAATCGAAAACAACCTGCAAGGCACTGATATCACCTCGCCGTTGCATGAAGACATTCGAGTGACGCCGCGTGTAGCGATGCCGTCTATCTTGCAAGCCGTTGGTGCCATTCGCTTACAGATTGAAGCACAGCTATCGATGGGACTGGCCAATTCACCCATGTACGGCTCGCGCATCGATGCCGTGTCAGGCAATTTTGTCACCGCCCGCCCTTATGGCATTCGTAATGGTGTCGATTATCAAATGACGGGTGAAGTGCGCTCTATCGACGTTGAGGCCATCAAAAACAACCTACTCCACGATCATATCGTGATTTTAGGCTCGATGGGTTATTCAGCGACTGGTGAAGTTTTCAACCTACTCGCTGAAGATGTGGCATTGAGTGCTGCCGTCGCACTTGGCGCGGATAAGCTGATATTCTTAGGTGAAGAAACGGGTATCAATGACGATGATCGCTTGCTACGCGAAATGATTCCAAATGAAGTCGATCGTTTCTTACGTGGCCGTGATCTAAATTGTGAGATTAATTACTTTTTAAACTGCGCCAGTAATGCTTGCCGTCAAGGCGTTCATCGCACCCATATTATCTCTTATGCCAAAGATGGTGCATTATTAGAAGAGCTATTCACTCGTGATGGCTCTGGTACGCTCATTAGCCACGACCCTTATGAAGAGATTCGCCGAGCAGATATCGACGATGTCGTGGGACTTATTGAACTGTTATTACCGTTAGAAGAACAAGGCATTTTGGTCAGTCGTTCGCGCGAATGCTTGGAGCAAGAGATTGATCACTATAGTGTGATTGAGCGTGATGGTATGATTCTGGGCTGTGCAGCGCTTTATCCATTAGATGCAGATGCGGCAGAAGTCGCTTGTGTCGCGGTTCATCCCGAATATCGTAGCGGCAGCCGAGGTGCGGACTTGCTAGCGTTTTTAGAGCAGCAAGCGCGCAGCCATGGTTTGCACAAATTGTTTGTGTTGACGACTCGTACTGCCCATTGGTTCGTCGAACAAGGCTTTGCTGAAGTTGAAGCAAGCGCCTTACCAGAAGCGCGACAAGAAAAGTATCATAACGGACGTAACTCTAAAGTCTTCCAAAAGACACTTTAACGAGTGACTCAATTGATGAGTAAATAGTGAACTAAACCACATCCAAACAAAAAGCCCTCATAATATTTATGAGGGCTTTTTCTGTTTTAGGACGAGATAGAGTATTAGATTTTATTTCAGAATTATTTTACTTTTAACAGCTCAACGGTAAAGATTAAAGTGCTATTAGGCTCGATACCTGAGTTACCTGCCTCGCCATAAGCGATGTCTGATGGGATATAAAACTCATATTTGCCGCCCTCTTTCATCAACTGTAGACCTTCCGTCCAGCCAGCGATAACTTGATTTAGTGGGAATTCAATCGGCTCACCACGCTCATAAGAGCTGTCAAATACCGTACCATCGATTAATTTACCTTCGTAGTTTACTTCAACCACGTCAGTCGCTTTTGGTGATTTACCAGTACCTGGAGCAATTACTTTATATTGTAGACCAGAGGCCGTCTCTTTTACGCCTTCTTTTTTCGCATTTGCAACTAAGAATGCTTCACCAGCGGCTTTGTTGTCAGTCGCTTTGCTTTCCATATCTTTGACAAACTTCTCTTCTTGCTCTTTTTGATAGGTCATCAATACTTCTTGCATTTGCTCTTGTGTCAGTGCGGAATCATTGCCTTCATAACCATCACGAAAGCCTTTTTCAAAGGTATCAAGGTTGAGATCACCGACCGCTTCTTTATTACCTTCTGCCATCATATAGCCCAGGCTATAACCCACTTTTTCATTGGCTGGGCTTTTTTCAGTCACTGAAACGCTTTGACTAGAGGTTTCTTGATTACCATTATTAGTACTACAACCAGTAACTAATAACATAGCACTAACAAGTGCACTAACGCTTAAAGTAGTGATTTTTTTCATAGAGTACTCTCAAATTGTAAGTATAGTGGCGAGATGTCACATATTTCTATAATAACAAATCTTAGTTTTAGGAGCCATGTTTAGGGTGAAATTATCGGGCCAATGTACAGTCTGTGTTAACATTTCTCATAAAAATAACAAGTTATCACACAAATATAGTAACAGGTTAAGCTTTCTGTCTTTAAATCTATCAATACATCAGCTAAGCTAAATTAGTTAAGGTGATAAGTAACTGGACGTCAGTTTTACTAGTATATATTGGGATATCGGTAGCCATAGTACGTAATAGAGACGAATGGTCATCGCAGATCCATATTTTCCTATAGTAGTATTACTTTTCCAGTCACTATAATGTCCCTGTATAACTTAAATTAAAAACACTATTTATAATTACCATCTATATGGTTTTGCTCAATAACTAAGGTGCTGATTATCTAATATTTGTAATGGTTACCTTTGTTATTTCACGGCTCATATATGATGATTCAAGGAGGATAAGATGAACCCAACATTCACATCTTTTAATGGTTATCTTGGTGGGCCGATCGGCTCCATTATCGGTGCTATCTTAATATTTATTATTGGCTGGCTCGTAGCCCTAGGCATCGCGGCACTGGTACGCGGTGTGCTGTCTAAAGTGAATCTTAATCAACGCATGAACTCTTCTACTGGCAAAACCTATGATCTAGAGGGTATTATCTCTAAGATTGTTTTTTGGTTTATCTTTATCATTGCCATTTCAGGGGCGCTTAGTCAGTTGAACTTGAATTCTATCTCAGCACCGTTTGCAAATATGGTTAACCAAGTGTTGGCGTTTATTCCTAATCTGATCGGTGCCATTGCTCTTGGTGTGATTGGTTGGGTTGTGGCAACTGTTGCCCGCACAGCGATCAACGCTGCACTGGCCAAAACATCAATGGATGAGCGTTTAAGCGCTAAAGCTGGCGTAAAACCAATGAGTAGCACGATTGCTGATATGGTTTACTGGTTCATCTTATTGGTTGTTCTAACCATGGTATTGGGTCAATTAGAGCTTGACGGTTTATTTGCCCCATTGACTAATATGGTAGACAAAATCTTCAGCTTTATTCCTAACATCCTAATTGCTGGTGTGGTGTTTGTCGTTGGTTATATCATTGCTAAAGTTGTACGCGGCATTGTGACCAACCTTGTTTCTACTTTTAACGTGCAAGAGTTGGCGTCAAAAGCAGGTTTGAACGAGCAAAACAGCCTACCTAATATCGCAGGTTCGTTAGCATTTTTAGTTGTGATTATCCCAACGATTATTGCCGCATTAAACGCGCTAAAAATCGAAGTGATTGCTCGTCCTGCTACGAATATGCTGAACAAAATCATGGAAGCTTTGCCAAACATCTTTATGGCAGTGGCTATCCTAGTAGTGACTTTCTACGTGGTACGTATGGTCGCTAATATTATTAAAGGCTTGATCGAAAACACTCAGATCAACCAGTTGCCTGCGAAAGTTGGCTTACAAGAAACCATGGGTGATAAAAGAGTCTCTGACCTTGTTGGTTATGCGATCATCTTTTTTGCCATGCTGTTTGCTGCTATCGCAGCCGCTGATTTATTAGGTTTTGAGCCTATCTCAGCTATTATCACGATGTTTATCGCGTTCGGTGCCAACATCATTTTGGGCGCGATCATTCTATTCATCGGTTTCTGGCTTGCCAATATCATTGCTGGTGTCGTTGAGCGCTCTGAGCAAGGCTCACAGTTCTTAGCAAACATCGTACGTGTATTAATCATGGGCTTGGTACTAGCCATGGGTCTAAAAGCGATGGGTATTGCTGACTCTATCGTTAACTTAGCATTTGGTCTAACGTTAGGTGCCGTTGCGGTTGCCTTTGCTCTATCATTCGGTCTTGGCGGTCAAGAAGCAGCAGCACGTTTCCTACGCAAGATGCAGGACAAAATGGACAAAGAGCGTACTGAAGCAAAAGCGAAGTCTGTTTTGACGCCTAATTCATCAACGCAAGACAAAGTTGCTGATTCAGTTCGTGAGAATACGCCGAGTGCACCAACTACCTCGACTACCAACTTACGTACAGATACGGTCGATACCACAAAACTTGGTACTGATCCTGTAGATACTACTGATGTTGGAACTACTGGAACTACGACTAATAACGATTTATTACCTGGTAGCGGTCTTATCGACGACACCAATAAATAAATCTTTGTGAAAGTATAATTTCGAACAAAAAAAGACAGCTTAGGCTGTCTTTTTTTATGGGTGTTTGTATTATGGATGATTTCTTTAAGTTGAACGACGACAAATTTATCCATAGTCAAAATACCCCGAAAACGCTACGATACTGCAGATATCAATTTTTTGTAGCCTCTGTCTGCACAGGCACAGCAAGCAAGAAAAATTGATATCAGCAGTGCATGATGTATCGATATTACTTTTCACTGACTGTAGTATCGATTTATAGCTTATCTTTACGGGCTGGAATAGAAAGGTTGAGACGGATCTGAGGCAAATCATTTACTGGCTTGTTTGGCTTCTTAGCCGCTTGCTTCTTAGCCACTGGCTGCTGAATATCTTGCTTCTCAGCACCTTGCTGTTTGAGACGTTGTATTTGCTTGGTAAGTTGACGCTCGCGCTGAGTCATATTATTCACGGGTTGAATCCACAGATCGATGTCCATGAAAGTCTCGCCGGCATCAGAGATAAAATCTATACCAAGTATGATGACATGGTGTAGCTCAGTCATCGGCAGACGCGTAGCGACATCTTGCGCAATTTGCTGTAAGTTTGGCTGAATAGCCGCTTTACTGTTCTGCCCCGCCAAATCTTGCCCATAAAATATCAGCACATAATGCCGACCGAGATTTTCATACGAATGCTGATGTACCACATAGCCAGTTTTTTGCAACGCCAGCTCTTGTTTTGGGTGTCTATATAAAGTGCGAATCAGTTCATGTCGCGAAAACGCGGATTCGTCTAATAATTGCTGCTGCCAAAGAGAGAACTGTGGCTTTAGAGACTCGGTGTCTGCTTGAGCTGTCAACTCTGCACTGACCGTGTCGATCATCTGTGTACTAAGTTGAGACCAGAGTGTTGCTGCTTGTTGCCTATGTTGTTGATACATCTGGGCAGTTTGGCTCTTATTTTCTTGAGCTAAGGTCATGGCTACCAAGGCAGAATTTGGTGCTTGCTGAATACCATATTTGATAAGGGCATTATCGATCGTAATAGCATGGTCAAATAAGAGCGCACTGCTTAAAAACTGCGTGACAAGCATGTCTTCAGATTCAAAACTCGCGACATGGCTGGCGACCGAGCGCTGGAGCTGGTCAAGATGATACCCTAAGAATCGCCACAGCTCGCATGGCGTCTGTAATGCGAGCGTTATCGAACCCCAATCATGCCAGCTAAATACTTGCAGTCGCTGTGCGTGGTCACTCATGTCGACGACCAAATTTTCCATAAAATAGCGCGCTGCAAATTCGTGCTTTAAGCGCTTCGGTAACTGATTGCGCTGACGGTTATGTTCATTATTATTGTTGTCATTATTGTGTTCAATATTATTGTCACTGTTATTGTCATTATTGTTGCTACTATTAGCGTGCTCACTGAATTGGATGTCGACGACCAATACGTCATAGACGAGCGCCTGGTTGTCTTTATCTTGAGAACAGTTAGTCTTTTGCCATGCTAGCACCGCTTTGACCGCTGCCATACGTACTGTTTCGATATTAACCAAGCTGGTCTCAGAAGGCAGATATAAGGTGAGCGCTAATAGTTGAAGCTTACCTAGTGGCAAATGATAGTGATACTGTCGAGCTGTATAATGAGCCTCATAACGAATCTCTATGGTTTGCATGTTAGGTAAAGCAATGTCTAAAGCATCTGTCTGTAGGTAGCAGGCCAACTCATTGGCCAGATAACCCCCATCAGATGTGCCAGTAATCGAATTGAACACAGTCTCAACCTTTTATTATCAATGAAATACAACGTACCCTAACCGGCAACTTACAAAGATCATGCCATTTTTGTGAAGATGATAGGCATAATTCAATAAAGAAAAAGTAAACTACATAAGTGCAATTATACAAAGTCGCTTTCCAAGCAATGACTTGTTATGATGACATAAAAGTAGCACAGCTGACGCATTGATTTATAGTGCAGCCATTACGTTAGGGTCTGCTCATTCATTTTTTGTGTAGTGACTATTATTATTTGCATATAAAAACAAGGACTGAATACTATGAAACGTTTTAAAGAAAAAAC
This sequence comes from Psychrobacter sp. W2-37-MNA-CIBAN-0211, assembly GCF_040309405.1. Lineage (NCBI taxonomy): Bacteria > Pseudomonadati > Pseudomonadota > Gammaproteobacteria > Moraxellales > Moraxellaceae > Psychrobacter > Psychrobacter sp. W2-37-MNA-CIBAN-0211. The sequence goes on from NZ_JBEOOU010000016.1 coordinate 79,329, forward strand.
AGTTATCGTAACAGGAGCAGGCTCAGGTATTGGTCGTGCGACGGCCATTCGCTTTGCTCAGGAAGGTGCTAGTGTCGTTTTAGTGGGACGGACTGCCGATACGTTGGCAGAAACAGCCAAAGAATTCCCACAAGACCGTACGTGGATTCATACCGATAATTATATGACCATCACTTGCGACATTAGTGTGCAGAGCCAAGTGCAAGAAATGATTAAAAGAGCCATTGATCAGTTTGAAAAAATTGATATTTTGGTGAACAATGCAGGTAAAGCCACCCAAGGTAAAATTACTGAGCTAACGGCTGAAGACTGGAAATCAGCGATTGATGTGAATTTAAACGGTACTTTTTATGTCTGTCAGGCAGCCATGCCACATTTGATAGCGACCAAAGGTAATATCGTCAATGTCTCCTCATTATCAGGGGTCGGTGGTGATTGGAATATGGCCGCTTACAATGCTGCCAAAGCTGGCGTTAGCAATCTAACGCGTACCCTCGCCTTAGATCATGGTCCTGATGGAGTGCGAGTCAACGCGGTTAATCCAAGCGTGACTAAGACAAACATGACCAGTGCCATTCAGAATAATGATGCCAAGACTGATAAATTCTTAGATCGTTGTCCACTTGGTCGTCTGGCCACGCCAGAGGATATTGCCGCCGCGATTACTTTTTTAGCGAGTGATGATGCGTCGATGATTACCGGTGTTAATTTACCGGTAGATGGTGGAGTTAATGCTTCTAACGGTCAGCCTCAATTCTAAACATTGCTATCTTTGTATTTGAATATGAGCGTTTTACTAACCATTCATAAGAGGTTCGAACGCTCATATTCGCAAGATAGACCTAATCGGCTGAATTATTAACATCCTGTAGTGGCTGCGATAAGCGCTCAGGATGTCTTGGTATCACCCCTTTATATTGAGCATAGATTTTTGGCAAGTCAGCCTCGATATCTCCAGTAGGATACACAGCAGATAAAAAACGCACTTCTTTGGTATTATAATCTAACGCCACTGGCAAAATAGGGATACCAGCACCCACTGCTAGGTAATAAAATCCTGTCTTCCAGTCTTTGGTATATTCCCGCGTTCCTTCTGGAGATAATCCCAAAAACAGTGGCTCACCGGTTTTAAACTTATCAATACTCGCTTGTAGCACAGAGCCTTTATTACCACGATCGATGGGAATAATACCCATCCAACGTAATAGTTGCGCCAATACTGGGACTTTGAATAATGTATGTTTGCCCATAATGCTGATTTTTAAATCTAAGGCAAACAAGCTGGGTAATGCATAGACGCCATCAACGTTTGACGTGTGCGGCAATGCCAATACCACCGCTTGCGAGATATCTGGAATTTCACCAACGATTCGCCATCCTGAGGTTTTTAATAGGAAAGAGGCTATCACTGGAGCAATTGTGCCGCCCCGTTTGGGAATTAAATGCCCTAAATCCTTTTTGCTAAGCTTTGGCAATATTTTAGAGCGTGCAGAATTAGCAGTAATTGGCAGCTTAGAGCGATGGGTAAACTTCGATGTCATAACGGCACCAGATTATAAAAGATAGCTACATAATACCATTAAGTTTATGCCACTAAATTGCCTTTTACAGGCTTTTATTGCGCTATCTCTTACTCGACTCTACAGTGAGCAATCAGCCTATCTAGTATTCATTATTACGATACTTTATGAAATATCAGCCAAGTTGCCTTTATCCTCAAGCCAAGTCTTACGGTCAGCAGAGCGTTTTTTGGCGAGCAGCATATCCATGACGCTATTGGTGAGCACCATATTGTCCATATCTAACTGCACCAAACGACGAGTATCACGATTCATGGTTGTCTCACGCAGCTGCTCTGCACTCATCTCACCCAGCCCTTTAAAGCGCGTAATTTGCGCTTTTTTATTACCCGGTACATTGGCCAAGATATGGGCAAGCTCAGGCTCATCCAACGCGTAGTGCACGTCTTTACCGACATCCACACGATATAACGGCGGCATGGCGACAAATAAATGTCCTGCATCGACTAACGCTGGAAAATGCTTAACGAATAACGCGCAAATCAAGGTGGCAATATGCAGACCATCAGAATCCGCATCCGCTAAAATACATACTTTGTCATAACGTAGTTCGGACAAATCGTCTGACGCCGGATCGACACCGATAGCGATGGCGATATCATGGATTTCTTGGCTCGACAGCACGGTATCTGAGGATACTTCCCATGTATTTAGAATCTTACCGCGCAGTGGCAATATGGCCTGATAATGACGATCTCGTGCCTGTTTGGCACTACCACCCGCCGAATCTCCTTCCACCAAAAACAACTCTGCGCCATCGCGCAAATCACCACGGCAATCAGCCAATTTACCAGGTAATGCAGGACCTTGAGTAATCTTTTTACGCGCGACTTTTTTGGCAGATTTTAGGCGACGTCCCGCTTTATTAATCGCTAAATCGGCAATTTGAGCACCCATATCGGCATGCTGATTTAACCACAGGCTAAAGGCATCTTTTGCTAGCGTTTGTACTGCACCCGCAGCTTCTCGACTCGATAAACGCTCTTTGGTTTGCCCTGAAAATTGTGGCTCAGAAAACTTAAGCGACAGGATATAATTGACCCCATCCCATACATCTTCTGCCGTCAACTTCACACTGCGCGGCAATAAGTTATGAATATCACAAAACTCGCGTAAGGCTTCTAGAATACCAGTGCGCAGACCATTAACGTGCGTGCCGCCTTGAGCAGTCGGGATAAGGTTGACATAGCTTTCTTGAATGGGCGTACCGCCATCTGGCAACCAAGACAAGGCAAAGGTAATGGCTGCACGTTCGCCCGCTTTCGCATCGTAATTATAGTAGAAAGGTGCTTCAGGTAAGGTCTCTAAACCATCTAACTGTTCGTTTAAATATTCAACAACCCCATCGGCAAACTGCCAAACGATTTTTTCATTATTAATATCATCGACGAACTCAATCGTCAAACCCGCGGCCAACACTGCTTTGGCTTTCAGATTATGCTTGAGTTGTTTAACATTAAACTTGGGCGTATCGAAGAAGCTACCATCCGCCCAAAAATGTACTTTCGTACCGCGTTTGCGCTTGTTTGAGCTGATCGTTTCCGTCAAAGGCGTAACTGGCGCACCATTTTCAAACGCCATTTCAAACTGTGTACTATCACGCCATACGGTGACTTCAACGCGGGTTGATAGTGCATTGACGACCGAAATACCGACACCATGCAGACCACCCGAAACTTCATAATTAGAGGTAGAAAACTTACCGCCAGCATGTAAGCGGGTCAAAATCAGCTCAATCCCTGACTGTTTAAACTCAGGATGGATATCGGTCGGCATACCGCGCCCGTCATCCTCAACTGACAGCGAGCCATCACTATGCAATTGAACTTTGATGGTCTTAGCATAACCAGCCAACGCCTCATCGACGGAGTTATCAATCACCTCTTGTGCCAAGTGGTTCGGACGGGTGGTGTCCGTATACATGCCCGGCCGACGACGTACCGGCTCAAGTCCTTCTAAAACTTCTAACGATTGCGCATTATATTCACTCACAAATGCTTCCCTTAATATTCACAGATCATTTATTCTATTGAACCATTATAACCAAAAATAACGACGGTAACGCTAATTGTCAGTCGCTCACGTCAGATAATGTCGTCTCTTTAAGTCGATAACAAACGCTGTAGCATATCTATCACCATCGGTAGCTGTTCACCAAAATCCGTAAATCTATGGTCACCACCCGCTTGCATAGTTACCGTCGCTCCCTGCGTTTGATAAAAGTCTTTTGATAGTTCAGAATTTAGTAGCTCGTCATTTTCTTTGAGTAAGACAGCAATTTTATGCGGATAATTAATGGATACCAATTGATGATCCGCAAACCATTGTAAATCCGCAGGGGTTATTTCCCAACCGCCAGCGGTCGTATGCAGGACGTTACTATGAGATAACTCGTCACTGCTTTCTTTATTTGATACTGAGGTGTCAGAAAAACGCTGTAATGTCACGTGTGGCTGAGTACTAGGATTTAATGGTAAAGCCGGACAGCCTGTATGATTGCTCACCAAGGTAGAAAAATAGCCACCTAACGAGCTGCCAATCAGTACAGTTTTGTCTTCTGTATTGAGTTCGGTTACCAATTTAACTAATTGCTCAAAGACTTGCGTAGGTGCGCTATTAAGGTCTGGGCGATACACGTTAATATCAGCATGATGCTGCTGGCAATAGCTTTCTAATAATATGCCTTTGGTCGAGTTGGCATCACTATCCAATCCATGAATATAAATAATGTTCACGTACAATCTCACTTATTAATTTTGTTATGATGACTTTATATATGCTATAAAAGCTAAGCATAGCATTGCCTCGCCAAAAACAGTAACAATAAAGCGGCACACTATTATTCGTTATTTACGACATAATAATGTTTTAAAATAAGATGAGGCAAGTTAAAGGAATAATGATAAGCGCGATGGAGCCGCCATGAATCAACAGTTTCAGCTGTTCGAGATTGCCAATCCGTGTATTGGTGTGTGCACGAGCAATAAAAAAGGCTATTGCTTTGGTTGCCTACGCAGTCGTCCTGAGCGTCAGCTATGGCTGAACATGACTAACGAGCAGCGCCGTGAGGTGCTTAGATTGATCGTAGGACGTAAGCAGCGTATAGAGCAGATGCGACTACTTAAAGGCCAGCAATTGGGCTTTGATTTTGAGGAAGTGGTTGAGGTTGGGGAATTGTTTTAGAATGTTTAAGATAGATAGATGTCTCTTGAATCAAGGTTACTTAGTTTGCTAAATAACCTATTAATAAAAATCAATCACTTCACTTCTTTTAGTTAAGACATAAAATTATAGACTTAGTAGCTTTTTAAAAAACTTAAGCGCAGGCCTCTACAAATCTTTCAACCCAAATCTGCCCTACTATAAGTTCATCATAAATACTATCTAAGCTCAAGGCCTTAAGAGAATTATTATCTCCTGAAAATATATTTATTTCGGTCGAATCTCCGAGAAGAGCGGGTGGTAAACTTAAGCTATCAAATTTAATCATAGGTTTACTCCAGTCAGTTAGTTTGTAATTTTCTTGACCAGCTTTTGCTAATATAGAAATACTATTAATTTTTGAATTGACAGCTATATCAGAGTATTTCAAGAACTCTTCCCTTGACTCACTTTCTATATCTGCATAGTTTATTCCAAGTTTTTGAAGACCAGCACAAATCAATGAAAAACCATAATCTGATTCATCTAATTTTCCATATGGCATAGCGTAACATATGAGATAATATAAAAATCCTGGTTCCAAATATTTAAGACCCATTTTAATTTTATCTACTATTTCATCTGTATTTTGATCAGAGCCAAATATATTTTCAAAATCACACTCTTCAAATATTTTCATATACACTTTAGATGGAGTATTCAATACCAGACGGCAAAGTAAAGCAGATGCTGTATAAGTCAATAATATATCTGGTTCATTAAACTTGTTTGACATAAGATGAGCACAAACCGAATACTCTGTAATATCTTTATTGTAAACATAGTCAAGAATTTTTTTAGTATACAAATTGAGTTCAACGATCCTTTGACTCTCTTCCAAAAGGTTTATTAAACTGAGATTTGCAATGATTTCCTGCGCCATAGCAGAACATTCTAAAATTGAAATCGTAGATATGGGAGATCGTACTAGTTGCTCTCCATGACTATTTCCAAACCATGTAAATATTATTGGGTGGTCACTTATTTCTCCAGAGCTTAAAAACCTATTCCCTATAGACTGATGATGTTTCCAAGGGCGACTATTATCCATAACGTCTGTTTTATCAGTATAGTACTCTGGTAAACGAGAGAATCTGATTAGATCATGAAACTTTTTTGCATAATGAAAGTCTTTCTCGGTAGCCTTATAGGTCAAATTATCTGCTATATAAGCTTGTGACATAATGCTTAGATATTTTGATCCCCATACTGTAGAAGAGCAATCGTAAAAGTGCGTGTATTCATGAGTTACCAAAGGTAACGTTTTTGATAACACCTCATAAGCACCATGTTCCATGTTCGAGTTTTTAGAATAAGTATTTCGCAAAGAATCTGTATATTTTTGCATGTTTCTAAAATCTTGAATACTTAATGATTCAAAACTAACTATTGTTGTGAAGAAATCATAGCTGCCTAGAATATCGCACTGCGATAAAATATTGAGGCGTGAACTTGAAGATTTTAGTTTTTCAAATAGCATAATATCTCATCATTTGATTTATAATTTAAGTGAAGGACTGAATCTTAAAAGAATTATAACTTTAACAAACTAGTTGGAATATTTGCATGGCTCGTAGTATTAAAGATACTCATAATTGATTTTCTATAAAGACACATCTTCTTCAATTTCAATAAAACTATAGCATAATGAATATTGTATTAATCTAAAAATTTTTATAGTAATAAAACCCCAGACAAACAAAACCCCCCTCTGCTTTCGCAAAGGGGGGTTTAGCTTTTGAATAGAGAGCTGACGATGACCTACTCTCACAT
>NZ_JBEOOU010000017.1:0-80095 GCF_040309405.1 Psychrobacter sp. W2-37-MNA-CIBAN-0211
AAAGGACTGAGCCCTGTACAATACAGAGCTCAGTCCTATCTTTAATTAAACCGTCCAAGTTTCGGGGGTCAGTTCATAAGCGGTGGTTTTTTTATACGTCAAACCTAGTATTTGCTTATACTTAGTATTTGCTTATATTGGTACGCACTAAAAAGCGCAAAATCCCGCTATGTAAAGATTGCTTTGTCAGCATGCTTTTAGCCGTCTATAATGGGGTTTTTATCTATTGAGAGTAAGCGTGAATTCTGTCGAAGTGACGTTAGCACTTGGTTCATCTGAAAAGCCTGATTCCTCTAAAAATCATAAGTCATCTGGATTGGCCACCATTGCCGCAATTGCCACACCGCTTGGGCGCGGTGGTGTTGGGGTTATTCGTCTGTCAGGTGCGCGTGCTTATGACATTGCCTGTCAGCTCACTGGTAAGTCTGTTTTTGTCCCGCGTATGGCCAGCTTTTGCCGTTTTTATCAAGAGGATGGCACGACCATTGATGAAGGCTTAGTGTTGTACTTTAAGGGGCCGCACTCATTTACTGGTGAAGATGTGATTGAGCTGCAAGGGCATGGCGGCATGATTTTGCAAAATCAGCTGCTAGCACGGGTGTTTGAATTGGGCGCAAAACAAGCCAGTGCAGGGGAGTTTTCTTACCGCGCTTTTGACAACGATAAGCTGGATTTGGTACAAGCAGAGGCTATCGCTGATGCGATTGATGCGACCAGTGCTGCCGCTGCCAGTAGTGCTATACGCTCGCTAAGTGGTGAGTTTTCACAAAAAATTAATGAATTGCTTGAGCAGCTTATTCATCTGCGTTTACATGTTGAAGCCGCCATTGATTTCCCCGATGAAGAAGATGTTGATTTTTTATCCGATGGCGTTATACAGGCCAATCTTGAGAACACGCAACACAAGATACAGCAAGTACTGTCGACCGCAAAACAAGGTCAGCTATTACGCGATGGTATTCACGTGGTATTGGCAGGCAGACCAAATGCTGGCAAATCGAGCTTGCTGAACCGTCTAGCAGGACAAGAGCGCGCTATCGTCACTGATGTCGCAGGTACGACACGCGATACGCTACAAGAGACCGTGGTACTGAATGGCTTGACGCTGCACCTAACCGATACAGCTGGCCTACGTGAGACGGAAGACACCGTAGAGCGTATTGGCATTGAGCGCGCGCGTACCGCTATTACGCAAGCTGATATGTTAATGATGGTCTACGACGTGACTCGCGACCTTGAAGAAGAAAGTACGCCACTACAGCTGGCTGAGCAGTTATTTGGCAAGCTACCAGAAGCTAAGCGATTATTGATTATTGCCAATAAAAGCGATTTACTAAACGGTTTGAGTGACGAGGATGCCATGTCCGCTTCACAGATTGAAATAAAGAATCGTGGTTATGAACAAGTTAATGTTTCATGTGAAACAGGCGCTGGTATCGATACATTGGTCGAAGCGTTGTGTGCTAAAGTGGGTTTCCATCCGCCCGAAAACAGTCTCATCGCCCGCACGCGGCATTTAGATGCACTCAGACGCACAGCAGACTATTTGGCAGAAGCACACGAACAATTAACCGTCTTTCAGGCAGGTGAGCTGGTGGCTGAAAGCTTACGTCAAGCTCAGCAAAGCTTGGCTGAGATTACTGGTGAGTTCAGTGCCGATGATCTACTGGGTAAAATTTTTGGCAGCTTTTGTATTGGCAAGTAGCTTTTTTAAGCCAGCATAATTAATGGCTTTGTTGAGCCGCGCGATTAAATCGTCGATGTTGCCGCCTTTAATATTAAGACAAGGAAAGTAGTATGCATTGCCCGTATTGTAATGCGTCAGAGACCAAGGTGATTGATTCACGGCTGGCGGCAGAAGGTGCGCAAGTCCGTCGCCGCCGTTCCTGTAATAGTTGCCAAGAGCGTTTTACCACGTTTGAGATGGTAGAAGTGGTAATGCCAAGAATTATCAAATCAAGCGGTAAAATTGAGCCTTACGACAATGAAAAGCTGCGCCGCTCTATACTATTGCCGCTACAGAAGCGTCCCATCACCATTGATGAGCAGGAGGCAATGATTAGCCGGATAGAGAAGCGCGTACGGCAAATGGGTGAGCGTGAAATTAGCAGCAAGGTCTTGGGCGAGATTATTATGAGCGAGCTTAAAACGCTTGATGATGTCGCTTATGTACGCTTTGCCAGTGTTTACCGTGACTTTCAAGACATTGATGCTTTTCATCAAGAAATCGCTAACATCCGCCCCACCGAAAAAACTGACGATAACGTTAAGTAGGGTCTGTTGAACATTCAAATATTAGGACTGCTGATCGCTAAAATCGCATCAAACTAGGCGTAAACTGATGATAATGTCGAGACCTTAGCTAGGTTTACAACAACGTTTGGGGTGATTTTAGCATCAGCCTTTCAGGGCAGGGCTATTTTTTGCCAATACATGGCGAAATTGTCTACCCTAGAATGACTAGGCGTCAAAAATTTCACTGCGTATTGTCTAAAAAATAGCCACTGCCAGTTCCACATTTGAATGTTCAACAGACCCTAGTCTTTATTAGCTACTTTCTTATTAAGTGTGACCTCTTTATGACGCTCTCAAATCATCAACTTTCAAACCATGAACAAAATGCTCAAGACCAGTATTTTATGATACTTGCTATCGAGCAGGGTAAGCGAGGTCTCTATACTACGAGGCCCAATCCAGCGGTAGGATGCGTTATTGTTCAGGCAGAGTCTATTGTCGGTCAAGGCTTTCATCCGAAAGCGGGGGAGCCACATGCCGAGGTGTTTGCCCTGAAAGAAGCAGGTACGCGAGCAGTAGGGGCAACTGCTTATGTAACCTTGGAGCCGTGTAGTCATACAGGACGTACGCCACCTTGTGCGCTTGCGCTGATCGCTGCAGACGTTAAGCGAGTAGTGATTGCAGGTCTAGATCCCAATCCACAAGTTGCTGGACGCGGTGTACGTTTACTAGAAGAGGCGGGGATTGACGTCACTATTGGTGTATTAACGCAGCAAGCAGAGGCCTTAAACCGCGGATTTTTGAAAGCAATGCGCACTCAGATGCCTTATGTTCGCCTTAAGATTGCTACCAGTCTTGACGGTCGTACCGCGATGGCGACAGGGGAGTCAAAGTGGATTACAGGCCCTGCTGCTCGAGAAGACGTGCAAAATCTGCGAGCCCGTAGTGGGGCGATTATCACGGGTAGCGAAACCGTTATCGCTGATGACCCACAGCTGAATGTACGCTCAACTCAATTGGGCGTACTATCTGAGCAAGTTCCCGCTCCCAAGGTTGTCGTGCTCGATAGACGTCAGCGCTTAGCGCACAGCTTACAGTCTGATTATCAGTTATGCCGTCTACCGGATACGATTTATTGGCACGAAGATAACTTAATGGCATTATTAAAGAATTTAGTCAGCGAGCATCAGTGTTATGAAGTATTGGTTGAAGCTGGTGCGAGCGTGGCAGGCAGCTTTCTAGCCCAGCAGCTGGTCGACGAGCTTATTGTTTATCAAGCGCCTTGTTTATTAGGAGCACAGGCTCGCCCAATGGTTGACTTTAATCCACTATCGTTGGCGCAGCAGCTGCGTTTTGATATCGATAGTTATGAAAAAATTGGCGCTGATCTAAAACTGACCTTACTGCCTTTATGACTCGGTTCTCCATCACTGATCTGCTCACAATATGCGTTAGATGTGTGCGGAATGTGGATAAATCAGTAAATCTATTAATGGTTTCACATGGAACTGTGCATAACTTTGTTTCACATGAAACAGAAAAGTCTATTTTTATGAATAATATTAATATATATGTATAAAAATCAATGGTTTATAGTTTAATGCGAAAGCTTTTAGATTTTTAAACCGACCATGATTTTCTGTGGATAACTTGGTGAAAATACAGGTTTTTAATAACATAAGGGTTGATTTACTATGACTTATCCACAACTTATCCCCTATTACGCTTAAAATAGGTGTGTTTCACTTAAAAGTTAAGGCAAGCAAACGCTGCCATCAATATTGATAAATGCTAATACGTTGTCTATGACGACAATATAATAATGAGATGAGGTTGATATGTTTACCGGAATTATAGAAAGTGTCGGAAAGGTTAAATCCATGCAGCCTACGGGCGGTGATGTACGCTTGACGATAGAGTCTGATGGTTTAGACTTCAGTGATGTGAAACTGGGTGACTCTATTGCTTCTAATGGTATTTGTTTGACGGTTGTAGATTTTGGCAGCAATCATTACTCGGTTGATGTCTCACGTGAAACAATTGCGCATACAGCGTTAGAAGATCTAAAGCCAGGTCATATCGTTAATTTAGAGAAGGCGATGTTGCCAACCACACGTTTTGGTGGTCACATTGTCGCGGGTCATGTGGATGGTGTCGGCGTCGTGCGTAAGTTGCAAAAAGACGCGCGTTCTATCTATATTGAGATCGAGATACCGCAAGAGTTGGCGCATTATACAGCCACCAAAGGTTCTATTACCTTTGATGGCATTAGCCTCACCACGAACTTGGTACGCGATAATATCGTCTCGTTAAATATCATCCCGCACACCGCACAAGTCACCAATATTGCTCAGCATTGGCTGGTAGGTGATAAGGTTAATGTTGAAGTGGATATCGTCGCGCGCTATTTAGAGCGGCTGTTAACCAAGTCACAAACTGACAGTAAGACAGCGCACAATACACCAAGTAATATCACTGAGACTTTCTTGGCTGATAATGGCTTTATGAGATAGTAAGTAAAAATAGTAAGTAGGGTTTTTCAGCATATCCTTTATATTTACTAAGGCGTGCCCTCATTTTGATAATGATAAAAATGAGGGCACGCCTTAATTTTTAATAAGGCTCTGTAACACTGTTTGCAGCTTATTTTTATTGATAGGCTTGGTCAAAAATTCATCCATCCCTACGGCAAAGCAAGCGTCACGATCTTCTGTCGAATTGTTTGCCGTCAGCGCCACAATAGGAATATCATTTCCTTGTGCACGAATGGCCTGAGTCGCTTGTAAGCCGTCCATAACCGGCATTCGGCAGTCCATCAAAATAAGCGCAATCTCTTTATGCTGCGCTTGCAATTGACTCAACGCCTGCTGACCATCTTCTGCGACCACCGTACGATAGCCAAGCTTGGTTAATATCTTACAAGCTATTTTTTGATTGGTTGGACTGTCTTCTACCACTAAAATAAGCGGCACTGCGATCGCATCGTTGACAGTATCTGTGATCGCGTTATCTGCCTCTGTTACTAGTGTGCCATTTTCTTTATTCACTTTTTGGATTGGTGCGAATGTCTGTCTGGCTGGAAGGGTTAAGCGCAGCAGCTCAGATAACAATAAAGCACTGTCTAAAGGTTTGGCCAAAAAACCATCACATTGATCTAACAGTACAGAGGAGATACGGCGCTCAGGCTTCATGCTCAGCAGTATTTTAGGCATCGAGATAGTGGCCAGTAATTGGCTTAAGGCCTTACGCCGGTTATGACTGATTGTTTTATCGTCTCCTTCTGCTGGTTTAGGAAATACGATAGTGTTGCTCTCATAATATTCATAATCTAGTAGCAGAATGGGTGCCAGTGTTTGCGCATTCTCGGAGAGCTGTTTCGTTAACTGCCTAATGGTCGCACTATTGATCGAGGTATGAATAGTGGCTGGTATGGATAGATAGTCGCACAAACGTTGCAAATGTTCCGCACCCAGCGTTTGATTCATCACTGCAACCAGATGAATATGAGTCAATTGTTCATGAAAACGATAGACTGGCTGATAGTTTGGACGATGACAAGGCAGGTATAGATCAATGCTGACACCTTCGTCGGCGGTGCTATTTGACTCAATAAAGCCGCCCAATAATTGTGCAAAGCTGTTCACCGTATTGAGTTCTAAAATTGCTTCAATAGAGGGCTGCTGTATAGGATAGTTGGTTGGGTTGTTTGCTTGATTGATATAAGTAAAATGCTGTGCTTGCTGCTGCGATGGGTTGCTCGTCCCAGCACTTTGTAGGCTAAACTTCACCCAGTTATGCGGATTTTTTGTTGTGCTGTCTTCGCGGATAGCCAGCACCTCATTCTTGGTGGCTGGTGGTAAAGGGTTGTCGGTAATGGCTTCAATCGTCAGAGAAACAGAGCCTGCAAGAGTGGATGTAATAGTAATGTCTAATAAATTTAGTAAAATCTGGCACAAGCGTTTGTGATCCGTATTGATATAACGCGGGCAGCTGGGGGCAAAAAAGTAATGCAGCTCGAGCCCTTGTCGTCGAGTATCATCTGTGACTAAGTCATTGACATGTTGTCCCAGTTTGTAGATGTCGACAGACTCAATCCTAAGACGGGTTTTCTTGACGTCGAACTCTCCTACACCCAGCATGTCATTGAGACTTGTCAGCATAGAGTCGCTCGACCTCATTAGCGTCTGTAACACTGCATTCTGCTGCACAGAAAAAATCTTGGGATTCAGGGTTTCAAGAGTGTCGATCATAGTCTCTATTGGTCTATGCAACTCATGATATATAGCGGGTTTGAGCCCATTAAATTCGTCGATTTTTCCTTGTAGCTGTTGGTTTTGTTGTTGTAGATGCGCGTTCTGATGGATGATTTCATTGACATTATTAAGCAGCACTGTAAAGCCATGCACTTGTCCGTGCTCACCAAACCAAGGGGTAATGTGCAACTGATAGGCTTGTTGATTCTCTAGACCGTGAACGTTTAGAGTACGGGTGACATACAAGTTAGAGAGTTTTTGTAGTAGTAGCTGGGTGGGTTCATCGTCAGCCGAGACAAAATCCGTCAATTGATAGTTGGTATCGCTTTGAAATGGGGTGGCAAATATCTGCTCAAAACGTTGATTGAAAAAGCTGATCTGACCGTGACGCATGATCATGACCATCGGTAGCGGTGCTTGCTCAACCAAACGCTCAAGACGATGTTGCAGGGTTTGTATACGTCGGTGGTTACTATGGAGTTGGTAACTGATACGACTGAGCGCATGACCTAGGCGCAAAAACTCAGCCGTAGAATTTTTGTTAATAAACGGTGGCGGCAGATAAGCGTCTTTCGCCTTGCTACTTAAGTTATCGGTATAAGCTATCAGCTGTTGCCAGTTACTTTGGCGATTTAATGTATAGAGTAACGCCATGATGAAGAACATGATCGCCGTCATTAGCGGTAGCCAATAGCGATAGGATATCCAGTCTATCTCAAGTGGTTTGTGGCGTAATATGATATAGAGTTTGTGACCACTCTCAAGCTCAATGGTTCCTGTTAAATTACTAGAGTTGAGCTTATAGGCACTATAATTATTGCTATCAGAAGGCAGTGAAGTAAGGACATTAGGGAAGGTGACGGTGGTAAATGCACGCTCATTAGGACGGACATAGCGATGAATATGAGTCTGCCCAGATGGCATCATAGAAATAATCTGATAACTAACACCTGCAAAAGAAGGCTCGGTCAATATTTCTTGAAGGTCAGAGTTTAGAGGTTCTGCATGTTCAGTAACGGCATGCTGCAATGACTCAAACGTGTCTATACTCTGCTGATGATTATGCGTGTTTAGGTCATCAAACTGCGCGAAGTAATACAGTGACAACATGGCCAGCAGTGTCAATGTATAAAAGAGCAGCAAACGCTGTAAAGACTGAAACTGTTGCATGAAAGCCTGACCCTATATCGGAACGATAAAATACAATTATGATGCGTCTGTCACCAATCTGATAAATGCGCGACACTTGTTATGGGTCTGTTCTATCTTGATAAGTCGCTTAGCTCAATTAATAAGTCGCTTGACTCACTATAAATGATGACACGCCCTAGTGTTGTTACTAGTGACAAACGAGAGATAATTGAATAGAAAATTCACTACGTGTCAATAATGAGTTCCCGTAGTACGAATACAAAGACTTCCTATATATAAACCTCTTCATAAAAGGGTGTTAAAAAGAGATCGTGATGGGCTTTATTGCTATTATAAAGATAAATGGCCTTATTAGTAACGCTGGATTGACACTATTACAATCATGGCACAACGTCGTAAACTCACCTATAATGGGCACATCAATCATATATTATAATGCATGACTATGAACACAATTGCTTCCACCTCTGATCTGTCTATGGATTCTACTAAACCTCAGCAAAATCCCATTCTTGGTGCTCAGCAGGGTACTAGCCCTTTAAGGCTAGTATTTGCTGGGACGCCTGAGTTTGCAGCGATTAGCCTAGAGGCTTTGATTCGCCAACAAGAATCCCTGAATATAGAGATTGTCGCGGTGTACACTCAGCCTGATCGCAAAGCAGGTCGCGGACAAAAACTCTCAGCTTCTGCTGTCAAGCAAGTGGCATTAGCCAATGATATCGCTGTAGAGCAACCGCTCACCTTTAAAAAATCCAGCACCGAAGGCATGGCGGCGCGGCAGACCTTGCGTACTTATCAGCCAGACGTGATGATTGTCGCCGCTTATGGCTTGATATTGCCTATTGGTGTATTGGACACGCCTACTTATGGTTGCCTAAATATTCACGCTTCATTATTACCACGCTGGCGCGGTGCTGCACCGATTCATCGTGCACTCTTGGCCGGAGATGATGAGACAGGCATTACTATTATGCAGATGGACAAAGGTCTTGACACGGGCGACATGCTTTATAAAGTCAGTGCTAGTATTGAGCCTACTGATACGGCCGCCAGTTTGCATGATAAGATGGCTGAACTTGGTTCGACGGCCATTGGCACTGTGCTAAAAGACTTGGTACATTACCAAAAACAGGCTGTATCTCAGGATGACAGCCAAGCCAACTATGCTGAAAAACTGGTCAAAACGGAAGGCGAAATCGACTGGACGCAATCCGCTACTGAGATTGAACGAAAAATTCGTGGACTGACCCCATGGCCAGGTGCTTATACTTTCTTGGCAGGGCAACGCGTCAAAGTATTGGCTAGCTTGCCTGTGAACCGCTCACAGCAAACCAATGAGCCTGTTGGCACTGTTATCAGTGTCGGACGCAAAGCGATTTTAGTCGCTTGTGGCAAAGAGAGCGAAGCTGAATCATCAGCCACTACTTTAGCCATTACTCACTTACAGTTTGCCGGTGGTAAGCCGATGACCGCTGAGAAAATTTGCCATGGCAACCAATTAAATGATGGCGATCAATTTACGACAGAATCAAAATAGCTTTTACTTATATTCAACCTACTTGCACAAGACGCTATCGACCATACGTCAAGGAAATAAAATTTAATGAGACAAACCAGCACTGCGCCAAGAAACAATAAGCTCAAACCGTCAAGCAACCTTATCATGAATGGCAGTGTGCGCGTGCGCGTGATTCGTACTTTGCTCGCTATTCAAAACGGTCAGTCGCTCTCAAGCGTCCTTGATCCATTATTGAATAGTTTGCATGATGGTGACAAAGGCTTCGCCCATGCGCTATTGCTCACGACATTGCGTCAATGGCATGCGCTGGCACGTTTGCTCGATACTTTAGCAGACAACCCTATCGATGAAGTTGAGGTGCGCACCACCATTCAAGTAGGCTTAGTACAGTTGCTGTATTTAGAGGTGGCTGATCATGCCGCGATTCATGAAACCGTTGAAGCGGCAAAAGAGATAGAGTTCGCTCATTCAACTGGTTTGGTGAATGCTATTTTGCGTAAAGTCGCTAAGAATCCAAGCAAATTTCGTAAGAAGTGCGATAAAAAACACAGCCTGCCGAATTGGCTCGCTTATCAGCTTAAGCAAGATTGGAGCGAGCAGTATGATGAGCTGACACAAGGCTTGCGCCAACCAGCACCGATGTTTTTACGAGTAAACTCGGCGGTTACTTCGGTAGAGGATTATCAGCAAGCACTCGATGGGGCAGAAATTGATGCAGACATCGTTGAGCTAACGACTGGTTTTAAGATAGCGAATTCGTCAGAGTCTGCCACTCCTACAACGCTATCAACCAAAGGTCTCCGGCTACATCAAAGCACTGCCGTTAACGCTTTGCCTGAGTTTGCTTTAGGGGTTGCTAGCGTCCAAGACATGCATGCACAACTTGCTGCACCGATTATTAATAAAGCATTGATGGCTAAGCTTAGCGCTGAAAATAACAGCGCTGAAAGTGCGAATACTGACAACGACAGTGCTGAAAGTAATAATAATGAGCTACACATTTTAGATGCATGTGCGGCACCTGGTGGCAAGCTGGCTCACTGGTTAGAACTTATAAGCGCTAATGACGAATCATCATTGTTTCACGTGAAACAAGATGATGCTGAAACGTCGCCTGAGACAGCTAATATCAAGGTAACGGCTATCGATAATGAAGCACCACGTATCGAGCGTATTCGCGAGAATTTACAGCGCTTAAATTTAAGTCAGCATGATTTGCAGCAAGCAGATAACAGCATCGCATTGAACATCGTCTGTGCAGATGCAACCAGATGGCAGCATGGAAAAAATAAAAAAGCAGCTACCAATGAACCCGTATTTGATGCGATATTATTGGATTCTCCTTGTACTGCGACTGGCGTGATTCGTCGTCATCCTGATATCAGTATCCTGCGTACCGAAGAAGACATCGAGCAAACGGCACTGCTACAAGCAGACATCTTGCACAATCTATGGCCACAACTCAAAGCTGGTGGTTATCTGCTGTATGTGACATGTTCTATCTTAAAGCAAGAGAACGTCGAGCAAATGCAGGACTTTATCACGCATCATAATGATGCGGTAGCGATTGAGTTTACCGAAGATTGCAGCTGGGGTATCGAACAAGCGATTGGTCGTCAGTGCTTACCGATTGATAGCGCAAGCGGTGATGGGTTTTATTACGCCTTGCTTCATAAAACTGCTGAATAAACCGTTTTTAATATTGAATAACCTCATTATAGACAGGACAATCTAATGAAATATATCAGTACCCGTGGTCAGATAGCGCCGATGGATTTTAGTGATGTGCTTTTGATGGGTCTTGCCCCAGATGGTGGGTTGATGCTGCCTGAGCATTATCCGAATATCGATAGGGCTGTACTCGATGAATGGCGTACGCTTAGCTACCCACAGCTTGCGATGGCGATTATGCAGCGCTTTGCCACTGATATTCCTGTGGCTGATTTGCAAGACCTCATTGAGCGTACTTATACCGCGGAAGTATTTGGTAGTGAAGAGATTGTTCCTGTCCGTAAGCTTGAAGATAACTTATATATTCTAGGATTATCAAACGGCCCGACACTAGCGTTCAAAGATGTTGCCATGCAGTTCTTGGGCAATGCCTTTGAGTATGTGCTGAAAAGAAAAGATGCGCGTATTACTATCATTGGTGCGACCAGTGGTGATACGGGTAGTGCGGCAGAATATGCACTTCGCGGTAAAGAAAACATCGAAGTCTTTATGTTATCACCACATGGCAAAATGAGCGAGTTCCAGCGCGCGCAGATGTATAGCTTGACTGATGATAATATCCATAATATCGCTATCGAGGGTATGTTTGATGATTGCCAAGATATCGTCAAGGCATTGCAGCAAGATGCTGAGTTTAAAGCGGCTTATAATCTAGGTACG
The DNA here is from genome assembly GCF_040309405.1 of Psychrobacter sp. W2-37-MNA-CIBAN-0211. NCBI lineage: Bacteria > Pseudomonadati > Pseudomonadota > Gammaproteobacteria > Moraxellales > Moraxellaceae > Psychrobacter > Psychrobacter sp. W2-37-MNA-CIBAN-0211. Next base: position 11,551 of record NZ_JBEOOU010000017.1, read on the forward strand.
GTAAACTCTATCAATTGGGGTCGTATCCTTGCGCAAATCGTTTATTACTTTAAAGCTTACTTTGCCGTCACGACGAGCAATGATGAAAAAGTTAGCTTTAGTGTGCCATCAGGTAACTTCGGTAATATCTGTGCTGGTCACATTGCCCGCGAAATGGGTTTGCCAATTGACCGTTTGATTGTCGCTACCAATGAAAACGACGTGCTAAATGACTTCTTTAACCAAGGTGCTTATCAGCCGCGCCCGACTGAAAAAACTTACATTACCTCAAGCCCATCGATGGATATCTCCAAAGCCTCTAACTTTGAGCGTTTTGTTTATTTACTACTAGAAAAAGACAGCGCGCGCGTTCATGAGTTGTTTGAAGGGGTGAAATCTGGTCAAGGTTTTGACTTATCTGACTTGATGGATGCGGTCAACAGCCGTTACGGCTTTGCTGCTGGCAAGTCTACCCATAACGACCGCCTGCAAACCATCAAAACGCTTTATGAGCAGCATGGTGAATTGGTTGATCCGCATACTGCTGACGGTATCAAGGTCGCCAAAGAGCTACAGTTAGACGGTGAAATCATTGTCTGTGCGGAGACAGCGTTACCCGTCAAATTTGCTGACACGATCGTTGAAGCGATTGGGCCAATAGACATCGCTCGCCCAGCTCATACTGAAGGCTTGGAGAGCTTACCACAGCACGTGGTGGTGCTAGATAATGACGCTGAGCAAGTCGCTGAGCAAATTCGCCAGCATGTCAGACCAAATCCAGCCTAAATCAAAGCTGGACTTGTTATTAGCTTTGTTCAACCATTAAACAAGCGTCCACATAAAAGTTACGCCATTGTAATAAAGTGTTTATGATTGTGTTATGGTAGATATAATTGTAATATTGGAAACAGCGTCGGCGACTCATCATTTTGCTAGACGCTTTTTTAGCAATCACACCAGCCAATTACACTGAACAGCTGCCCTATAGGCGTTATGATAACCGTACTGTTAAGTCCTTTTATGCTCTTAATTACTTGTCATTAATTTTAATAATGCTCAAAGATTAAGATTAAATCAAGGGTCTAAATAGTATTAATTGTGGCGACAACAGCGGTACATATTGTGGATATAACAATGAAGATGAGCTTAAAAACGATAGCAAAAGCCCTGTTGATCACGACATTTAGTAGTGCGATGCTAATGAATGCTGCCCACGCTAACAATCCAGCACCAACTATTAAAGCGGATGCGCCCAACCGCTATACGGTCAAAAAAGGCGATACATTGTGGGACATCTCAGGACGCTATCTAGACAGTCCATGGCGCTGGAAAGAAATTTGGGCGACCAATAAGCAAATCAAAAACCCCAATCTTATTTATCCCAACGACATTCTTATCTTATGTGTGATTCAAGGTAAAACTTTGATTGGTGTCGATACGGGTGAGGGCTGTGCTGGGATTGAAAAACAATTGACCGGTACTGCAGTTGCCACCTCGGTCACAGTCACGTCGACGGCGAATAGCATTTCACCTATTCCATGGTCTGCTATCCAGCATTGGCTAGATAAAACCATCATCGTTAATCCAGCAGATTTTAATACCACACCTTATATATTAGCGTCTAAAAAAGGCAACTTAATCACGGCAAGCGGTGATAAAGTCTATGCCAAAGGCGTACCACTTATCGTTGGTCAGCGTTATGGTATCTACCGTGAAGGTGAGATGTATGTCGAGCCAAAGACTCAGCAAGTCATCGGACTTGAAGTGACCCAAGTCGCGACTGGATTGGTTACGTCTACAGAAACCAATGGCGTTACCAGTTTGCAACTTACCGACAGCTACGGCAAAGAAGTCCGTGAAGGTGATCGCGTTTTTGTTGAGTTAAACAACTCTATCCCGCCCGTATTTTACCCAACGCCTGCAACGGTTAGCCGCGGCGGTATGATTGTCCGTGTCATGGACTCAATCAGTTCAGCGGCGAAGGGCAGTGTGGTCGCGATTAATTTGGGCAGCGCAGAGGGTGCCAAACCCGGCGATGTGTTGACTGTCTATCAAAAAGGGGCGTTGGTACGAGATACCAAAGATAATGATGCCTCTGTACGCTTGCCAAGTGAGCAGAGCGGTATGGTGATGGTGTTCAATACTTTTGACCATATCAGCTACGCTTATGTGCTTGATTCTGAGCTACCGCTCAATGTGGGTGATCAATTACTACCTCCCCCTTATCTATAAACCAGACTTCTTAAGTCAGTTGAATCCGTAAATGCGAGTCAGACCATTATGACGGCAGTTTCTCCAGTATTACCCGACGAGCAGCGTGCAATATTGGCGCTGTGGACCGAGGTGAATGCGTCATTATCGGCTTATCATAAACTTATTACCTCTTTTGGTACGGCGGAGCTTGCTTGGCAAGCCAAAGCAGAAGCATGGCGTCAGTTGGGTATTCACCATACGCATCTTGCCCGCCATGAACAGCCAGCACAAACACAAGCCAGTATCGATAAAATTCAGCAAGCGCTCAACGAGGGACGCTACGGTCTGCTATTTGCCGATCAGCCTGATTATCCTGCCCAACTCTTACAAATCTATGATCCACCGCCATTATTGTTTTATCGTGGTAATCATGCACGCCTGCATCAAGCACAAATCGCTGTCGTCGGCAGTCGAAAACCCACCGCCCATGCCCAAAAAATCACTTTCGATATGGCACAGTATTTGGCGCAAGCTGGTTATATCATCACCAGTGGTCTTGCCATGGGGGTAGATAAGCGTGCGCATTTGGGTGCGCTGGCTCAGACAGATACTGAGTATCAAGGTCGAACGATTGGAGTCATGGGTACAGGGATTGATGTCAATTATCCCAATCATCATGATAAGTTATTTACTCAAATCATCGATCAAGGTGGCTGTATTATCAGCGAGCTGTTACCACACACGCAGCCGCATAAGCATACGTTTCCACGCCGGAATCGTTTGGTTGCTGGATTAAGCTTGGCGACCATAGTGACGGAAGCCACGATTCAAAGCGGCTCACTGATTACCGCGCGCCTAACCTCGGAGCAAGGCAAGCAAGTTTTTGCGATTCCCAGTCATATTGACAATAGCAATGCTGAAGGCTGTCACCATTTGATACGTGAAGGCGCGACGCTGATTTATCATCCGCAGCAAGTAATCGAGGATGTAAATGGTCAGCTGGATTATGACAATAATGGCTATCGACCAGCACAACAGACAGCCAAGGCCAATCATAAGCTATCGAATAGTCATCAACCTTCTCATGCCGCAGAGGCAGACTCTTTGGCAACGACGAGCCAATCGACACCGTCTAACATCAAATCCCCTAAAAGCGCTATCGTCGTCCCTGAGCATTTAACGCTGGTCTATGAGCAGCTTGATTGGCATGGACAAGATTTAGACGCGCTGTTGGTCAGTACCAAGCTTGACACACCGCAGCTGATTGGGCAGTTAATGGAGCTTGAGTTACTGGGCGTTATCAGCGTGCAAGGTGGGCGTTATTTACGCGTTTAAAGTCGTACTTTCTCTACTTTTATGTTTTTTCACTTATTAATTTTAAGTGATTGAATACGGTACAATTTCATAAATATAGTCAGTGAAAAGTAATATCGAACCATCACGCACTGCGGATATCAGTTTTTCTTGCTTGCTGTGCCTGCGCAGACAGAGACTACAAAAAATGGATATCAGCAACACTGTCGCGTTTTTAGAATATTTTGACTATATTTGGATTTGGCTCACTTAGTCAGCTTCTCTCCTATGTTATTATTAATGCTTAAACTCCTACCTTTTCGAAGCCTTCAAGCCATGAAAAAATCCGCATCCTTTACTACTGATTCTGTCGCTCAAGCTGCTACGTGGCTAAAAGAAGGGCAGCTGCTTGCGTATCCCACCGAAAGCGTTTGGGGTATCGGTTGTGATGCTTACGATGAGATAGCCGTTCAGCGCATTTTGGATATCAAACAACGGCCACAAGCCAAGGGTATGATTGTCGTTACTGACAGTGCTGAGCGTTTAATGCCTTTACTAGAGCCTTTAGAAGACAGTCAGCGCCAACACATTATCAAGAGTTGGCAGGCAGATAGCGACAATATAGAGCTGCAATGCAAGCAAGCGCATACTTGGTTGTTACCCATTCCGCAGGCTTTAACGACAGTGATACCTTCTTGGATTACGGGGCAGCATCAAACAGTGGCAGTTAGAGTTATTGCCCATCCTATGGTTCGTCAATTGTGCCAACAATTGGTCGACGTTCAAAACCCCTTTGGGCTATTAGTTTCTACAAGTTGTAATCCATCAGGGCAACTGCCTGCTATGACTTTCACTGATGCATATGGGTATTTTGGTGAGCAAATCAGCTACTTGCAGGCTGACACTCTAGGCTATACCTTGCCTAGTCAAATTCGTGATGCAACGACAGGATTAATTATTCGCTAAACAAATTACAGTTATTTAAAGATTGATACTTATATCTATTTCACTATTGACAGAAATAAAAGAATGGCGCAAGATAAGTTAATCTAATTGTATAAAAAATTAAGTGAATGGCTCTTATGAAACTAAATCCTGTGACCGAAAAATTTATCTTACATTGGGGTGAAATGGGTTCTCAGTGGGGCGTTAATCGCACCATGTCACAGATACATGCATTATTATTTATCATTGGCAAGCCACTAAATGCTGAAGAAATCACTGATACACTTGGCGTCGCGCGCTCTAACGTTTCAAACAGTATTAAAGAGTTGCAGCATTGGGGCTTAGTACAAAAGATTTCGATATTGGGTGACCGTCGTGACCACTTTACGACCAATACCGATGTTTGGGAGTTGGCACGTATTATTGTCGTTGAGCGTCAGAAGCGTGAGCTTGAGCCAACAGTGCAGTTTTTACAAGAGCTCATGGACAGCCCTGAATTTGAACATGAAAATAATGAGGTAAAGTCACGTATCCGTGATACCCAAGAATTCGTCAGTACCCTAACCACTTGGTCATCTGAGATGCTTAAGCTGCCCACAAGCATCCTCAAAAAAGTCCTGAAACTGGGCGCTAGTATTAAAAAGGTTTTGCGTTAACAGTAAGCTGTATGATTTAAAATAAAAAATTTGAGATATTATTTCTGTTTTGACAGAAATATATGTAATAGGTATAAATACTAGCTAAGTTTAAGTGACACGAGCTTGAGTAAAAGTAGCAGCAATAAGAAACAGCAACGACAAATGGATGTGTAAAATGACAGTCAATCAAACACACGCTAATAAAGAGCAAGCCATTAAAAAGGCTATCGCTGCAGTCGAGTGGCAAGACTTGCGCCAATTAACGCGCGGTCAAATCGCTTATAACGTTATTTTGCCTTATCCATTTTTGTTGTTGTCTTGGTGGTTCGCCAGTCAATCATTGTATGTACTAGCATGCGGCGCTTCTTATTTGTTTTTTGCTGCTGCATTCCGCCAAGCGCACGATGGCTATCATCATAGCTTAGGGACAGGTAAGCGTACGACCACCGCGATATTACTATTGCTTAGCGTGCTATTAATGACCAGCTTACATAGCATTCGAGCTACTCACATGGCGCATCATCGTGACCCATTGGGTGACAGTGATATTGAAGGCAGTCTAGCAAAAGTGTCATGGTGGCAAGCGCTACTCGGCGGGATAACTTATCGGCTCGATATTTATCATCAAGGACTGCGTCTAAGCCGCCGTCGCAATCAAAAACTGGCTTGGTTAGAATTTGGCTTGATTGCTTTAGTCGTCTTGGTTGCCTTCGTACTGACCGTATTTACTGTCGCTGTTCCTGCTCTGACCATGTTAGCGCAAGTATTGATATACCACATATTGACCATGATGTTGGCCAATGCCAGCGTTGGTATCATTGCTGTGTGGGGCGTGCACCACGATTGTGATGAGACAATCGCTCGCACTGAGCGTAACCAAGTAGTCAACTTGCTGACCTTTAATTTACTCTATCACGTAGAGCATCATCTATTCCCTGCCGTCCCATCCAACCATTTACCTGAACTTGCCAAGCGTTTGGATACGGCTGCGCCACACCTGACCAAAGCACATGTATTGCCTAATATGGCCGCTGTAATGGAGTTTATAGATGATTCTTCGAATAAATTAAAAGAAAAACATCAAAATAGTAATGATAGTGAGTGTCCTATCCGTAAGCGTTTTGCCTAATAAGTAGGCTAAATAAAATCAAGATACTTATCCACCAATTATCCACAGTAGTTTCATTGGCTTTGCCAACGCCGTATTTATACTCAATTAACGACGAATGTTAATAGGATAAATATCATGAAAACGAATAACAATGTAAGTGCTTACCCTTACCTATCAGTGATTATTTTGTTTGCAGGGCTTGGCAGCATAGTTGGTGGGTTGATTGCAGAACTGGGTTTATTGTTTATTTTTAGGAATGCGGATTTTGCGCAGATTGGTTATCAGCCATTGCTATATGTCGGTCTGCTCGGTTTTATTCCTGCTTTATTAACAGGCATTATTGTCGCTACTCAACAGATATGGCGCGGTGATCATAAGAGTCTACGAACGACATTTTTAGTTGGGTTCGTAACATCAGCAGGTTATATGGGTGCAATCACCCTATATTTAGGCATAAACTCATTGATAGAGGTTGGCGTGCTACTGGCCTTTATGATTGGTATAGGACTATTTGGCGCTATCAATTCAGCCATCGCTGGCTGCATTGCTTTACCAAAAGCATGTAAAAGTCGTTTTGATATAAAGGTTAAAAAAGAAGACGATGACTATAACGGATTAAGTTTTACTAAACGATAAGCGAAAAATATAAGGAACAGGACATGAATATTTTAATCAGTGGTGGCTCAGGATTTTTAGGCAGTGCCTTTAGCGATGAGATTATGGCGCGTTACCGTGCCCAAGATCAAGCGCTGCATATTACTTGGCTGACGCGTGATAGCAGCCAAGCACATCCGAATGATATCAATATGATGACTTATGATGAGTTGGCGAGTTCGGATAAAAGCTTTGATGTTATTTTAAACCTAGCAGGGGCAGGTATTGCTGACTCACGTTGGAGTGATGCGCGCAAAGAGCAATTGCTCGCCAGCCGTATTAAACCTACCGAATCCTTATTGGCATTTATTAAGCGTACCAGTATTAAGCCCAAGCTAATGGTCAGCGGTTCAGCGATTGGTTGGTATGGCACACAAGGTGACAAACCTCTTACCGAAAGCAGTGGTTTTGAAACCGATTTTGCTCATCGATTATGTGATGAATGGGAGCAGCTAGCATTGACAGCAACCGAATATAGCGTGCCCGTGGCTATCGTGCGTACTGGGGTGGTTATCCATCCTGATGGCGGTATGCTCGGTAAACTATTAACCCCGTTTAAGATGGGCGTCGGTGGACAATTGGGTGATGGTCAGCAAATCATGAGTTGGGTCAGCCGTGAGGACTGGATAGGGGCAGCGATATTTATCATTGAGCAGCACCTTGCTAGTCATGCGGGCAGTCAAACCACGCATGAGAATACCCTACAGACTACAAATGATACGACAGCGGTGGTGTATAACCTAACGGCACCCAATCCTGTAAATAATCATACTTTTACCAAAACACTGGGGTCATGGTTACACCGTCCGACGTTTTTTACTTTACCAAATTTCTTACTCAAGCTGATATTTGGTGAGATGTCGACGCTACTCATAGATGGACAAAAGGTATTGCCGCAAGCATTACAGAGCGCAGGTTATGAGTTCCAGCAGCCAACGCTAAAGCAGGCGCTAGAAGGACAGAAGTCATAAATAATCATTAAGGTTGTTTCATGTGAAACGTAATTCTTTATTATAGGGTGCTTTGTTTCATGTGAAACAAAATAGAGGTTTTTATGAGTGACATTGAGTTTAGTACAGTCAAAGCACCTAGCTATCCTAAAGGTAAGGTAATAGGGATTTATGGTTTGCTAGGTGGAGCGATAGGTGGTTTTATTGTCTTCTTATATATGCTTGTAATTGACGGTAATATTTTTAGGCAAGAGTTAACAGATATTTTCAAAATGCTATTAGCTTCTATTGTAGGCGGATTCTTTTTTGGTTTACTCCCTACGTTAGTAGCTGGATTAACTATATGTAAGTTGAAGATAGTATTTGATTCCATACTAAAAATAGTACCGTTATTCTTCATTGGATTTTTTAGTACTTTTATATTTTCAGTTTGGATTATAGCAACAGATGTTTTTTTAGAGAAAATAATGTTTGGGTTGGTTTTTAGCTTGATAGGTGGTGTCAGCGCTGTGATTACAGGTCTTATCGCATTACCTAAATACAAATAAATTTATCTAAATATTTCACTTTTGACAGAAATAAAATAAATAAAACCAGACAATTAAATTGAGTGGTCGCGCCAGCAAGACAGCTACTGCTTATCACTAAGTAAGGAGAACATCATGCGTCATTCTTCGTTAGCCAATATTGAATGGCAAGATTTGTGTGAGCTCAAGCCCACTGAGACCGTTTACAATATCTTTTTATCGTTACCATTTTTATTATTGTCATGGTGGAGCGCGTGGCAGGGGTTTTGGCTACTTGCGCTGGCTGCGACGTTTTTCTTTTTTACTGCCGCACTTAGACAAGCCCATGATTGCTATCACCGCACTTTAGGTGTGAGTAAGGTCGCCACAGAGCTCATGCTATTTATGCTGAGTATCACCATGCTTTGTAGTACGCATGCCATTCGGCACACTCATCTCAATCATCATAGAGATCCGCTTGGAGACAGCGATGTCGAGGGTAACTGGGCACGCCTGCCGTGGTATCAGGCGATATTAGGCGGTGGTATTTTTTCGATTATGATTCAGTGGTTTGGTTTGACGCATGGTAGTAGCCGCAATCGCATGCTCGTTGGCTTTGATATGCTGCTTATTTTCGCAGTGATTGCCACCGCTTTTATCACGATGCATCCCGTATTGATGTATCACGTGTTGGTGATGATATTGGCGAACACGATGGTGGGGTTCTTTGCCGTATGGAGCGTCCATCATGGTTGTGATGAGGTGGTATACGCCCGCAGTGAGCGTCATCCATTGATTAATTTGCTAACCTTTAACTTGCTCTATCATATTGAGCATCATCTGTTTCCAGCGGTGCCGACCAATCATTTACCGGCACTGGCTAAGCGTTTAGATGCTACCGCTCCACAGTGGACGCAGCAACCAGTCATTCCTTTTTTAGCACCAGTCAATAAATACCAAAAATCTAGCGTGATTAATAAAACGAATAGCCTCGATGCTGAGGTATCACTCAGAAAGGAGTTGTAAGATGATTATTCAAAATCATATCAACAGTTATAGAGAGCAAGCACATTTATCCATCACCATGTATTACGATGATGCTTGCGTCATATGCAGTACCGAGGCACACAATATGCAAGTGCGTCAACCAGAGAAAATACGCTTAGTTCCTGTAGAGGAGGGGCTAGATGAGTTGGCAGCTGCAGGATTTAGCCGTCAGGATGCGATGACGTATATGTGTATGAAAGACAGCTACGGCAATTGGTACACACATATGGATGCTGTACGACTGCTCTACAGGACAGGTGACGTTAAATGGTCACCGTTGTTGTTTTTGCCAGTGGTCAAAAAACTGGGCAACTTTGCTTATCCCTATGTCGCGCGCAATCGTTATCGAATTCCGAATTGGGTGACCAAGTTGCTCTATGGTAAAGCGCTGATGCAAGCTTGTGAAAATGGCGTTTGTAAAATAGCCCCAGATAAACGTTAAAGGGCTTTTACTGGCTACTATTTGGTTTTGTGGCAACAGCACTTTAGAGGTAAAGCATATGAAGTTTTCGTGAAAAAAAAGACGCTATGTTCAGAGCATTCAGCTTTTAACGTAAGATAGCATCCTCTTTATCTGATGAGACCTTATTATGTGGTTCTTTATCATTTTCACTCAGTTGCTAGCTGTTATGACCAGCGTTCTTATTTACTGGCTTGTAAAGCCAAAAACTACGTCTGCTAAAATCGCGCTGATAGCTGCTGTCTTTATTATTAATAATGTGGCTCTCATTTATGGTTTGACTGAGTTTTGGGGTGAGCGCTTTCATGTCTATCTGGTCGTTAGTATTTTACAAGGTTTTATGCTTTATGCTGGTGTGATAACCGCTACGGTGGCGCTACTCGTTTATCGACTCTTTAAACGAAAATCTCGTCCAATACTCTTGCGCGCCTTTGCCATTACGACTTATATAGCCATTGTTAGCTTAGCCGTATTTAATGCTTACTCACCCGTCGTACATCGTCTAACAGTCACTATAGATAAGCCACTGGATAAGCCAATGGATATCGCGCTTGTCTCTGATACGCATCTGGGTAGATGGTTTGGCAATCGACAGATAAAGAAAATGGTAAACCTTATCGATGCGCAACATCCCGATGTCGTGGTTATCGCTGGTGACATTATGAATGACAATACCATTGCTTACGATAATACGAATATGCATGAGCAGTTATCAAAGCTAAAGGCACCGCTTGGTGTCTATGCGACTTTAGGCAATCACGATTATTTCGGTTATGACCAACAGATCACACAGGCGGTGGAAGAGGCTGGCATCAAAGCGCTTGATAATGAGAGTGTGTTATTAAATGACTCGGTGTGGCTGGTGGGGCGCTCAGATGATATTGATCGTACCAGACTGTCAGCTGATGAGTTATTGACACAAGTACAGACAGACAAACCGGTGATATTTTTGGAGCATCGTCCTAGCGCGATGGATGAGGTCAGCGCCCTGCCAGTCGATTTGCATCTGTCTGGGCATACCCATGGCGGGCAGATATTCCCGTTAACGATATTGATGGATTGGTTGACACCGCTAAACTATGGCAGCAAAAAAATAGCCGATACGCAGTTTTTGGTGACCTCTGGTTATGGCATCGGCCCAGTACCTTTTAGACTGGGTACGCGTTCTGAGATTTGGATAATTACGTTGCAGTCTGGTGTATGAGCCATTTAAATAAACAGTGTTACCCTAATGATAAAGCCTCTACCATATCTAAATGGTAGAGGCTTTTATTTGCTGTTAGGCTGGCTAATAGCTACTTTGCTTGTCTGGTTAGCTAAAAATATACTGCATTGACGCCATCATACTCAGGGATTCTTTATGCGCTACGCATTTTTCATTACCATTTTTGCGCTATTGCAGCTGTTTAGTTTCGGCGCAGCTCTAAGCGTGCAATGGTGGTTACAGCCTTGGCAGACAGCAGGTTTGCAAACTTCGGTATGGGTTATCATATTCATTATTACCAACGGTTTGCTGCTACTCAGTGTCAATAGAGCATTTGCCAATAGCTATCGCTGGATCAGTGGTTGGATGTTGGCCATGCACTTTATGCTATTGACGGCTTTAGTTACCAGCCTGTTTTATGGTTGCTATTGGTTAATCACATCGCTAACTGTTAATGTGCTGGCTACACCGGCTACCGTCGATTTTGGGTTGCGCATATTGGCATTGGCAGTGTTTATCGGGTTGTTTGTTTATGCCCTATATAGCGCTTATGCGCCTGTGGTACGTGAGTTATCTATTGATATTGATAAGCCTTTGGCCAAGCCGCTACGTATTGCGGTCGCTAGCGATTTGCATATTGGGAGATTGTTTGGCATTGGCGCAATAGATAAGCTGCATCGTCTTATTGTGCAGCATAAAGCAGACATATTGCTGATGCCAGGCGATATCATGGATGACAATACACAGGCATTTACCAAATATAAAATGGCAGAAAACTTGGCTGAGTTATGCAAAAGCTTGCCTTATGGGGTCTATGCGACTTTAGGCAATCATGATTTATACGGGCACGAGCAGCCGATTGTCCAAGCGTTGCGTGCTGCTGGCGTGCAGTTGTTAAATGACGAAGTCATACGCCTCACGCACCAAGGGCAAGCGCTTTGGCTGATGGGACGCTTCGACAATCATAAGCGTCAGCGCGTCCCGACGACTGATCTATTGGCGCAGGTCAATAGCGCTGAGCCGCTGATATTGTTAGACCACAGACCAAGTGATATTACTGAGCACAGTCAAATGCCGATTGATTTGCAGCTCTCTGGGCATACTCATAACGGTCAGATATTCCCCGCCAACTTCATTGTCAGTGCCATCAACCGCTTGGGCTATGGCTATGAGGTCATCAATGACAGTCACTTTGTGGTGTCATCTGGTTACGGCTTTTGGGGCATTCCGTTTCGACTAGGCTCGCGCTCAGAGATTTGGCTCATCACCCTCACTGGTCAGTAGGTTTTGCACAAAACAAGCAAACGACTTGATAATATAGCTTGTCTGATTGCCAAGACCTTGATGGACACTCATCAAGTTAATAAAACCGTGCGGTGCGCCTAGCACTGTATAGGTTTCTACTTTAACCCCTTCTTTTTGCAAAAGCTCAGCATAAGCCAGTCCTTCATCTCGCAAGATATCTAATTCCGCAACGACGACATAGCTTGGACACAGGTGTGTGTTGTCACCCTGCATGACTGATATAAGCGGGTGGGACTGCGTTAGACCACTGTGCTGAGTGTAGGCAGTATTAAAGACGTTTGCATCGTTGTGATCGAGCAGCAAGCCTTCACCATAAAGCTCCCAACTCGGATATTCAGCCTCATAATCAGTGACAGGGTATAGCGGCAATTGGGCTAAAGGTCGCGGCAAGTCAGCCAGTGATTTTTTAAAGGTATTATTGGCTTTTTTATCAGTCTCAGTAGCTTGATTATTATCTTGCCATAATGCATCGATAGGCTTGATAACCTGCTGCGCAACCAGTGCTGCCAAGCAACCACCTGCACTATCACCAGACAATACGATGCGCGATGGCAATGCACCAAGTGACTGAGAATGTTTAGTCAGCCAAGCATACGCTGCTAGACAATCTTTAAGAGCCGTTGGCGCTGGATACTCAGGAGCCATGCGATAGTCGACACTCACGACTGCCCAGCCAGTTTGGGCACAGACCGTATGACAAAACTCGTGGTGCGTATCGATATCACCGATACAAAACCCGCCCCCATGAAAAAACAACATGGCGACTTCATCCGTACTTTTTCCCTCGTTATTCTGCTTCGACTGCTGGTAGCAGCGCACGGTCATGTCACCACCATCCGCATTGGCAATGGTCTTATCTTGCCAGCTGACGGCATTCTCTGAATTTCCTGAGGCCTCAGCATTTTGTTGCCAAACGCTAGGCGCTTGCAACGACACCGCATCTGTACCAAATTTCTGCCGTAGTTTGGGCAGCTTATCCAGTGCCAACGGGCGCTTGAGCTTATTACTGACAGCAAGTATCAGGCGCAGATGGCCGTCAGCAAGGGGATATTGCTCCGCTGTAGACGCTTTTAATTGGTGATTAAAACGTTCGAGTATCGGCGTTGGCAGATTATCCAACCCTTTTAGCGTATGGTGCAAAACATGATGCTGGTGCACATTTTTAGCGGCTGTCTTTTTTACGGTCTTAAGCGTTTTTGTCAATAAAGCATTGAGCGATGGCACTGGTAAAATAGGCATAAACCCTCTCTTGTAATCGATGTTTAAACAAAGTTAATCGGCTTTATAAGTGAACGATTAATATAGCAGTTAATCGCAAAGGTTATATTACATTCCAATCAGGTATAAAAGCTCGTCACCATAAAGTTAAGCATGGCTCGATGCCAAAAATATAATCATTTCTACCCGTTATTTATCGCAGCATTTATTGCGTTATTGACAATAATCCTTATGCTCTGCAATGATTTATCTGGCTAAAGCGAAAAATTCCTCATATTAGGCTTGAAATTTATGGTCATCACCTTTATCAAGCAGCTATTGAAGCGCATTTAAAAAAGAATGAACAAAAACAGTTAGGCCATTAATAAAAGCACAATGATCAGCCCTTGGTCGGTTTGTTGTGCCTTAAAACCAACCATTATATTAATAATCCTAAGGAGCTACCATGAGCGAGCAGAATACGAACCAAGAATCTCTTGAGCAAAATGTGTCACATGACAATATTGACCACGATGAGAGTATTTTAGAAGAAACCTTGAAAGAGTTTGATCCACAGAATAACTCAGGTGAAGAGATGACGATCGAAAATGACATCAATCTTGACACTTTTAAAGCCCGTATCGCTGAGCTAGAAGGCGAAGTAAAGCAAGCTAAAGAAGGCACCGCCCGTGCCAATGCTGAAGCTTATAACGCGCAAAAACGTATGGAACAAGAAGCGGATAAAAGCAAAAAATTCGCCCTACAGAAATTTGCTAAAGAGCTACTGGACATCGTTGATAATTTAGAGCGTGCCATGGAAAACGCTGATGCCAATGACCCAGTCGCTGAAGGCGTTCAATTAACGCACAAAGCGCTATTAGCACTACTAACCAAAAATGGCGTAGAAGTCGTTGAACCTCAAGGTGAGAAATTCAACGCTGACTTTCATGAAGCGGTAGGCATTGATCCAGACGCCGAAGCAGATACCGTCGGTACGGTACTACAAAAAGGCTATAGCTTGAATGGTCGTCTGTTGCGCCCAGCGATGGTTCGTGTCGGTCAATAATATTTGAGCTGATATCGTCAGCAGCAGTAACGCTTTAAGTCATCGGTTTATTATATAAGTGGTGAACAATCAGTTTTTAACTGTGCTAAACCTCATTATTAGTAAGGGTTTTCACAAAAAGTCACACAAAAGACAGTTTTTGCGTGGCTTTTGACTTGAAAAAATTAATAAGCAAACCGATATATAGCAACAAGTGACCAACTATGGTCTGAACATATAAGTATTTATATTGAAAACAAATTAGGAGCATTTGATTATGGGTAAAGTAATTGGTATTGATTTAGGTACAACGAACTCATGTGTAGCAGTAATGGAAGGTGACAAAGTTAAAGTCATCGAAAATGCTGAAGGTACGCGTACCACACCATCGATCGTCGCTTACAAAGACGACGAAATTTTGGTTGGTCAGTCAGCCAAGCGTCAAGCGGTAACGAACCCAAACAACACCTTGTTTGCGATTAAGCGTCTGATCGGTCGTCGTTTTGATGACAAAGTTGTGCAAAAAGACATCGGCATGGTGCCTTACAAAATCGCTAAAGCAGACAACGGCGATGCATGGGTAGAAGTCAACGGCAAAAAACTAGCACCACCACAGGTTTCTGCTGAAATCTTGAAAAAAATGAAAAAAACAGCAGAAGATTATCTTGGTGAAAGCGTGACTGAAGCAGTCGTAACTGTACCTGCTTACTTCAATGACTCACAGCGTCAAGCCACTAAAGATGCGGGTAAAATCGCTGGTCTTGATGTAAAACGTATCATCAACGAGCCAACCGCTGCTGCACTTGCCTATGGCATGGACAAAAAGCAAGGCGATAGCACTGTTGCTGTATATGACTTGGGTGGTGGTACTTTTGACGTATCAATCATCGAAATCGCTGACGTTGATGGCGAGCAGCAGTTCGAAGTACTAGCAACCAATGGCGATACATTCCTTGGTGGTGAAGACTTTGACTCAGCATTGATCGACTTCTTAGTAGACGAGTTCAAAAAAGACCAAGACGTCAACCTAAAAGGTGACTCATTGGCAATGCAGCGTCTAAAAGAAGCGGCAGAAAAAGCGAAAATTGAATTATCAAGTGCCCAAAGCACCGAAGTAAACTTGCCGTATATCACTGCAGATAGCAATGGTCCTAAGCATTTGGTTGTTACTATCAGCCGCTCAAAACTTGAGAGCCTAACTGAAGCGCTAGTACAACGTACCATGGGCCCTTGTAAAATTGCCCTTGAAGATGCTGGCATAAAAATTGGCGACATCGATGATGTTATCTTGGTTGGTGGTCAGACTCGTATGCCACTGGTACAGCAAAAAGTACAAGAATTCTTCGGTCAAGAGCCACGTAAAGACGTGAACCCTGACGAAGCAGTAGCAGCTGGTGCGGCCATTCAAGGCGCGGTATTGTCTGGTGAAAAAACGGACGTATTGCTACTTGATGTGACGCCATTGACCCTTGGTATCGAAACGATGGGCGGTGTCATGACGCCAGTTATCGAGAAAAACACCATGATTCCTACTAAGAAATCACAGGTATTCTCAACCGCTGAAGACAACCAGCCAGCAGTAACGATTCAGGTATATCAAGGTGAGCGCAAAATCGCTAACCAAAACAAACAGCTTGGTCGTTTCGATTTGACGGACATTCCACCAGCACCACGTGGTCTACCACAAATTGAAGTGTCTTTTGACATCAACGCTGACGGTATCATGAACATCTCAGCAACGGATAAAGGTACTGGTAAAGCGCAAAGTATCCAGATCAAAGCGGATTCTGGCTTGTCGGACGAAGAAGTTGAACAAATGGTTCGTGATGCAGAAGCCAATGCTGCTGAAGATGAGAAATTCGCTAACCTAGCGCAAGTACGCAACGAAGCAGATGGTCGCATCCATGCCGTACAAAAAGCACTAAAAGAAGCAGCAGATAAAGTGACTGATGAAGAAAAATCAACAGTAGAAACGGCTATCACTGAGCTTGAAACAGCGGCTAAAGAAGATGACCATGATGACATCAAAGCCAAGCTTGAAGCATTAGACAATGCTTTCTTACCAATCAGCCAAAAAATCTACGCTGATGCAGGTGCTGGCGCTGAAGGTATGGATCCAAGCCAATTCCAAGAAGGCGCGGATGCTGCTGGTGGCAACCAAGCTGATGACGACGTGGTTGACGCTGAGTTTACTGAAGTAGACGAAGATAAGAAGTAGCACCAAATCCAAAAACGCGATTAGCTGCGTCAAACTCGCTTAGTCTACTCAATGTAGTACTTACGCTCGTTTTCCTTGCTACTCAAGTTTTTGAAAATGGTAGAATCGATACAAATCGATAAGAAGTTAAATTAAAAAGCGCATCCTTCGGGGTGCGTTTTTTTATGGCTATAATTTCTGTTAGTAATATTAGGTATAGTCAGTGAAAAGTAATATCGATATATCCGCAATACCGTCGCGTTCTTAGGATATTTTGACTATATGGCTTATTTAGGGTTTAAACGCACTCACGGTCAGTACTTCATACGTCAAATTAACGCAAGACTGGCCATCTTCGTTTTGTGCAGAAAAATGCTGCCAATAATCTGACTCAAACTGTTGTAAACGCGCTTTCGTCCATCTGAAAGGTGGCGTGTTCCTTGAAGATACTTGCGTTTGACTGGTTGAGACACCCGTCAGTTTCATATGCTTCAACACAGCATAGGGGCTGATAAATGGTAAGTCGAAACGCTCAATTGAAAGCTCGATATGCTCAAAGCCAGCATTCGTCAATACTGACTGCCATTCAGTGATATCTGGGTAATCAAGGCCTTGACCCGTTAGCGCTTTAATTTGCAAAAAATTATTGGGCGTAAAGGTGCTGAAGAGTAGTTGACCTCCAGGCTGTAGACGGTGTGCTGATTGCGTGACAAAGTTCAACGGATTATCAAACCACTGCACTGCATTTGCACTGACTATCAAGCTGTGTATTCCTTCCAAGTCCATGGTTTCAGCATCGCCAATCGCTATGTCAGCCGTTGGTAAAATTGATTGCAAGGTAGCCGCTTGTTCAGCGCACAATTCATTGATCAGCCAATGCTGGCTTTGTATATGCTCAGCCAGTAGTCGTGTCATTTGACCGGTGCCGGCACCAATTTCTAATACGCTGCTTTGTTTGGTATGAGCAATATTTTCTAGTAAATACTGACAGACTGTCTGCTGAATACTGGCATGCTGGTCATAGTCGCTGGCACTGGCAAAATGGCGAGCGATGGTTTGTTTTCTAGCGCTAAAACTATCAGGTGTAACGAGTATTTCCATAGATCTTATTACATCCAATTGAGCCAATTATCAATCGATATAGTCATTCCACTATAAAAATATTACTGCGTTAACCTCGCTTGAAGTATTAAATATACATCTACGTTCGGTTGCCTTGTACTACTTTTAAATTGAATCGACTATAGTAGGACCATTGTCCTTGCTAGATAGTGGAATTATAACTGTTGTATTAGCCGTTCACAGTCTTCGTTGGTTAGTTTGGCATTCATGACTAAGCGAATACGCGCGGTGTTTGCAGGAACGGTGGGTGGTCTGATGGGCAATGCGTAAAACCCTGCTGCCTGTAACTGTTTTGCTTTAGCAAGCGCACACGCATTGTCGCCCAATATATAGGGGATAATAGGTGAATCATAGCTTATGTTTTGAGAAGTTGGCGATGCGCGGTGTTGTTGGTCGATGGCTCGACTAAGCTTGATAGAGATCTGCGCCAGATATGTGCGTTGGTGGGTCAAGTTTGGCATTTTTGCTAAAATAAATCGGGTCCATGCGTGATTGATCGGTGGCAATGCAGTACTAAAAATCAGCGGACGCATGGCATTGATTAGCCATTGTTTGACGACCTCATCACACATGATGTAAGCGCCAACTGACGCAAACGCTTTACCAAACGTCCCCACCAAATAATCAATATCTGCTAACGTGTGTGTTTCTTCCGCTAGTCCCAAGCCAGTGTCACCTAACACACCAATGGCATGAGCCTCGTCAACATATAGCTCAATGCGAGCATCTTTGGCTTTTAATTGTACCAGTTGAAGCAAGTCAGCACGGTCACCATCCATACTAAAAACACTCTCAGTGACAATAATGATGCGCTCAACCGTTTCATCTGCTTGTTCAATAAATCTGGCTAAATGCTCGTAATCATTGTGACGGTAACGACGATAGGTGACCAGTTTGCTTTGGCTTAGCCGCATCCCATCGATAATACTGGCATGCACCAGTTTGTCAGCCAAAATAAGCGTTTTGACTGGTAGCGCCGTCAGAGCTGGCAGGATACCAAGATTGGTATGATAGCCGCTGTTTAATACCAGCACCGATTTTGAAGCGGATAAGTCTTGCTTGTCAGTTGCATTTTGATACCAGCTTTGCAATTCAGACTCTAATGCTTGCAACTGTATATCATTGCCGGTAAGTAACCGCGAGGAAGTGGCACTCATCTTTGGTCGTTGCGCCACTGGTAACCGATCTATTTGCTTGAGAAACTCGCTTTGTAACTCTGTATCGCTACCCAAGCCTAAATAGTCGTTACTGGCGATATTCAGCAGTGTCTTGCCTTGGCTCACCACATAACGTCCTTGATGTTCTAAGCTTGGTAAACTGCGGTATTGCTGCTGAGACTTCATATGCGTCAATGATTCTTGCAGTTGCACCACGATAGAACTTGTCATATTGATGTCTTCCTTTATCTTATTTTTGACTTTTTAACATTCATTGACTGTCTGATAAGTAGGAAGTATTGCACAAATCGGCTACTTGTAACAAAAAATTTCATATCTCGACCTTTGTAACCCATAGGCTGACAAACGCTTGCAAATCTTAACTCTGATGCCATCAAACACAGACAGACTGTATGAAATACTTTGTTACTATATATTCATCGTTAGCAAGCAGGGCGATGAGGCTTAGAAAGCCATTAAGAATAACTTGCTTGCCCATATAAGTTAAAGGAGCTAATAATGAAAACTCTACAAAAAACTCTATTTGCACTAGCAGCTGGTTCTTTACTAACGGTCAGTGCACAAGCAGCCGTCTCTTATGGTAACGGTTATACCGGTCAGCCATACGTTGGTGTTAAAGTCGGTCAATTCGATCTAGACGTTGATAACGCTGATGATCCAACGGCCTATGGTGTATACGGTGGCTATAACTTCGATCCTAACTTCGGTGTTGAAGCAGAGTACGTCGGTTCAGATGATGCTGATTACAGAAACGGTGATCTCGATGCCAAGACTTATGGCGCTTACGGTACTTACCGTTATGCTTTCCCAAACACGGGACTATACGCTAAAGGCAAACTGGGTGTCGCCAAAACTGAAGTAGAAGGTGACTATACTGTTGGTCCAGTTAGAGTGTCAAACTCTACTAGTGACACAGGTATCGCTGGTGGTGTCGGTCTTGGATATTCAGTAAACCCTGACTTCGGTGTTGAGGCTGAATACTCAATGATGGACAGTGATGTCGATGCTAAGTTGTTAACCGTTGGTGCACATCTTAAGTTCTAAATCTCAGATAGATTCATGATAGAAGGAAGAAATGGTCAGTCTACTGGTCGTTTCTTACCCCAATAATTCATATAAAAGCAATTAAAAAAAGACGATATTAGGAGAACACAATGAAAATTCTACAAAAAACATTACTTGCACTAGCCGCTGGTTCTTTAGTAAGCATGGGTGCACAAGCCGCCGTTTCTTATGGCAATGGTTATACTGGGCAGCCGTACATCGGTGCTAAAGTCGGTCAGTTTGACCTAGACGTAGATGGCGCTGATGATCCAACCGCTTATGGTGTATACGGTGGCTATAATTTCGATCCTAACTTCGGTGTCGAAGCAGAATATGTCGGCTCAGACGACGCAGATTATCGCGGCGGTGATATCGATGCTAAGAGCTATGGCGCATACGGTACTTACCGCTACCAGTTCCCTAATACTGGCTTATACGCCAAAGGTAAACTAGGGGTCGCTAAAACTGAGATAGAAGGTGACTTCACCCGCAATATCGGCAACACTGAAGTCAGAACTGAGACTTATTCAGAAAGTGATACCAGTCTTGCTGGTGGTGTAGGCCTTGGTTATTCGGTGAATCCTAACTTCAGCGTCGAAGCTGAATACGACAAGCTAGGTAGCGATGCTGATCTTATGACGGTTGGTGCACAGCTAAAATTCTAAATGATTGCTAGTTAATTATAGAATAAGAAACGATCGCTTCGGCGGTCGTTTTTTTGTACGAAAAAAGCTACGGTTAAAGTCATTAAAAAAGAATGCATTAAAAATAATCTTCTGCTAGAATCTCGAATTCAACAATAGTTCAGCTAACTTATGTGCTCTGCTATGTCCACTCAGGCTACATTTTAGTTTTATTTAATAGGAAGACAGATGAATACTTTACAAAAAGCTTTGATCGCATTATCAGTTGGTTCTCTAATGAGTATTAGTGCGCAAGCAGCAGTTAACTACGCTGGTCAGCCATACGCTGGTGTAAAAGTGGGTCAGTACAGTCCAGATGATGTAGAAGATGATGCAGTATCATACGGTGTCTATGGTGGCTATAAATTCACTCCAGAATTTGGTGTGGAAGCTGAATATTTGACGACTAACGATGCAGATGCGTTTGATGATACTTTTGAAAAGTCAGAATATAGTGCTGATGTATATGGCCTATATGCGACTTATGATTACAATTTTCCAAATACCGGTTTGTACGCCAAAGGCCGCCTAGGTGTTGCGAAAAATGAAATTGATGTAGACTATACAGATAAAGTTATTGCTAGCAACAGTGAGAGCTTTAGCGTTTCTGATACAGGTGTCGCTGGTAGCTTAGGATTGGGCTATAACCTCACTCCTATGGCTTCTGTAGAAGCTATGTATAACATCTATCCTGAAGTGGATGATCTCGAGGTAAGTGGCGTTACTTTAGGTGCTCATGTAAAATTCTAAGTTAGCCTGACTGCAAAGAGATTAATAAAAAAACGATCACGAATGTGGTCGTTTTTTTTGGTTGAAGCATTTACAAATACTCATTAGGCTTTTGCCTCCACTCGGCAAAGTCAGCAGTATATTAATGATTTTTAAGGCATTATCGCTCTAAAAATGTGCTACATTGAAAGCTAGAATGACAAAGACAGGGAATATATCAATGATTGAGATGCTCTGGATGATTGAACCGTGGCATTGGCTGGTATTAGGCTTTGTGTTACTGATTGTCGAGATGTTTGTTCCGACGTTTGCCAGCCTTTGGTTTGGTGCTGCTGCTATTATCGTCGCGGCACTGTCGTGGCTATTACCTATCTCGTTAGCTGTCCAAATTGTTATTTGGCTGGTACTTTCTGCGGTGTTTCTATTGGCATGGTTTAAGTTTATTAAGCCTCTGTCAGTGGATCGTACCAAGGCAGGGCTAGGCGGCAGCGTCATTATCGGTGAGACTGGTATGATTATCGTACCGCCGCAGCCTGAAAGAGCGGGCATGGTACGGTTTAGTGTGCCTATCGTGGGAGCGGCTGAATGGATGTGCCGCACGCAAGGGGAACAAGTGGCGGTCGGTGATCGGGTGATCGTGACAGATATCGTTGGTAATGAATTGGTCGTCAGTAGTATGAAATCGCAGGCCGTGATACATAAAAGTGTGCAAATATAATAGGGGTGAAATATGGGAAGTTTCAATATCGTAATGGTGGTTTTGATCGCGCTGGTGGTGTTTACCGTATTTAAAGGTGTTCGGATCGTACCGCAGGGGTATAAGTGGGTCGTGCAGCGTCTTGGTAAATATAGCCAAACACTAGAACCAGGGCTAAACCTCATTATTCCTTATGTTGACGATGTGTCTTATAAAGTGACGACCAAAGACATCGTGCTCGATATTCCTTCTCAAGAAGTCATCACGAGAGATAACGTCGTTATTATCGCGAACGCCGTCGCTTATATTAATATCGTTCGTCCTGATAAGGCGGTATATGGTATCGAAGATTATGAATACGGTATTCGTAATCTGGTACAAACATCGCTACGTTCAATCATCGGTGAGATGGATCTGGATAGCGCATTATCTAGCCGCGACGAGATCAAGGCCAAACTCAAGCATGCCATCTCAGAAGATATTTCTGATTGGGGTATCACGCTAAAGACAGTAGAAATTCAAGATATCAACCCGTCAGCGACCATGCAGACAGCGATGGAAGAGCAGGCAGCTGCTGAACGTCAACGCCGTGCAACAGTGACGCGTGCTGATGGTCAAAAGCAAGCCGCTATCTTAGAGGCAGATGGGCGTTTGGAAGCCTCACGTCGCGATGCAGAAGCACAAGTGGTGCTTGCCAAAGGGTCAGAAGAGTCTATTCGTTTGATTACCAATGCCATGGGCACTGAAGAGATGCCGATTGTTTACTTACTGGGTGAGCAGTATATCAAGGCGATTCGTGAGCTGGCTGAGTCTGATAACGCAAAAATGGTGGTACTACCTGCTGATATCCTCAGTACAGTGAAAGGTATGGTGGGTGATAAATTGAAGGTTTAAGCAATAATGCTTTGATTACATGTACTTTGATCACATGTTCTTTGATCACATAGCTACAACTTATAAAAATAGCCAGTGAGCATGCGAAGCACTGGCTATTTTTTTGACTTAAATTTGATCATACTATTTTTGCTGGTTTTTCAAGCGCGAAACATGAAACATCTTTTCTTACATAATAAAAATACTGATACAAGGAAAAAAATAATGACCAAGCAAAATCCAGATATTGAAATAATCTCAATAGAGAATTTCCCTCAAGGCAGCCCATTACCTTATACCGTGCTTGATGCGACCCATATTAATGCCGCCTATCCTGAGCAAAAATTAGAGATTCGTGGTGGTGGCTACGTCTCAGACGCAGCGGCACATCCAATTAATGCCAATCAGTTTTATGTACTTACTGATCGAGGTCCCAATGCTGATTTTGATGGGATTGCGGGTAAAGGTAAGCAGTTTTTAGTGCCGAGTTATACACCGTCAATCGGGCTATTTGAGTTACATGACGCTGGCAAAATTATCAAGATAAAAGAGATAGTGCTAAAAGACAGCAATGGCAATCCTATCTCTGGGCTACCAAATCCAAAAGCATTGGGCGGGACCAATGAAGTGCCCTATGATATCGATGGTCAGCCGATGACCGTAAATCCTAACCTGCCTTTTGATAAAGTGACGAATCCTATCAAGACTGATATCAATGGTTTAGACCCCGAAGGACTCGCTGCACTTACAGACGGAAGTTTTTGGATTAGTGATGAGTATGGTCCACATCTCGTCCACTATGACGCGGATGGGTTAGAGGTTGAGCGTATCAACCCATTTGCTAGTGATGAGCGTAACAATGTGATGATTGATGGCACGCCAATTTTATTACCGATGGGGTTTACCAAGCGCCGCGCCAATCGTGGAATGGAAGCATTAACGATTACGCCAAATCAAACCACGCTGGTAGGCATTATAGAATCGTCAATGGACAATCCTGATAAATCAGGGCGCGTTTCTAGCGTGACACGGGTTATTACCATTAACCTAAAATCTGGCCAGATTGCTCAATATTTATATCGTCTTGATGTAGCGGAGCATGTGGTGTCAGGGTTAGTCGCGCTCAGCGATCATGAATTTTATCTCATTGAACATGATCGTAAATTCCCCCTACAAGATGAGTCGGCAAAAAAATATATTTATAAAATTAACCTCTCACAGGCAACAGACATAGAAACCATTAGTACTGCCAACCACCTAAAGGCGATTAAACAAGATGAGCATGTTGGTCTAACCGTCGAAGGAAAAACACTTGAGCAGCTTATTGCAGATGATGAAGATCACTGGCAGGTACTTGAAAATATCAATATTATGCCCGTTAAGAAAACTTTAGTCGTCGATGTACTTGCTACTTTAGATTATCCACATGACAAGCTTGAAGGTCTGTGGCTACGCCAAGATGGCTCACTTGGGTTGTTAAACGATGATGATTTTTCTATCACAGATTCAGCGATGACAGATACGGACATAGTAGGGCGGGATAATAAAAAGCCAAAAAGCACCGTTGAACATAAATATCTCGATAAAGAAAAAACCATCATAGATGCCAATAGGCTGTACATCGTCATGCCTATTGAGTAGTGATAGGTGGCGGATGGTAAGTCGCCGCATTTATCATAAAAAAGACCTCGCTTGAGGTCTTTTTTATTGCTAATAACTAACTCAAAAGCCAGTCTATAGTCAGTAAAAAGTAATATCTATACATGATGCACTGCTGATATTAATTTTCCTTGCTTGCTGTGCCTGCGCAGACAGAGGCTACAAAAAACCGATATCAGCAATACCGTCGCGTCTTTAGGATATTTTGACTATAGTTAGATAACTTTAGAAAAGCGATTTTGATGCTTCTTTGCCAAGTACTCGTCAAATACCATGGCGACGTTGCGACCGAGTAGGCGACCTTTTGGTAAGACCCGAATCCCAGCGGCATCCATATCGATGAGCTTGTCATCTTGCATCTCGCCCAATTGCTGAATCTCATCAATGAAGTAAGTAATGGCGTCGACACCGAATTTCTGATTCACATCTTTAAAGTCGATATAGTCGTGACAGAGTAGCTTCATAATCACATATTCACGTAAGCGATCTTTAATCGACGTTTTAATTACTTTTACCGCTGGCATGATAGTAGGGTTGTTTTTCGACGCAGCGATATTGGCCTGATACGCTTGTAAATCAGTATCATTCTGCAAAATATAACGGGTATTGGCATTGGCAATTTGGCTGATAGAGGAGACACCAAAGCCTAGCAAGTCGCAGTCACCCATAATGGTGTAACCTTGGAAATTACGATGCAGTTTGCCCTCGCGCTGCGCCACCGCGAGCTCGTCATCAGGCTTGGCAAAGTGATCAATACCAATGTATTGATAGCCAGCTTCGGTCAGTGTGTTGATGGTATTGCCGAGCATGGCAAGCTTAGCCGCTGGGTCTGGTAGGTCTGCTTCTTTTATTTGACGCTGGGCTTTAAAGCGTTCTGGCAGGTGCGCGTAGTTAAATACCGACAGACGATCTGGTGACATCTCAATGATGCGGCATACGGTTTTATCCAAGGTTGCAGGCGTTTGATGCGGCAGACCATAAATCAGGTCAATATTGATAGAACGGAAACCCAGCTCGCGTGCCTCAGTGAGCACATTCTCGATCATTTCTGCTGAATGCACACGATTGACAGCGATTTGTACTGTTTCGTCCAAGTCTTGCACACCTAAGCTGACGCGATTAAAACCAAGATTGCGTAGCGTTTTTAATGTCTCGTCACCCAGCTCACGGGGATCAATCTCAATAGAGTAGTCGCCTTCACCTTCGGGTAAAAATTCAAACTGGGTCTGCAAAAAATCCCACAGTTGACCCATCTCTTCATCACTCAAAAACGTCGGCGTGCCTCCACCTAAATGGAGCTGCTTAACGAGTGGTTTACTGCTGCCCTCTGGTGCAGATAATAAACGGCGCTTGTGGCTAATTTCAGTGATTAAGTACTGCAAATAATCGCCTGAGTCGCTATTTTTTTTGGTGATGATTTTATTGCAGGCACAGTAATAGCAGAGATGACGACAGAATGGGATATGGAAATAGAGCGATAATGGCGCACGGGCTTCGCGATTTTGGAGAATGGTTGTTTCAATGCCATCAGCGATTGGTGAAAACTCTAATGCCGTTGGATAAGAGGTATAGCGTGGCCCTGAACGATTGTATTTATTGATAATCGATTCATCAAATGTAGGTAGCTGCTTGGTCATAATACTGCCGCGCGTACTGGCGTAAGGGTTGTCCGGCTGCATGACAGGGCGTACCGTGGTGGGTTGCTCTCCTGCACGATTATAAGGCTGCTGGGTGTTTGTTTCAGAGTGTTCTGTCATGTGGCATTCCTTTTTGATGCTGTTTGCGCCTATTAAAGCAACCTTATCCACTAGTGATAACAGATAACGTATCAGCGTCTTTTAGCGATAGTAGTGACTTGGTTTGCAAAGGATAGTATAGCAAATCCTTGCTCATAATAGGGTGATTGGTAAGTTCTCTTAGCCTATGGATTTACTTTGTTTTAAAAATAGAAAAACCCCCAGAGTCTATCTGAGGGCTTTTGCTTATATTAAAATAACGAAGAATTTTATTCTCTTAACTCAACTTTAGCACCAACTGCTTGTTTAGATACTTCACCAGCACTAAAAGGCAGACGTATCCAGTCTTTGTCTGCATAACGACGGGTTTGATCACGATGGAAAGGACGTGTGGTATCACCAGCTTGCGAGAAAGCTAACAGCGCTTCCACGACCGGACCTTTGCTATCAAACGTTACCGATTGCATATAAGTTGGACCATTGGTAATTGGACCATAAGTGCCATCGCTGTTTTGACTTGAGCTGGCAACGTTGAAGATGCCTTCACCACCGAAGCCACCATGCATAGGAATTTTCTCACCGTTTCTGTCCGCATCAATAACGAATTGTAAGCTACCTAACGGTGCGTCAAGCGCAATATTTTTACTACTGTAATAGCTAATAGAGTCGCCCAAAGCTTTACGTGTTTTATCATTGATGATTAAGTCACGAGGCGTGTTAACAGGGTCAGCTTTATCGAAGGGAACACTAAATCCTGCATAACTACTAAACCCAAAATTAGTCCAGAATTTTCTAAAGACATGAGCGCCTTTACTATCAAGATTATTACGACGATCCCATTTACTCAAGACAATACAAGCTTGAGTGGCATCGATAGTCCCACCGTCAGTCAAAGGTAATATTGGATTAGCTTGGCAATCTGCCAAAACATCATCAAGCACTAATTCAGCACCATAACTGCGATTTCCGTAGACAACTTGTTGCATATTATCAAGATTAAAGGTATTTCCGCCTAAACCATCTTTATTACTTAATCGATCAAATATTTGAGTAAAGGCCATACGAGTACGTGGAGATAATGGCGCGGCATCTTCAGAAAGAGGTAACAACCCACGTCTCAATAATGGTGAGAATCCTGTCAACGGCTGTTCTGCATTACTAAACCAATAAGAGTCATTCGAGTTTAGAGCGTAGTCATCACGAATTAAGAATGGTAAGTTTGAACCGCCAAAAATACCTGCTTGTGGTGAGTCGGCATCATTGCCCCATTCACAGGCAGCTTTACTGCCATCTAGTGCGGGCAAGTCAGATGCAATCAGAGCATTCAGGAAAATCCCCGCATTAGTACCACAACTTTCTAGCTTTTCTCTAGTGACATTAGGCACGGTCGAGATATCAGCATAGAGCGCTTTGCCATTACGATCGGTGGCGATGGTATTAACAAAGCCTAGGCCTAAAGTAGTCTGCATTCTATCGACGAGATCCTCAACGCTAGTGGCCATGTTCATACTGCGCCACTGATTAAGTGCTCTTGGATTTTCAGAGGCCGCATCACGAATCGTATAAGCCAGATTGTTCGCACCCCACGTTGGCAAAAGACCACTAAGCAAGTTAGCCGCGAGCATAGGCCCATATTGAGACAAATAGATAGGTTGAACCAACGTTTGATTGTCTGGCAATTGAACCGTCACATCGACTTTTTCGATATCACGTTCCTCAACCACACCCGCGCTATTTGTGTATTTGTATTTCAAAGGGTTGCCATCTACTAGATTAAGCTGGTAAAGCGTAAAGCGTTTGGCAGTTGATACGGTATGACTCCAAGCCACGTCTTTATTAAAGCCAATATTGATAAAAGGTTGACCTTGTTGGGCGGCGCCCATCACGTCAAGCTCGCCTGGTATCGTTGTATGAAACTCATAAAAACGCTGGACACCGTTCCATGGCTCATGTGGGTTACCATATAGGACACCACTATCTGTCCCTGTCACCTCACTACCAAAGGCATAAGCGTTACTACCGCCATTCAGTACATTGATAGTCGTCATGTCAAACTCTTCATCTGACTCTACTGTAGGCTCGACGCTACTCATTCTAGAGCTACCTTGAATGCCAGTAGTTGCAGGAGGAGCTGCCGCTACAACGGGGCTGACAAAGTTAGAGAGCCCACCGCGTAGATTGGCTTTACCATAAACTGTCAGTAGGTCATCAATAGTAATCTCTCGAACCCACTCAGCGTTAGCACAAGCAGGATCAATATTCGCCACACCTTTATCTCGCAGATAACGGCTAAAGCCTGCTGCATAGCCTGTGACCGCATCGATAGTTTCAGGATCTTGAGCTGCTAAGAATCCAGCTCGTCTCTCTGGAGAGTTGTACCAAGTATAAAATACATCGCTATTAACATTACCTTCATCGCCTAGATACAGCATGCTCTGACCGCTAGCGACGACAACTTCTTTCGCTAGTGAGCAGAAGTTATCTTCTGCAAAAGCATAACCAACACCGTAGCCTAGACTTTTATAATCCTTTGCGGTGATATGAGGTATACCAAACTCGGTACGTTGAATGTCGACCTCATAAGTCGCGGAAGGGGTGACGACTTCATCATCATCAAAATCGTTATCGCTATCCGAACAGCCTAATAGTGCTAAGGAAACTGCCATTGTGAGTAATGTGAGTCTGGGCGCTCGCCGATTTTTAATCAATATATTCATTGTATTTACCATCCATGGTTAATTTTTACGATTTAAAGCACTGATAATCCTTTTATCTGTCGTGCTCTAAATAGTCAATAAATTGCTATTGTTGCTTTCAGTGTACAAACACTCACCAATCATATACCTAAAAGAAATAACTTTACCAGTAATTTAATAAAATTATTTTTCTTATAAAAATAAAAGGTAGGAGCGCTTTTTATTCTTTAAAATCATAGCTCGGCATTCAAAAAACCCATAGATATTGGTTCGTTAAAACGTTAAGAAAGTGAGGTTTAGCAGTAGACAAACCATTTTTATTATAAAATACACGACATTTGCGCACTGATACATAATACTTTATGATCAAAAGCTCCCTTTATTAGGAAACGCTGATGTCGTTTGCTCAAGTCTATACCCGTTCAGTCGTCGGTTTGCACGCACCCAAGGTCATTATTGAGGTGCATTTATCGCAAGGCTTGCCAGCATTGACCATCGTTGGTCTACCAGAAGCCGCTGTGCGCGAGAGTAAAGATAGAGTGCGCTCAGCCATTCTGAATTCTGGCTTTCAGTTTCCCAATCGTCGCCTGACGATTAATTTAGCGCCAGCAGATTTGCCAAAAGATGGTGCAAGGCTGGATTTGCCCATTGCCATTGGCATCTTGGCAGCCAGCGATCAGTTGGATCCAGAAGTACTATCAGGGTTTGAGTTTATCGGTGAGTTAGCGCTCAACGGGAATTTACGGCAAGTCACTGGTAGCTTGGCAGTAGCACGAGCGATAAAGGCGGAAGTGTTGGCGTCCAAAGTCTTACAGACAGCAGATAATGATGAACTGGAATTGACGGAGCAGGGTCAAGAGCCACAAACGCCGCAGTTAATCGTCCCGATCGATAATGGTACCGAGGCTAGCCGTGTCGAGGGTGTAGAGATATTGGCGGCGGATAGTCTAAAGGCCGTTTGCGATCATTTGCAATCTTTGACCAATCCAAATGCCACTTACGAGCGCTTAGAGATTGTACCGCCCGCTGCGATAGAAAAACACACGGGTTATAAAGTAGACTTGGCTGATGTCAAAGGCCAACATCATGCGAGGCGTGCGCTAGAGATTGCCGCCGCTGGTGGTCATTCGCTATTGTTCACAGGGCCTCCCGGTTCGGGTAAAACACTGATGGCCTCGCGGCTACCGACTATTTTGCCAGATTTGAGTGCTGAGGATGCGTTAGAAGTTGCCAGTACTTATTCGGTGGCAGACAGTGATTATGATTATGGGACAAGGCCATTTCGGCAAGTTCATCACACCATATCAGCCGTGGCTTTGGTCGGTGGCGGCTCACGTCCCAAACCGGGCGAGATTACCCTTGCCAATAAAGGCGTGTTATTCCTTGATGAATTACCAGAGTTTGATCGTACGGTGTTAGAGGTGCTGCGCCAACCGTTAGAGGCGAAGCAAATTACCATCAGCCGTGCTAATTCACAAATGACCTTCCCAGCCAACTTTCAACTAGTAGCGGCGATGAACCCGTGTCCGTGTGGCTATGATGGTGACGGCTCGGCAAGATGTCGTTGTCGTCCCGAGCAGATTAAGCGCTATCAAGATAAGCTGTCGGGCCCACTGCTTGATCGCATTGATTTGCATATTACCGTGCCAGCGTTACCGATTGCCGACTTGCAAAATGCTCAAGCTGGTGAAACCTCCGAGCAAGTGCGGATTCGGGTCGCTGCCGCGCACAAGCATCAATTAAAACGGCAAAAAAAGGTCAATAATGAGCTTAGCCCGAGCGAGATTGATAAATATATTCAGCTAGGCGCGGGCGAGCAGCAGCTATTACAGCTTGCTCAGCAACGTCTGAATCTATCGGCACGCGGCTATCATCGAGTCTTGCGCGTTGCACGTACCATCGCAGACCTTGCCGACAGTACCGATATCACGAGTGCCCACGTGTCAGAGGCATTGAGCTATCGAAGTAAGTAGCTGACGTGATGTTCAGCTATTTGTCATTTATCCTTATAAAAGATAATCAACCAAGGCGGCAAAGTCATCAAATGCTTCGGTAGGATTCAGCTCACGAATGTCTTGCCCGTAGTTATAACCATAGGACAGTCCAAGGGTATCCATATTGGCGTTTTGTCCTGCCAAGATATCGTTTCTAGAATCACCAATCATAACGGCTTGCGCTGGGTTAATATTCAACGCATTGCAGACATGCAGTAGCGGCGCAGGATCTGGTTTCTTAACAGGCAAGCTATCACCGCCCAGCACTTCGGCAAACAAGTCCTGCCAGCCAAATGATTGTAATATCTTGGGTACAAAGCGAATGGGTTTATTGGTCACTAATGCCAGTATATAACCTGCATCTTTCAGCTTCTTTAGTCCGCTATCGACATCTGGGTAGGCGACGGTTTTGCTACCGCTGATATTGTTGTAAGCATCAAAAAACACCTGCTCGGCATGATCAGCTTCCTCGACCGTCAACTCACCTTCTAAGACCTCTACCTTACCCACCAATGCGCGCTCGACCAGCATTCTTGAGCCATTGCCGACCCAATTACGTATGCTGTCAATAGGATAGGTCTCTTTGCCAAGCGTGGTCAGCATGGCATTGGTCGCATCAGCCAAATCTGGCACGCTATCGATCAGTGTGCCATCAAAATCAAAAATCAAAAGTTGCTTATCCATTGTTCCTCACTATTGGAAGTCGTTATATTTATTATGCTTGGTATATCGTGCCATACCTTAGCACAGTAGTGTTTTGAGACCAGTTACTTTAGTTACCTGTTGTGCTTAATATCTTGAGTATTAGCATCTATTCGACATCTTTATAGCGTTCACGATGCTCTTTTCTCATTTTTAGATAATCTTTGTTCTCGCGGCACTCATCCCATTTTTGTTTAAAAATACGCGCTGACTCTGCTTTGACTGGGTCTTCCTCTTGCCGTGGTAACTCTGGGCGACCATGCGCACCGCTTTGACCTTTTTTATCCTCAGGAACAGGGCCTTTGTACTTCTTGCCGCCTTGATGATTGGCATAGCGACGGGCGCGGGTATAACCCATTTGAATAAATTTGCGCGCCATATCCGCACCGACAAAGTCATCAGCTGCCAGATAATCTAAAAACATCTGATAAATAGCCTCGCTACTTTCAGTCGCAATATCAGGCGTGGCAAAGCGCCAGTGCGGCAATATCTCAGACTTATAAGGCTCTACCAATAATACACCTTGCTCACCGCGACCGACGCGATACAGCTCAGGCTGCGCCCGCAAGTCTAAGTTTTTATAATCCAAATCATAATCAAATTCTCTCATCGCTTATCCCTATTAGCATTTATCTGTCTTATTTATGATTAACATTGCTATCGAGTATACTGAGCACTGCCGTCTAAAAAACAGCACAGAAATGTTATGCAACCGTGACAGTAAGTGTTTAGCATAAGAAGCGTAGCGAACAGAATCAATCATTGAGCAGGTCTGAGTAGGTTAAGGTCATGACAGTTAATAAAAATATCCTAAATAAAATCAGCTTAGCCGGTGCGACTTTTGCGATGTCGTTAAAAAGTACCTTTATGATATCAGCGCTGCTGCTCATAAGTGTGCTAAGCACCAATGCCGCCCATAGCGCATGGTTTGAGCGTTTGATTCCGCAAGGTGAGACCTATACGGTACGTGAGATAGATCGTGATTTGGCATTCGTCATTGATGGTTTTATCTATGATGCGCGTACGTCTTGTTTTTTAGCCGTGGGCGATCGGGTGGTGTTTTTTGAAGGCCGTCACGGTATTGATTACCGTGCGACCATTTATGACTTGGATTCACGCGAGCGTTGTAATTTATTATTACGTGGTCGGCTATACGAATAAGAGAAACGCATGAATAAAATCAATACTAAAGAATACGATAAAAATTAAGCATAAAAAAAGCCCCAAACAGCAATGTTTGGGGCTTTTTAGAATTCTTAAACGAATGGTGGCTCGAGGCAGGTTCGAACTGCCGACACACGGATTTTCAATCCGTTGCTCTACCGACTGAGCTATCGAGCCGTCTTCGTTGAGGCGCTATTAAACTAAATATAGGCGTTACTGTCAAGTAGTTTTTGCATCATAAGCGATAAAAGATTAAAAAAAATGACTTATTTATCAAAATATCGCTTTTTAACGCTAAAACTAATCTTTGACACGCAGAAGCTCATACTCGCTCATGATACGGTGAATATCCGCATCAGCAGGGACAAACTCACGCACGCCTTTTTTCACTTCGGCATCATAAACCAGTTTAATAAACTTGGCATCGATAGCACGACCACGATTTTGGGTATGAACAGTAAGATACTGTAAGCGCTTGGCATTGGTCTGCCCATCATCAAAACAGGCAACGGCAGCGATAGGCTTGTCATTGAACATACCGACATATAGGTATTGCCCACGCTTAAAGCCTTGCTCAACGATATTTAATACCTCGAGACCATCAGGCTGCGCGTCATCGCTATCGTACAACGCTTGCAAGCGCTCTGCTAGCTCATTGTCGCGAGCAGGTTTTTTGATAAGTGGGGCATCCAAGCTATTAATGGCGATCGCTTCTAAAGGCATGGCAGTTCCTATAAACAAAGGGTTTTATAGTATAAAGTAGCAGTATGACACAGCACTATGCCATAGAGAGTAGGCTACAGAATATGATGTCTCACAGTCAGTGCGAGTCATGATTGATAATACTGAATACACTATTTTAGCAGAATGAGGTAATTTTGTGCGTGGTTTACCGCTTGACCGTGGCGGTAAATGTTAGGGTTTGCTATGATGAGGCTATATAATATTTAATACGTATAAACCCTAATGCCTTGATATCTTTTGTATATATCATTTTCTAATACATTTTTTGCTAGTGCTGATTCAGGTACTAGCAACAATGAAATAGGCGCTTTTTTGCCCTATTTATTGACCGCTTTTCACTGATAAAAAACTGATAGAGAGTAGCCATGACCGCCAATACAACGACGACCGCTGACACACCTGAGCAAACTGCACCAAAAAACCTAAATCTACATGGTCGCCCTGAACGTATCGCGACCGTTGAACGCATCACTGCTGAAACGCAAATCACTTGTACCGTCAACCTTGATGGTACGGGTCAAGGTACTGTAGATACTGGCGTACCGTTTTTGGATCATATGATTGATCAAATCAAGCGTCACGGTTTGTTTGACTTAGATATCAAATGCAACGGTGATACGTTTATTGATGATCACCATAGCGTGGAAGACACGGGTATTACGCTTGGGCAAGCCTTTAACAAAGCATTAGGCGACAAAAAAGGCATTCGTCGTTACGGGCACTTTTATGCGCCGCTAGATGAAGCATTGACTCGTGCGGTTGTCGATCTATCAGGTCGTCCAGGTTTGCATATGGATATTCCGTTTACCCGCTCGCACGTGGGTCGTTTCGATGTTGATTTGTTTAGTGAGTTTTTCTACGGCTTTGTTAACCATTCTTGGATGACGGTGCATTTAGACAATCTAAAAGGCAAAAACAGCCATCACCAAATCGAATCAACCTTCAAAGCCTTTGCTCGTGCGCTACGCATGGCCTGTGAATATGATGAGCGTGCGTTAAATACACTACCATCGACCAAAGAGGCATTTTAATGGCTAAAGTGACCAAAATTGCACTACTAGATTATGGTATGGGTAATTTGCATTCCGCCAGTAAAGCATTGTCAGTGGTCGGGGCAGACGTCTCTATCACCAACGATCCCAAAGTGGTGGCGGCAGCAGATAAGATAGTCTTCCCCGGTGTCGGTGCTATGCGTGACTGTATCGCTGGCATGCACGAGGCAGGTATTGATGACGTCATACGCCATGCAGTGTTTAACAAGCCCGTTATGGCCATCTGTGTGGGCATGCAGGCGTTGTTTGAGCAGTCATCTGAAAATGGCGGTACAGACTGTCTTAGTATCTTGAACGGCACGGTAGAAGCCTTTAACCCTACGTGGAAAGACAAACAAGGTGCTACAATTAAAGTACCGCACATGGGCTGGAACACCATTAGTGGTATGGACTTTGAGCATCCATTGTGGACGGGTATTGAGGACAATGCGCACTTTTACTTTGTGCATAGCTACTACTGCGAGCCTGCCGATAGCTCACAAGTTGCTGCTGTCTGTGATTATGGTCAGCCGTTTTGTGCCAGCGTCATCCAAGACAATCTATTTGCGACCCAATTTCACCCAGAAAAAAGTCATACCGCTGGCTTGCAGTTGTTAAAGAATTTTGTAGAGTGGGATATTTAGCAAAATATGCGTCAAATATTTAATTTAGCAGAAGGTAGGTTCGCAATGGCGTAACCTGAGCGAGGAAGAAGTAAAGCATTGCTTTGCCCTCACGCAAGAGAGTTTGCATTGTCGCAAACTCTTTTTTATTTTAAATTTATACTTAATCGGTTTTTATTTATACTCAGCTATTCTCTATCTCTTATACACGGAATAAAATCGTGGATTTTTATATCTTCAAAAATAGTGTCGTGAATGCCACAGGATTGGAAAAAGATGCTTTACATATTTATGTAGGCATCAGCGTTTATCTATTAAGTTTAATCCTGATGCGTCCAATTTTTAAGAAGTACAGCGTTAGGGCATTTATTGCTTTAATTATGGTGACAGCTATCGCCTTATTGGGTGAGTATTTGGATAATCGCCAGACGATTACCGAGCTTGGTCTCTCAGCGATAGGCAGCGCAGAGCTTAAAGCCAGCATTCATGATTTGATCAATACGTGTCTGCTCTCTTACGTACTATATGGTTTTACCGTATGGACAAAGAATTTTCAGTCAGTCAGTAAAGTTAAACCTATGATTAAACGACATCAAAAAACGGACTATTAGAGTCCGTTTATTGTTTTGCTATTTGAGTTTATGATTGCTTATTTTCTGGCTTCATCATACAACTCGCGTACCACTTCACCAAATCACTTTGATACCATGCTTTTGCGTTTGTTCGTCAAGAACAATACTCCTATAAGAATATCCACACAAATTACTTCTAAAATAGCTTTTTCCTAAGTAGGTATAGTCGGTTCAGTATAATTTGGATACAAGGAAGGCGAGTGAAAGTACTACAAGTAGTAGACTAAGCAAGCTTGACACCGTATCCAATTTATAGAGGATTGACTATAGCTATTGCAGCGGTTGTAATTTGACAGATTAAACACGCTCTCTTTACAAAGCTTACGAAATATAAAAAGTCTTAGCTATTTAACCCTTTCTCAGTTTGTTATCTTAAGATCAAAGAGTAGCGGTATCGGCGTATATTCTAAGCATATTGTCTTTAAATATCGCCTGATTAGGTATAGTCATTCCACTATAAAAGTATTACAGCGTTAACCTCGCTTGAAGTATCACATATACATCTACACTCGGTTGCCTCGTACTACTTTTAAATTGAATCGACTATATCCATCCTCCATAATTAATAATAACTAGGAAAAACTATGAATATCCAGGATTTATTAGGCAAGGCCAAAGATACTTTAGGTTTAGAGGCGCAAGAAACCGAAGCGGGGATTTTTATTCCTTCTAAATCATCACTGAAACTTGCCGCACCAAGTAAAACTAACTATGACCATACGGAGTATGACGCGCCGTACACTGGTGATAAAAAAATTCTAATGGTCTGCACCGAAGAGCAGTACATGACCATGGAAAATGGTAAAAAATTCGATACCGGCAATCATCCCGTTGAAATGATGGTACCTTTACTGCATTTTAAGCAAGCAGGTTTTAAGGTAGACGTTTTCACCCCTACAGGTGAGTCTGTGAAAGTTGAACAGTGGGCAATGCCAGACAATGATGACGACGTCAAAAAAATCTATGCTGAATATGAATCAACGCTGAATAACCCAAAAAGTATCGCTAACTTTGTTAAAAACGATATGACTGATAGTGAAGATTATGCAGCAATCTTTATTCCGGGTGGTCATGGCGCGATGTTAGGTCTGCCCGAAGACCAAAACCTCGGTGAATTGCTACGTTGGGGTCATAATAGAGATTTATTTACTTTATCTATTTGCCATGGCCCGGCGGCTTTATTAGCCGCTAATCTCGACAGTCCTAATAGGTCGGATAAGTCTGAAAGCGACTTCATCTTTAAAGGCTATAAGATGGTGGCGTTCCCCACTGGTATGGATAAGCAAATGCCAAAAATTGGCTATCTGCCCGGTACGATGCCTTGGTACTTCGGTGAAAAGTTAGAAGATTTGGGTGTCACGATTAGCAATAAGCTCGCCTCAGGACAGACGCATCAAGATAGAAAGCTGATTTCAGGTGATGGGCCATTAGCCGCTAATGAATTTGGTAAGATCAGTGCTAAAGCTTTGTTAAAAGCGCTTAGCTAAACTGCTCTTATACGGTCATAGCATAAAAAAACGGACTATTAATAAGTCCGTTTTCTGTTTTGCTATTTGAATTTATTATTTTAGCAGCTAATCTTATTTTTTAGCCTCATCATACAACTCACGTACCACTTCACCAATTGCTGCAATACCATCAGTGAGCGTCTGCTCGTCAGCCGCGATACTCATACGAATACACTCGTGTGCGTGCTTATAATCGCTGACATCAACACCAGGGAAGAAGTACTCGCTTGGCACAATAAGCGTACCTTTTTCTTTCAAAATCTCGTATAACTCGACTGTCGTAATCGGTAAGTCTTTAAACCATAACCATAAGAATATCGCGCCCTCAGGCTTATGAATCATTAGCGGGTAATCGCCCAATGCTTCTTTTAATAGCTTCACAGCGAGGGTGGCTTGC
This sequence comes from Psychrobacter sp. W2-37-MNA-CIBAN-0211, assembly GCF_040309405.1. Taxonomy (NCBI): domain Bacteria; kingdom Pseudomonadati; phylum Pseudomonadota; class Gammaproteobacteria; order Moraxellales; family Moraxellaceae; genus Psychrobacter; species Psychrobacter sp. W2-37-MNA-CIBAN-0211. The sequence goes on from NZ_JBEOOU010000017.1 coordinate 49,487, forward strand.
TTTTGATAAAACGGCTTAATCGCGTTATCAGATAACTGTTTGATACGATCGTTTTCTACCAGTGGTGTAGCAATCGCTGCACCCAAGCGTGTCGGCGCTAGATTGACCACGGCATTCATCGCACTGACTGCTTCGATTACTTTGGCGTCGGCCACGATAATACCCGTACGCATACCGGGCAAACCAATTTTCGACAGGCTAAAGCACAGAATCGTATTGTTATCCCACGTCAAATGCGCGTCAGAGTAGATGATATTTGGGAAGGGCATACCGTAGGCATTATCAATGATGAGAGGTATGTCATAACGTTTGGCAATCTCGGCTAGATGCGCCATTTCGTCATCGGTCAGCACATTGCCCGTTGGATTGGTCGGGCGTGAGCAGCAAATCGCGCCGATACGGCCTTCTTTTAGCGCTGGCAAGTTCTCTAATGCGTCAAAATCGACACGATATTTAAAGAAGCCTTCCTCACCATCATGAGTCACTTCATCAATATGTGGCAATACCGCTGCAAAATGCTGACCTTCGACATGCACGTCGCTATAGCCGATATACTCAGGGGTCAATGGTAGTAGAATAGATTTGTCTACAGCTCCATTCTTTTCATCAGCGAAAGCCCCGCCAAACAGATTAAACAGATAGAAAAACGCATTCTGTGAGCCATTGGTCAGGGCAATGTTTTCTGAGGTGAGGTTCCAATCGTAATGACGGTTAAAGAAGCCCACCAAGGCATCGATAAAGGCCGAGTCACCTTGCGGATTAGAGTAATTCGCCATGCTGATGATAGCGCTACTATTGGCCTCACCTGCATCATTGTCCGTGCCCAGCGCTTTATAAGTCTCCAAAAACAGCTCATTAACGGCATCAATTTTGGCAGGGTTACCACCGCCCAGCATGTTGACTGGCTGATCGCTTTTTAGCGCATCGCCCAAATCGTCCATCAATTGTGAGATGCCAGTGGGCTGGGTAAATTTTTGACCGAACTTTGAGAATTTCATAAGACTACCATGCTGTTTTGGAGGATGTTGTAAGAAGGGATTTGATTGATAAAAGTTAGGCTAGTATAGCAAATGAGGAATGTGTTTAGTGGGCAAAGAGTGGGTTTGATAATGGTTTATATAGTGATAAATATTTGAAGTTTTGCTAAGAGTAAATTTTGGCGTAGGGTGGCGCTAGACTTGTCAAATTCTCGTAGAGAATGAAGGCGAGGCGTAATCCACCGAATAAGTTAAGCTCTACTATCGTATTTAATAATCTATAATACAATTTGATGGGTTTACGCTATCGCTAACCCACTCTACGCTTGCTATACTGGAGCACATACATTTTCTTACACTATGAATAAAATAATGCTCAGCCTCCCATCTCCTAAGTTGAATAAAAAAGAGCAGACTAATGGTACAGCGCTGTACCCTTATTACGCTGGCTTTTCATATGATTTCGTTGACGTTTCAATCCAAATGTTTAAAAAAGATAATATGCTAATTTTGGATCCATGGACAGGTACAGGTTTAACCAATAGAGTGGCTCAAGGATTGGGCATCTCGTCTATAGGTTTAGACATAAACCCAGCAATGGCAACTGTTGCTAAAGCTAATTTGATAATTGGTAACTATTCACTATCTATAAAACCAATCTGTTCAGAAATTATTAGCAAAGTTAAGAGGAAAAGAGTAGCTGATTTTTACAGCGAGACTGATCCTTTACTCCAGTGGTTTGATGATGAAAGCGTAAAAAACCTACGTATATTGGACTATTCAATATATAAACTCTTAGTTGATGAAAAACTGAGAGAAGAACTTACTATCGACATCACTAAACTTTCAGATATAGCTAGTTTCTTTTATATAGTACTTTTCAAAATTACAAAATCTTTGATAAAGCAGACTTATCCAACATCAAACCCTTCATGGATCAAAACCCCAAAAAGTAGTGATAAAAAAATAAATCTCAAGAAAAGCGATCTATTAGATTTATTTAGTGATGTAGTTGGAAGGCAAGTTCTTTTAGTGAGCCAATATAAAGACATACAACATAATACTACGACTGAAGTTAGAGTGTGCGACTCTCAAAATATTTCAATAGACTCTAGTCAGGTAGATTTAATAGTTACATCTCCTCCTTATTGTACTAGGATAGACTACGCTGTTCTTACTAAGCCTGAGTTGGCTGTTTTAGGTTTTGAAAGCACGTACTTTAAGAAGCTTAGAAAAGAAATGATAGGAACTACAGCTATTGATGACTCAAGCCATGATATGAGTTTTGGCTGGGGCGAGTCCTGCCATCATTTTTTGAAGCAAATGTCAGAGCATGCTTCTGTTGCTTCTAAATCTTACTATTTAAAAAACCATATTCAGTATTTTGCTAGTATGGAAAAATCAATTAAAGAAATAAATAGAGTGTTGAAAGCTGATGGTGATGCGATACTTGTAGTTCAGGACTCTTACTATAAAGACCTTCATAATGACTTACCTTTGTTTATTGCAGAAATGGCGACTAATATAGGTTTGAAGTTAGAAGAGAGAGTTGATTTTAAAGCTCGTTCGCTTTCCAATATTAATAGTAAGTCACTAAACTATAGAAGTATAAAGCCTATATACGAATCGGTATTGCATTTTAAGAAATAAGGAAAGTTATGAGCAATGATTTAGTAAAAATAATTGAATCTAATCTTAGAGGTATCCATACCTCACAGTATGATTTGTCATTTAATGAACTTGCAGATATGTATGAAAGTGGTGAACTAACAATTAACCCAGACTTTCAACGTTTATTTAGATGGTCTAATGCAAAACAATCACGCTTCATAGAGTCTCTCATACTTGAAATGCCCATACCTCCTATATATGTTACTGAGACCGCTGAAAAGCAGTACGATCTAATTGATGGTCTTCAGCGTATATCTAGTTATTTACACTTTCGCGGAACATTACGAAATGCTGAGCATCTCGATATTGGATTTGGTGATAAATTAGAACTCACAGACTGCGATATAATAAGTGAATTGGACGGAATAACATTCGATGATCTACCTAGTTCTTTACAAATAAGAGTTAAACGTAGCTTTATAAGAATGCAGATTATAAAAAAAGATAGCGATCCAATGTTTCGTTACCATATGTTTAAAAGATTAAATACAGGAGGAGAAATTCTAGAAGAGCAGGAAGTTAGAAATTGCACAATTAGAATTTTAGATACGGCTTTTCCAGATTTTCTGAAAAAATTATCTAGCGAACAATCTTTTAAAAGTGTAACAGATAATGTGTCGGATTTAAAATCAAGAAATGCTTATACAGAAGAACTAATTTTAAAGTTTTTTGCATTTAAAAATAATAGCGACAACTATGTAAAGAATATAGGTGATTTTTTAGACGATTACATGGAAAGTGTGGCCTTACCTAAAGAAGAGGAAAATCATGTCACTTTCAATTACAACGAAGAAGAAATAGTATTTAGAAAAGTTTTTAAGATTTTGAGTTTATCTATGGGAGAGCAAGCATTCTCTTCGAATAATAAAGCTCAAGATGGTTTGCAAAATAACTTTAGAAGTTATCATTATGAGGTTTTTCCTCAGGCTCTCATTCCATTAATTGATGTGATTGATGCTGATAATAATGAGCATATCAGGCTTGTTAGAGAAGTAATAACAGAAATAAAGCTAGACCCAAATTTTATTTCAATGACTACTGGCGGCGGTAAAAACACTAAAAATGCATTAGACCAGCGTATTGCATTTGCTAGTAATAAATTATCTAACATAGAGTTTAAAAATGATTAATTTAAACGAAGTGTTAACTGAAATAGAAGAGGATTTAGCTTGGCGAGAGGACGAGTTAAGACATTTCGAAAACCGTATCTCGTCAGATGCAAATATAGATATACAAGAGAAAACAATTGAAACTAAACCCCTAGTTTTATTTCTTTACGCACATTTTGAAGGACATGCTAAATTAATGTTTACTGTTTATGTAAATGCATTAAATAGCTGTAATCTTAGCTGTAAAAGTGTATCGTTCCCCTTGATCGCAAGTGGTTTGCATTCGGAATTTGGTGCATTAAAAAACCTTGATAAAAAAAATCCTTTTTTCCCAAAGGAATATGAACCTATGTTCAAAGAATTAGGACGTAGGGTAGAGTTTTTTGAAAATCTAGAACAAATTTTAACTACCTCTTTGAAGTTGAATGTTGATAATATAGTTGATACTGAGTCTAATCTGAAACCAGATGTACTCAAAAAAATATTTTTCAGATTAGGGTTTGATACAGAAAATATTGACGATAGAGATTTTGCCAAAATTAATAGGTTACTTCAATTAAGAAATAATTTCGCTCATGGAAGCCATTTCGAAGGTATATCATATAATGAGTATCAAGAGATAAAGACTATTATTTGGAAAGTACTTAGAGAGATCAAGAATTTAGTTATAGATTATACAAGTAACAATAAATTTCACCGCCAACATAATCTCTCTTTAACTGCGTAGCTTTAGCCTCACCCTATATCATCGCCCTTACCCGTGCCATAATCCCACGTCCAATCACCAATCTCACATAAATAATGGCAATGGCAAACAGCAAGACGACTAACGCTGAGCCGCCAATAGCCAGACTCATCCACGGCACGCTAAATTGTAGATTAAACCATTGCGTGATGGCAGCCCATGCGCCAACGCTGGCGATGACAACGGCAAAGGTCGCTGCACTAATACCAAGCACACCTAGCTCTAAAATATTGAGCATATATAGATCGCGCTTTTGCATACCGAGCAGTCTAAATGACGCGCTGTCCTTCATACGATCTTGCGAGGTAGACAGTAGCGAGCTGATCAGCACCATGACCCCAGTGAGCAGGGCAAGCAAGGTGAACACATAGACCAAGCGGCTCATTTGTACCACCAGCTCTTGGATTTGCTTCGCAATAGCAGTACCATCAATCGTAGTGACAGCAGGGAACTCGCGTACCAGTTTGCCTTGTAGTTCTGGAATCGCCTTTTCTGGTACGTGGGCAGTAGCAAACTGAATCTGCGGTGCAGCGGACAGCACAGACGGCTCAAATAAGAAATAGAAATACGGGCTTGGGCCACGCTCATAGCGTGTACGAATACTGGTAATCTGCCCGACGATTTCGATCCCTTGAATGTTAAAGCGAACCTGATCGCCCATACCGACATTGAGCATACTGGCGGCTGTGTCCAATATAGACAAGGGTTTGACTTGCTCATCTGTCGCATCGATAGGGGTGTATAGCGCGTCATCTGTGAGTGATTCAGTGATGTATTCGGTCTCCATGACCGTATCTGCGTAGCTCAAGTTAAAGACACGCGTGGGATCATCAAACCCATCGGCAGGCACGATATCTTTTGCCACCACCTCATTGGCCGTCTCCACACGCGCACGAATGACCGGATAATAAGTGACGGGCGCCTCAATGATCGCATCAATATCGTCGTGTTGATCGATCTGCACATCGAGCAAAAACAGATTAGGCGCGTCTTCAGGATAGGCATTGATAAACTGCGCATTGATACTGTGATTGAGTGTCGTGATAAGCGTCAGCACTGCCACCGATAGTGATAAGGTGACAAAGAACAAGGCTGATTGGTTACCTTTACGCGCAAGGTTATGAATGGCGATACGCTGCATCCAGCTGATCTTGGTTTTCGTCGCCACCTTGGCAAGTAACCACAGCCACCCACGAGCCAATAGCCAAAATATCGCCACTAGAGCAATCAAGCCGCCCAATAGCTGTGCGCCTAATGACAGTGAGCCCACTTCATAAGCAAAGAAAGCATACAGCCCTGCCAGTACCACGCCATACCATAGTAGCGGCACGCGTCGATACCAAGGCAAGTTTTGCGTCTGCGTGCTCGCACCTTGACTAAGTAGGGTAGCGGGCTTGGTGGTGCTCAGCGTACTCAAACCACGCTGAGCGATCAGTAGTGTCAGGACTAAGGCAATCACAATGGTCTTGATGGCGCTGATTGGATTGATGGCTAGGCCAACGTCAGCAGGTAAGATGGCCACCATATACGGCTGACCGATTTTGAGTAAGCCCAGACTAAGCGCAATCGCTGCGATACAAGCGATGGCGGTCGTGATGATGAGCAATTGATAGTAGCTACGTTTGAGTGAACCAAGCGGCTCGCCTAGCGCCAAACGAATGGCATTATTAGACTGCTGCTTACTGACAAACGCGCTAATAACACCATACATGGCAACCGCAGATAATAGCAACACCGCGATGACTAGCAGTTTTAAAAACATCAGTACATTGTCAGAGATACGCGAGACCGAAGTATCTGCAGACTCTGCATCAGAGAGCTCGATATCAGGATAATTGGTTAGTATGTCTGTGAGCTTGTTACGCTGCGTGGTTATCAGCTCTGGATCGCCTGCCATCTCAATGCGGTAGTTTATTCGGCTACGTTGACCCAATAGGTTGGTTGCTGCAAGCGAGTCTTGATGCATCAATACACGACCACCGAACCCAAATGTGGTCAGCGGTCTATCAGGTTCTTTTGTCAGTACATCACCGATCGTGAATTGCGCATCGCCAATGGTGATACGGTCACCGACATTGGCCTGTAGGCTACTGAGTACTTCTGGTGCGACGATGACACTGTCAGACGTCAGCTGCTCCCACAGCGGTTTTCCTGAGGCAAGCTCCGCCGTACCGTATAAGGGATACGACGGCGAGACCGCTTTGACGCTGGCAAGCAAGGTTTGTTCATCATTGACCAGCATGGCGCTAAATTGATAGTCATACACCGTCTGGGTATCAGCGAGAGTTTCTACCTGCGTCAATACTTCGCTGGGCCAGTCTTGCTTACTGTTTAGGATTAGATCCCCACCAACGAGCGCGCGCTGATTGTCATTGATGTAGCTATCGACAGACTGCTGTACAGAGTCGAGGGTCAGGTAAGTTGCAAGCGATAGAGTTAGCGTCAGTAGAAATAACACGGGATATACCCAGCGCTGCCACCAGCTACGGCTGAGTGCTTGCGAGCCTAGTGTTTGAAAACCTAAGGTACGGGCAAATAATTGATTTAAGATGCCGCTAGGATAACTGGACTCTTGACGCATACTGGTATCAGTTTTTTTTGTATCAGTCGATTTATTGTCTGTGGGCTTACTATTCATTAAGATACAATCCAGTTATTCATGTAGGTACAATGTGGCCGTCATGCATGGTGATGACGCGATCTGCCATCTCGGCAAGCGCAGGATCATGGGTCACGACCACCAGTGCCGAACCGACTTGCTGTCTTAAGTCTAATAATAGTTGCATAACTTGATCGGCATTTTGCTCATCTAAATTGCCTGTAGGTTCATCCGCAAACACAATCTTTGGGTGCGATACCAGCGCTCGTGCCACTGCTGTACGTTGTTGCTCACCGCCTGATAATTGGTTGGGTAAGCTATTACGTCTATGCCCTAAATCGACCGCGTCAATGAGCTCATCTACTCTCGCTTGATTTGGACGCCTTGCAATATCGAGTGGAAAGGCGATGTTTTCGGCGACGGTCAGTGTTGGCAGTAGATGAAACGACTGAAAGACAAAACCCATGTCCTGTTGACGAATGACTGCCAGAGCATCTTCGTCAAGACTGCTAAGCATTTGACCTGCTAGCGACACCGTACCGCTATCGGGATAGTCTAATGCTGCGAGTAACCCTAGCAGAGTAGATTTTCCCGAGCCTGATTTGCCCATGATGACCACAAACTCGCCAGCGTTGACATACATATCTACGTCTTTAATGATGGACAGCTTTTGCTCACCGACTTGCACGGTTTTATTGAGTTTATTAGCGGTGAGTAGGGCTTCTTTTTTAGAATCGGCTTGTGGCATTGACGTGGCAATCGAAGGTGATGATGTCATTACAGTGTCTCGTTAAGTAGTCTCATTTGTCGTATTTTTTGTCATAAGTCAGGTCAATATGAAAAGAGTCAGCGTGACTGATATAATTTTTTTGTCGCCTCTGTCTGCACAGCAAGCAAGAAAAATTTTTACCAGTCACGCCTCATGATGTCGTATATCTATTTTATTTCGTATCGACTATATCGTTTTGAACCGTCTCAGTTGTACTGTCCGCATTGGCTGTTTTTAGTGCTTCCAGTTTGGGCGCTAAGATAGGCAAAATATTGTCATTGACGATAATTTTGTAGCCATCTTTAGTCGGATGAATCGCATCCGCTTGATTGAGTTCAGGATCACCGCCGACACCCTCTAAAAAGAACGGAATAAGCGTCAGGTTCATATCTTTAGCAATACGAGGATAAATGGCTGAAAACGAGGCGACGTAGTCACTGCCTAGATTGTCATAGATCGACATGCCGCCCAAGATGACGACACTGCCATTGTCTTGCAGATGCTTAACCGCAGTACGAATGTTGGCTTCAATTGTCGCCACATCGATACCACGTATGGCATCGTTAGCACCGATGGTCAATATCGTAATATCGGGTTTGGTTTGCGATACCCAGTCCAATCGATTGACCAACCCTGTACTGGTTTCACCGCTCAAGCCTGAATTGATAACTTTGGCGTTATCGTAACCCATCGCTTGCAGACGATCTTCCAACTGAGCAGGGTAGTTGTCATTTTTGTCCACCCCAAGACCTTCCGTTAAGGAGTCGCCAAGGGCTAGAATAGTCAGTGAGGACGAATTGACTTGTTGTGCGGCAGCACTAGCACTTGTGGTTTCTTCAACCGCTACAGGCGCATTTATAGTTGCCGTTTCAGTGGTTTGTGGCTCGTTAGTCGTTTCTGTGTCAGGAGATTTTTGACAGCCACTTAGCATCAAGCCTACTGTCAATATGCCGATACTCATCTTGTAAATAGTTGTGCTATAAACAGGTCGTTTAAGTAGGTCGAAGTTGTTATTTTTCATCATAGATACATCTCTTAATCAATCGAACCAGTGTAGCAAAATAAGAAGATAATCAATATTAGCTTAAAGTTACGGCAAGTAGATTCATTCTATCTTAAAATTTCTTGCCATCAACCATCGCTGGGCGACTCACCAGCCAAGCAATCACAACGTTGATAATCATCAAAATGAGCATGATGAATAGCGGCAAATCCCAGCTGCCAGTCGCCTCATGTAGCCAGCCTGTCCCTAATGGGCCAAAAAACGCAATCAAATAACCGACGAATTGCGCCATACCAGACAGCTCACTAGATTGGTTGGTCGTATAAGTACGTAAGGAGAACAGCATCATACTCAACGTAAAAATAGCGGAGCAGCCAATGCCCATCAGGCCTGACCACAGCCAAGCGAGTTCAGTGGATAAATAACTGATGCCTAAAATGCCAATGACATTTAACACCGCTGCAAACACCGCCAGCGCCTGAATAGGGCGGCCACGGTTTACCAGCCATGTTAGGCTCAAGATAGCGATCGGTGCCATAAACTGGAACACCGAAGCCATTTGTCCTGCTTGGACTGCGGATAGCCCTTTACTCACCCAAATAGACGGCAAGAAACTGGCAACGGTGTAAAATAATAGTGATTGCAACCCCATAAAGACCGCAATCTGCCAAGCAAAAGGGGTGCGCCACATGGATATTTCTGAATACTCGGACGTAGGTAGCACAACCGTTTGATGACTAGACGAGCCTAGACGCAAGCGTAAAAATATCCAAATAACGATGGCAAAAATACCCAATAGCGACCATCCACCCAGTGCCCATTGCCAGCCCACTTGCTCAGATAATGGCAGTACGACTCCAGCGACAATACCTGCCGTTACTGTCATCGTTAGACTAAATAGCCCCGTTATCAATGGAATATGTTTGGGCGTGCGCTGTTTAATAACAGGAGCAGCTAAGGTATTCGCAAAACCGATAGCCAAGGTCAGCAATAATGTACCAACTAAAAACCCAGACCAAGTCGGGATAACGGTACGGACAATCATCCCTACCGTTAATAATCCAATCATCGCAATGAGCGTATTCTCAAGCCCAAATCGCTTACCAATGGATGGTGCGATCAGTGCGCCCACCGCAAAGCTCAGCATGGGCACTGCCCCTAGCCAACCAATCTGCGTCTCAGAAATATTGAGTGCCTCTTGTACCACTGGCGCAATAGAGCCAAGAGCAACGATCGGTGCACGCATATTGGTGGCGAGCAAAATCATGGCGCATAAGACGAGCCAAAAAGTGAAGCGTGAGGAGGGTAGGTTGGATGAAGAGGATAGATTGGATGAGGTAGACATAGCAGCACAACGATGACAATGAAAAAGAACACGTTATAAAACAGCGCCGAAACATCGTCGCTTGTAAAATAACACCAAAGAGCATTTATCCAGACACGTACCTAGACGGCAATCGACAGCATAAATCAGAATGAGAGATCGTTGTATAGTCAGGTCAATATAAAAAAGAGACATCGTGACTGGTATAAATTTTTCGTAGCCTCTGTCTGCGTAGGCACAGCAAGCAAGAAAATTTTGTGTCAGTCACGCATCATAATGTCGGGTACCTATTTTATTTAGTATCGACTATAGAGCGTAAACCATACGAGTTTTCTAGACTGACTTTACTAAATCGGCAGGCAGGTTAGTAAATGGTATGTACGGTTGCTTCGAAACTTTATTTGAGACATTGTTTTGAAGCGTTATTTCGAGTTGCTGCTTTAGAACAGTGATAATAAGGGATGGCGATAATAAAAAACTGCATCGCACAATAAAAATAGCGCCAAGTCGCTTTTAAAGGACTTGACGCTATTATAAGAATAGAGGCGACACAAATACTACCAGCGTATGGTAACAAACATGGCTTTTAGACTGATTTGCCTAATTGAGCCGCTCTGAGCGCGTTTTCTTGGTGCTCTGCGATGATTGAGTCGCATTTATTGGGATCATTGCCACAAAACGAGCAATTTTCATCACCCATCAGTTTAGCGACACCGCCGCAAGATCCTCTAAGCGGCTTTTTTTTGACCATATAACCGATGCCCATAAACAGAAAGAACAGGACGAATACGGTAAAGGTAATAGCAAGCATGGGAAGCAATTGGCTAAGCATAGAGGAGACCTCGTTTTAAAAATGGGGCAGTTATCCATAGGGATAACCTATTAATAGTATAGCAAATTTTTATGCCGCTCGTTGATGCTTATGGTGTGCTTTACAGCATCACACTAGGGCGTGTCCTCATTTTAAAAATGAGGACACGCCCTAGAAATTTACGGTTGTTTATCTGCTCGCAAGTTTTTCATTGCCGATGTCTGTACTATTTGCCAATCATCAATACTGTCCAAAGAATCACTAGGTTTGATACCATCAGCTAATACAACAAACAGTGCGGCTAGATTTTGTTCGTTAGCGACTTTCAGTGCCTTTTTATAAGGCATGGCAGTCAGTGCTGTTGCCCATGCATCTGCCAATGCGACCGAGTCTGCAGCAACCGTAACCGAAGGGGCGCCACCCACGATAGGCTCGCCAGTGGTGGGGTCGATCGTGTGACTATAGTGCTTACCATCAAAGACGATTGAGTTTCGATAGTTTCCTGAAGTCGCTAGATGCATTTGAGTGGTAGTGTTTATAGGTTGACGAATGGCGGATATCGTTTGGCGTTCGCTGACGGTGCTGCCTTCAATAGGGGCATCAATCGCAATTTGCCACGGTTGTTGCTGGTTATTCACGCCAGAGGTCGCAATTTCGCCGCCGATCTCAACCATATAATTACGAATCTGATAATTGTCTCTAAGCACATCAGCGATGACATCGACCCCATAACCCTTGGCAACGGCAGAAAAATCTAGACCAACACCACCTTTGCTTTTATAGATCGATTTATCTTTTTTTATGATGCTTTCAAAGTCTACCAATGCTTTTGCTTGGGCAATCTCAAGTGCTGTTGGCGGGCTTTGTAGACGCTCGACAGTCATAGTGCTGCCGAATCCCCACGTATCGACCAATGGCATGACAGTAGGATCAAAAGCACCGCCAGATTGTTCATAAACGACACGTGAGACATTGAGCACGCGACTAAAATCAGCATCGATAATAATAGGGATATCTCTACCCAATTGATTAAACTTAGATATCGTTGAATCACTCTGGTAAGTCGACATACTGTCATTAATCTGCTGCAAACGCTTATCAATCGCTGCTTGTATGTCGGCTTCATCTGCATCATCGGGCAGTTGATAGCTAATATGATAACTTGTGCCCATCGTCTCACCACTCAGATAATTATAGTCTGGTGTTTGCTGGCAGGCACTAATACTTAAAGTGCCGACAAGACCAATGATGCCAAATAGGGCAAGATGCATAGTTTTTTTAGAAGATGAGCTGTATTCGGTATTATTCATAATATTTTCGGTATGGCGCAAAAATGAGTAGGGTGTAAAACAAGCCATGCTTATTTTACACCCCTTGAGCTCAAAAATACCAATGAAGGCACTATTCAATGACAATTCGTTCGGTTGAGCAGCTTATTTTACTTGTGACTCACGGATAAGTTTATAGAGTTTTGGCGGTGAGACCCGATTGACTCTTGTTGCCAGTTTTTCTTGTTTGCCACCAACGATGATGTATTCTTTATTATTACCAAGCGCCTTCACGACCTGTTTAGCAAACTCAGTTGCACTCAACCCTTTACTGGTCGCCTCATCCATCGTGCCTTGGGCACTACCATCTCCTGTGAGCGCGTTAATAGAAACGTTGGTTTGGATAAATCCTGGAAATATCGTCGCAACTTCTATGCCTTGGTCATGCAATTCAGCACGTAAACTGTTTGCCCACATATGCAAGGCTGCTTTGGCTGCCCCATAAGCGCCGCGATATTGCGTACCGAGTAAGCCTGCCACACTTGATATCATCACTACCTTGCCGCCACCTTGTGCGATCATGTCAGGCAACACAAGTCTTGTTAAACGCGTCTGGGCAAAATAGTCTATCTCCATAATTTGCCGTTCGACATCTTCACTGGTCTCCATAATAAGCGAGCGTTGACTGACACCAGCATTATTAATCAGCCAGTCGATTTTTCCTGTCTGTGCGATAGCAGCTTCATAGGCTTCTTTCGCTTGCTCGGCATCACTAATATCAAAAGGCACGATGATATGTTTTTTGCTGTGCTTGCAGCTTTTTTTGACCGCTGCTAATTTTACCTCATCACGACCACTCAAAATAATCCGAGCACCGCGTTTGGCAAAAGCAATGGCTAAGGCTTCGCCAATACCGCTAGAAGCACCGGTTATCCAAATGGTTAATTCTTTCACTTTGGTTTTCATAAGAATCCTTTCTTAAAGCAATAAATAATCAATCATATAGGAGAGGGCAGGTAGTCTGCTATTTAGATTTGTAGTCTTATTATTTGAACTTGGCACTTAATCGAGGCCAAAAAAAGAGCCTCAATTGAGACTCTCTTTTATAGTATTAATTTAATCGTGTTTCTCTAACCAGTCGGCTTAACCACCAAAGTCATCAAGCATGATGTTTTCGTCTTCAACACCAAGGCTATGCAACATGTCGATTACCGCCGCGTTCATCATCGGTGGCCCGCACATGTAGTATTCACAGTCTTCTGGATTTGGATGATCTTTTAGATACTCTTCTAGCAAGACGTTATGGATAAAGCCAGTATAGCCATCCCAATTGTCTTCAGGAAGTGGATCAGATAGGGCAACATGCCACTCAAAGTTCGCAAACTCTGCTTCTAGTTGATCATAGTCTTCAACATAGAACATCTCACGAATTGAGCGCGCACCGTACCAAAAGCTAATCTTACGATCAGAGTTCAAACGTTTTAGCTGATCAAAGATGTGCGAGCGCATTGGTGCCATACCTGCACCACCACCGACGAAAATCATCTCAGTTTCGGTATCTTTGGCAAAGAACTCACCATAAGGACCTGAAACCGTCACTTTATCGCCAGGCTTTAAGCTAAATGTCCAAGAAGACATCTTACCTGGTGGGATACCGTCAGGACCACGTGGCGGCGGACTGGCGATACGAATGTTAAACTTAATCAGGCCTTTTTCTTCTGGGTAGTTGGCCATTGAGTACGCACGGATAACCGGCTCATCAACTTTTGAGACATAGTTGAAAATGCCGAATTTTTCCCAATCTTCTCTATATTCTTCAGCCACATCGAAGTCTTTATAATGTACTTCATGCGGTGGCGCTTCTAGCTGTACATAACCACCAGCGCGGAAGTTAACTTCTTCGCCTTCTGGAATTTTTAGCACCAATTCTTTGATGAAAGTAGCAACGTTATCGTTAGAGACAACTTCGCATTCCCATTTTTGCACATCAAAGAATTCAGGATCAATCTCAATTTTCATGTCTTGCTTGACGGCTACCTGACAGGCTAAGCGCATGTGATTGCGGATTTCGCCTTGAGTAAAATAGCCTTCTTCAGTCGGCAAGATAGAACCGCCGCCTTCAATAACGCGGCAACGACACTGCGCACAAGTACCACCGCCACCACAGGCTGAAGATAAGAAAATACCTTCGCTCGCCAGTGTTTGCAGCAGTTTACCACCTGCGGGTGTCACGACGTCATTATCGGGATTATCATTGATATGGATGGTAACATCGCCTGAACTGACCAGTCTTGAGCGTGCCGCCAAAATAATGGCGACAAGGCCCATGATGATCAAGGTAAACATAGCAACGCCACCAATCGCCGTAGCGTAATCCATGGTAGGTATCCTTAATCTATGGAGTAGGGGTGCGAAAGAACGTCATTGCGTTTTTTCTGAACCCCTACCGAATAAATGAATTAAATAGGTCAAATCGCTAAATAAGGTTTTAAGCTTAGCGGTCTAGATTGACATACCGCCGAAAGACATAAAGCCAAGTGACATCAGACCAACTGTGATAAAGGTAATGCCAAGACCACGCAGCGGTGCTGGAATGTCTGAGTATTTTAGCTTTTCACGGATACCGGCCAATGCGGTAATCGCCAATGCCCAACCGAAACCTGCGCCTACGCCATATACCATCGATTCGCCAAAGTTATAGTCACGCTCAACCATAAATAGTACACCACCTAAGATGGCACAGTTGACAGTGATGAGCGGTAAGAATACCCCAAGGGCGTTATACAGACTTGGAACGAACTTATCCAAGAACATCTCTAGAATCTGTACGGTCGCAGCAATTAGACCAATATAACTGAGCAAGCCCAAAAAGCTTAAGTCAATATCTGGAAAACCTGCCCATGCCAGCGCACCGTCTTTTAGGATGAACTGAAATAGTAAGTTGTTTAATGGCACAGTGATGGCCATTACGACGACAACTGCAACACCTAAGCCGATAGCGGTTGAAACCTTCTTTGATACTGCCAAGAAAGTACACATACCTAAGAAGTAGGCAAGCGCCATATTCTCAATAAAGACTGAGGTTATAAATAAACTAACATAATGTCCCATTAGTGACCGCCTCCATGTGCCATGCCTTTAGACTGCGGCTTCATTACAAACTCGGCTTCTTCAACCTGCTCTGGTTTCCAAATACGAACAATGGCAATGAATAATCCAATGATAAAGAATGCTGACGGTGGCAACAGTAATAGACCGTTTGGAATGTACCAACCGCCATCAGTGACAGGCTGTAGGATAGTGATACCAAACCATGTACCTGAGCCAAGTAGCTCACGGATGGTCGCGACAAACAACAGTACCGCAGAGTAACCAAGACCATTACCAATACCATCTAAAAAGCTGGGTACGGGTGGATTGCTCATCGCAAATGCTTCAGCACGGCCCATCACGATACAGTTGGTGATGATCAAACCAACGAAAACTGACAAGCCCTTGCTGACATCATAAGCCACGGCTTTTAGCACCTGATCGACCAAGATAACCAGTGAGGCAATGATGGTCATCTGTACAATAATACGAATACTTGATGGGATTTGCTTACGAATAATAGAGATAAAGAAGCTCGAAAACGCCGTTACCAGTGTCAACGCCACACACATCACCAACGCATTGGCCATGCTGGTCGTCACCGCCAATGCCGAACAGATACCTAAGATCTGTAGGGCAATGGGGTTATTATCAAAGATAGGCGAGGTTAAAATACTTTTAGTGTCAGCCATGTTATGCCTCCTTGCCGTTTGCTACTGGTAGGGTCGCTGCCAGTTCGGTTGTCGGTTGAGCGCTCTTATTGTCTGGTTGTGTCGACTGGCTCGCTTGGGCATCAACGCTATCAAGCGTTTTACCGTTCTGTTCACGTAGCAAATCTAGGTAAGGCTTATAACCTTGCTCACCCAACCAAAACTGAATCATGTTGCTCACACCGCGACTGGTTAGCGTCGCACCGCTGATACCATCAACCCAGTTATCTTTTGGATTGCCCGCTTTGGTCACACCTGTTGCCACGTCACCGTTTTCGTCATATGAGTGGATACCAGTCCACATCGCGCGCCATTTTGGCTCTTCGATGCGAGCGCCAAGACCTGGGGTTTCTTTATGCTCATAAAAACTGATACCTTTGATGGTATTCATGTCACTTTCGAGCGTTAAGAAACCATAAATCGTACCCCATAGGCCATAGCCTTGAATCGGCAGTACAACCATCTCAGGCTTACCCGCGTCATCGTTTTTGACATAAACTTTGGCGTATTTAGGTTTACGACCAATACTGGCTGGATCGTTATCACCTAGATCATCGCTTAGTGCTTTGTTTTTGGTGGCTTGACTGGCGTCATAAGCATTACGATCAGGGATGCCTGCCGCTTTTAGTGCGGCGTCATCTACATAATTGCCTTTATTCAAATCAATGATTTTTACTTCAAAATCTTTGAATCGCTCAGCAACGTCGTCAGCAGTATCAGATTCAGCATCGTACATATCGGCTGCGACTAAAATGTTTTTGTTGCGGTCTAAGCGCGCATTTTCGACTTGCGCTGGTTTTAGACCCACCGCGACTGCTGAGACCAATACGGAACACACCAAACATAGCGTCAACGCTACGCTGATGGTTTTCGCGTTGTTACTTTTGGGCTTGGACATAGCGAACCCTCCGAGCGGTTTGGCGTTTGATGTTTGCTTGAGTCACAAAATAATCAAACAATGGAGCAAATAAGTTGGCAAATAGAATGGCCAGCATGATGCCTTCTGGGAAAGCTGGGTTGATGACACGAATCAATACCGTCATAAAACCAATCAAAATACCATAAGCCCAGCGGCCTTTATTGGTATGCGCAGCTGAGACAGGATCGGTCGCCATAAAGACTGCACCGAATGCAAAGCCACCAATGACTAGATGCCAGTAAAAAGGCAAGCTCATCATCATATTGTCTTTAGAGCCAATCATATTGAATACAAGAGACGTAGCAATCAAACCGACCACACAACCTGCCATGATGCGCCATGAGGCAATACGCGTCCATAGTAGAACTGCGGCACCCATTAATATTGCTAGCGTCGATACTTCACCGATACTGCCTTGCATGTTGCCTAAGAACGCGTCACTCCAAGTGATTGCATTACCATAGACATCGACGAAATCCTGAGGTACTACACCAAGTGCCGCTAGGCCAAGTGGTGTCGCTCCTGAGAAGCCATCAACCGCTGTCCATACTGAGTCGCCTGACATGTAAGCAGGATACGCAAAGTATAGGAACGCACGACCCGATAGGGCAGGGTTCAAGAAGTTTTTGCCCGTACCACCGAATACTTCTTTTGCCACGACCACACCAAAGATAATACCTAGGGCTACTTGCCATAAAGGAATATCTGGTGGTAGACATAGTGCAAATAGTACGGAGGTCACAAAGAAGCCTTCATTGACTTCATGCCCGCGCACGACGGCAAAGATAATCTCACAGAGAATACCAACGCCGAAGGTCACAAGGTAGATTGGCAAAAACTGCATCGCACCATAGACGAAGCTTGCCCAGATACTGTCTGGGTTATAGCCTGCCATGCTGGTAATGATGGTACGCCAGCCTTCAGGTTGTAAGCCAAGCTGAGTGATAGCAGTTAGTGCTTGATGACCGATGTTGTACATACCCCAAAACATTGCTGGGAACGTACATAGCCATACGGTAATCATAATGCGTTTTAGATCAATACCGTCACGCACGTGTGAGGACGCGTATGCCGTTGAGCTTGGTTGACGCAAAAAAGTATCAAACATCTCAAAGATGGCATAGTATTTTTCGTGTTTGCCACCTTTGGTGAAAGACGGCTCCATACGATCGAACATATTGTGTAAAAATTTCATCGTGGTTAGCCCTCCAGTTCAATGCGCGTCAAGTTATCACGCAAAATATCACCGAATTCATATTTGCCAGGAGAAACGAAGGTGCATAATGCTAAATCTTCTTCGTCCAATTCAAGTACGCCCAAGTCTACTGCCGTGATAATGTCTTCAACGATTAACGCGCGCAATAGTTGCGTTGGCAGATAGTCTTGTGGCATGACCTCTTCGTAAACCCCGATAGGCACCATCGCTCGCGGTGAGCCGTTACTCGTGGTGGTAAAGTTATACTTTTTGCCACCAAAAAACTGCGAAATATAGATAGGCAGTTTTGAGAAACGGTTTGCACCTGGACTAAAGAAGTGAAATGCTGGACGCTCATGACCTTCAGGTAAAACGCTGATCTGGTCATGGAAACGACCAACATAAGCACTATTCGAGAATGACTGGCGACCTGATAGCACTGAACCTGAAATAATACGGTTCTCGCCATCGATCAGCTGACCTTTCGTCAAGGCTGTGATATCAGCACCACGTTCGGTTGCGATTAGGTGCGGATTTTTGACCGCAGGGCCTGCTAAGCTAAGCATACGACGTGTATATAAGCGACCGGTGGTAAATAATTTACCAATCGCAATCACGTCTTGATAGCCAATCGTCCAGACGCTCACGCCGCGCATGATAGGATGCAAGAAGTGAATGTGTGTGCCAGCCAGACCTGCTGGATGTTTGCCAGCAAAGCTATGATACTCAGTGACATTATTGGCCGCGGTTTTCGCAACTGGCGTCAACTGGGCATCACCATGATGGCAGACAAAGGTCTTTGGGCTGAGCGTCGATAGTACCGCAAGTCCGTCATTGAACGCTTGCAGTTGCTCATTAATCAGCAGCATCGGGTCAAACGCTAATGGATTGGTATCCATCGCGGTGACAAAGATGGCATGCGGACGAGCACCGATTTCGGGAGCGCGGCTATAGGGACGCGTACGAAACGCCGTCCATTCGCCAGAGGCGAGCAGTTGGGTTTCAACGGTTTCTGAGTCTAGGTCAGCCAGTTGCTGGGAGTCATAGCGCTGAAAGTCTATTTCCTCACCATTGGGATCGACCGCAATGACAAGACTCTCGAACACACGACGCTCACCGCGTTTGATCGCGATAACTTTACCCGCAGCAGGTGCCGTATAGATAACGCCAACCCGTTTTTTATCTTCAAAAACGGGCTGACCTTTTGCTACGGTGTCACCTTCTTTGACATTCATTGTGGGCTTCATACCCACATAATCATAGCCAACGAGTGCCACATGGGCAGGTCTGTGCTCAGATATCTCGCGGGAGGGTTCACCAGTGATGGGCAAATCCAAACCTTTTTTGATGGTAATCATAAGCGAAAACTTAGTCCATAGTCTAAAACGATACCAGACGTCCTGTTTGGTATATCGGTAGCATGAACATCTGCGTCATTTAATAAAGCCCTCATGTATCTCTTCCCATAGCAAGGCGAAGAAAAAGGGCTCAAATATAACGCTTGATCATAACTACTAGTAAGAGTATTAACGCTGACCTTAGACTCCTTAACAACACGTTAATGTCTTATTCGAATTACCAAAGTGGCGACTGGCTACCAAGGTGTATGGCAAAATCATCCAATCAAAGTCTATTGTCAAAGCTGGTTGCTAAAAGCAATTGCTTTAAAAAAGACAGTTTTGCCATACGATTTATTAAAATCTTAAAATTTGTACATCCAGAGTGATGGGCTTAAAAACAAGAGTGAATCAAATAAATAACCGATGAATGCAAAGTATCATTCAAGCGAGATAGTCATTTAGAGCGTAATGGCGCAGATCAACCTATCGCAGATTGCCTGTTTAGAGTTCTAATATCATCCGTTCAACAATATATCAGCCAATTATCTACAAACACAATTGGCTGTTGTTCGATTCATCCTGACCGCCATGCAGCATTGGCTCACTTATGAGTGAATAAAAATGCACAGTACATGGTTGCTATCACTTAGAAACAAATACAAATTTACCTAGGATTATACGCTAAATTGACCTAAAATTGCCAGTTAGTAATTGAATTTACCTAATGTTGCTAGTACCTTCTAGTGCTCAAACTTATGGTTATGGTTGTCGATATTTTTATTTATTCATACTACACGATCATAAAGTTTTTAAGATAATCGTGAGTCGGTTTTGAGAGCCAATTTCTATCAGATCATTTTTTGAATGAGGCTTGCTTATCACTGTTTAACTGATTTATTGTTTTACTTTGCCGTTTATTCTTATTTTTTAATATTACGTTTTATAAGGAATGCTATATGTGTGCTGTCCCTGTCATTATCCCCGCTATTGATTTAAAAGATGGTAAATGTGTGCGCTTAAAACAAGGCCGTATGGAAGATGATACGGTGTTTTCAGATGACCCTGTCGCTGTAGCAGCACGTTGGGTAAATGAGGGCGCGCGCCGGTTACATCTGGTCGATTTGAACGGCGCATTTGATGGGGTGCCAGTACATAAGCAAGTTGTCAACGACATCGCCAAAGCTTTTCCGCAGCTGCCTATTCAATTGGGCGGCGGTGTGCGTAATATGAACACAATTGAGCAGTACATCACTGCCGGACTGACCTATATTATTATTGGCACCAAAGCGGTTGAAGATCCTGATTTTGTGACCGAGGCTTGCCGCGAGTTTGCTGGACATATTATCGTAGGTATCGATGCCAAAGACGGCATGGTGGCGACTCATGGCTGGGCGAATGTGACAGACACCAAAGCCACCGAGCTTGCCAAACGCTTTGCCGATGTGGGCGTGTCTTCAATCGTTTATACTGATATTGCCCGTGACGGCATGATGCAGGGTGTCAACGTCGAGCAGACAGTCAATTTGGCGCGCGAAGGTGGCTTGCCAGTGATTGCTTCGGGCGGTGTGACCAATATGCAAGATATCGAATTGCTTAAACCTTATGGTGATTGTATTGAAGGCATTATTACTGGCCGCGCTATCTATGAAGGCACGTTGGACTTAGCGGAAGCACAACGTTATTTAGATAGCTAATTGATTTAGACAATTAATGGGTTTAAATGGTTAATAATGGGCTATATTAATTTTTAGCCCATTTAGTTGCTCCCATTAAGTTCTGCACGTTTAGACTGAGGACACTTGCTAGTTTTTAATCGTAATATTACCCAGCAAAAACACTGAGCAAAGGATGCTTATGGCCGCTTATCTTGACCGCCTAATGACACGCAAGTTTTTAACGGTATGGGGTCAGCTGCTGTTACTACTAAGCCTCGTTTTTACTTTACCCGCTTACGCTGCTGGTGAAGATATAGCAAGTGTCACGACGGCCTTGGGTATAGAGAGTACGCTAGAAGAAGTGCCTAATCCTGTTGCCACAGAAGGCGAGACCTCTGTAGAAGCCGACTCACAAAGTTTGCCACCTCCTGCCGATCCACCTGTGATTAGTGGCGAGAGTACCAACAATGCTCAAATCGAAACCACACCTACCCCTCTAAAAGACAATGACATTCGTCAACGTATCAACGGTATTTTTTCTGAAATAGAAGGGCTGCAGGCGGTCAGTGTCAGCGTTACTCAAGGCGTTGTGACGTTAGCAGGAGAAACTCCCAACGAAAAAAAGGCGCAACAAGCCTTTAATTTGACCAATCGTTTGACGGATGTGGTCACCGTCGAGGACAATATCAATCGAACGCTGGATGTTCAGGATAATGTCACGACGGTTTATCAAGGTCTTAAAGCACAAGTTAAAAACCTAGTCAAAGCCGTGCCCTTACTGTTGGTTGGTATTGTTATCTTTGGCTTGGTCACATGGTTTGGTAGTTGGTTTTCGAATCGAAAAAAAATGTGGCAACGGCTCACGCCCAATCCTTTCGTCGCTGAACTGTTGGCACAAACCGTCAAAGTAATCTTTATTATTTTTGGTTTGATTTTAGCGCTGAGTTTGATAGGGGCAGAGACGATATTAGGCACGTTACTTGGCGGTGCTGGTGTCATTGGTATCGCGGTTGGTTTTGCGGTCAAAGATACCATTGAGAACTATATTGCCTCTTTGATGCTGAGTATTCGTCAGCCGTTTCGCGCTCGTGATCAGATTGTCATCAACGGGCAAGAAGGCATTGTGGTGCGTTTGACCTCACGTGCGACGATTTTGATGACTTTAGATGGCAATCAGCTACGTATTCCAAATGCCGAAGTCTTTAAAGGCACTATTCTAAATTACACCAAAAACCCTGAACGGCGCTTTACCTTTGAGTTGGGTGTCGATGCCAATGACGACCCACTTGCGGCCATTAAAGTTGGTATCGATGCGATATGTCAGTTGGATTTTGTTTTAGATGAACCCAAAGCCATTGCGGTCATTACCAATGTTGGCGACTCCAATATTATTCTAGAGTTTCAGATCTGGGTGGATCAATCAGAAACAGATTTTGCCAAAGCACGCAGTATTGCCATACGCGAAACCAAGCACGCCTTAGAGAACGAAGGATTTAGTCTCCCTGAACCCATCTATCGTCTACGCTTTAATGATGAGTTAGAAAAAGCTTTGGAGCATCTGCAAGGCAATAACCGCTCTAACCAAGCTAATGGGACTAATGCTGATATGACGATTACACCGACGACACCAGAATCTATAGATATCAATAAAGTCGAGAATAGCAGTGCTGATGACAAAGACAAAAAACAAGCCAAAGCCCGCGCTAAATATATTCTGCAAGGACGTAGTGCTGAAGAGGTGTTGAGCGCCCGTCCTGACGAAAAGTTAATGGAAAAAGTCGAACAAGAAATTGCTGAAAATTCAGATGAGACCGATTTATTGAGTAATAATAGTCCGCAAGAATAAATATCTAAGCAATCTTAAAACTAGGCATAAAAAATGCAGTGAAACGTATAAGACAGTTATCATATAAAATATACGAGACATTTTTATGCAAATGAAGCATCTGATTATATTCGCCCTAGCTGGTATTGTTCTCTTAATTGGTTTTAACATGTTTAATAGCAATCGCCACGAGAGTCGGATAGCGGCGGCGACCAGTAGCACCACATCGCCGGACACTACTATCAGCTCTGAAGATACCGTGAACGTTACCACAGATATCGCAAACCAGCCTCTTGGTAAGCAGCCTAAAGCCATTCTCGATAATGCCACTGCCCAAATAGAGCAAGCAGAGCAGGTCAGTCAAGAGCGCGTAGAGCAGATGAGTGCTGCGCAGTAGTTGACCAGTTATCACTTACTCATCGCGCACAAAAAAAGGCTAAAGATAAACTTTAGCCTTTTTTATTACGATCAGTTCTTATTGAGAGTTAGCTTTTTTTGCTTGCGCCTTTATTGTTTCGGCTACTGCTTTTTCTAGCGGGGCTCTTCTTTGGCTGATCTTTTTTCGTTTGATTCATCTCGCTAGATTGCAGCTTCGCTTTAAGATCAAAGTCGATTTGTAGCAGATCCATATTGACCCCAGCTACTTTTACTTTGACCAAATCGCCCAAGCCAAATAACGTACCTTTATCTTTACCAATGAGTTGCTGTTGCTGCTCATCATAGACAAAGAAGTCATCGCCGACATTAGAGATATGAACCAAGCCATCGATATATAGGTCAGTTAAGGTCACAAATAAACCGAAGCTAGTAACCGTTGTCACCACACCGTCGAACTCTTCACCGACGTGATCTTTCATATAATGACACTTGAGCCAAGATTCTACGTAGCGCGATGCTTTTTCAGCACGGCGTTCAGTATCTGAAGTCTGTGTGCCAGCACCTTCTAAAGAGAAGTCCATCGCTGGCTGCTGACTTTTAGTCACTTTTGCTTTAATCGCGCGATGCAGCATGAGGTCAGGATAACGGCGAATCGGCGAGGTAAAGTGGCTATACTCGTCATAAGCCAAACCAAAGTGACCAATATTGTCAGGCGAATAATTCGCTTGCATCATTGAGCGCAATAGCATGCTATGGATACTAATCGCATCAGGTCTCTCTTTGGTGGCTTCGATAATCCGCTGATAATCCGCTTGCGTTGGGTTTTCTTCTGGGAAGCTTAAACCAAAGTTTTTCGCGTATTCATGGACACGTAACGATTTTTCGCCATCAGGTTTATCATGGTTACGATATAGGACCGGTAGCTCATTTTTTAGCGCAAAATTGGCAGCACAGGTATTGGCGAGCAGCATACACTCTTCAATAAGCTTATGTGCATCACCACGAGTACGCGGCAAGATGGCTGCGATACCACCTTTTTCATTGAACTTGATATAAGTTTCAACCGTCTCAAACTCCATTGCATGACGCTCTTCACGCTTTTGCAGTAGTAGTTCATACAATTGATGCAGGGTATCGACAGATTTTTTGACTGCTTTATTGCCGGTTAATGAATCAGGGATACTAGGATCTTTTGGATTCTCAAGATAGGCATTCACTTGGTTATAAGTCAAGCGTGCTTGTGAATGAATCACTCCAGGATAAAAATCATAACCGGTGACCTTGCCTGCGCGAGATATCTTGATATCAGCAACCATACATAGACGATCAAGGTCTGGGTTCAATGAGCATAGACCGTTAGACAGTACTTCAGGTAGCATCGGGATCACGCGATGTGGGAAATATACTGACGTCCCACGCTCATAAGCATCTTGATCAAGTGGCGAATTTGGGGTGACGTAATGACTCACATCAGCAATCGCTACCAAGACACGATAGTTACCACCAGAGCGTTTTTCAGCAAATACGGCATCATCAAAGTCACGCGCATCTTCACCATCGATGGTAATGAGAGGTAAATCACGCAAGTCTGTACGACCTTTTATATCTTTTTCAGTCGGCTCTTTATAGTCATTGGCCTGTTTAAGCGTCGCTTCACTAAAATCAGACGGAATGTCGTAGTTGAGCAGGGTAGTCTCGATGATTAATTCACGATCGTTATCATCAGATAAGACTTCAGTGATTTTACCAGTGGCAAACTCATGCTGATTTGGCCAGTCGATAATATCTACTTTGACTGGTGCGCCTTGCTTAACTTCGAGAGCTTGCACATTCTCTTCAGTCACTGTAATCGGCTGATGGTTATTGGGACTGCCAAGCTCAACACAGTAGCCATCTTCATCACGCGCAAGCGTACCGATGAAATTATTTTGACGACGCTCGACGACATCGACGATACGCCCTTCGGTACGACCACGGTTATCCGTTGAGGTACCAACCGCTTCAACGGTATCGCCATTAAAGACCCAGCGCATTTGTTTTTCGTGCAAGAATAGGTCAGGCATGTCGCTTAGTAACACGAAACCAAAACCTTTTGGATGCGCGGATACTGTACCCGTTACGATATCTTGCTTGGTCACTGTGCGGTAGCGATAAGGACGACCTTCTCGGTTTACTTGTCCATCGCGTGCCATTGCTTTTAGGCGATTGCCTAAAGCGTCAAACTGATCAGGATCATCAATATTAAAGGCTTTTGCCAATTGTTGATGCGTGACTTCGCCATGCTCATTAATCGTGCCGAGTATCAGCTCGCGACTAGGAATGGGATTGTCATATTTTTTTGCCTCACTTGAGGCGTTTGGATCGTTCCAACTCATAAATTACCGTATCTATTTTTAAAATTATTAATAATGGCTATCTTAACACGAACGACATGGCAATATCTTGCGTCAATTGTCTTAAGTGTATTCGGTAGCAGGAAGTTGTCATCTTTAATCGGCAACAACTATCAAAAAATCAAATGTCGATATCGACTGTACCTGATTTATTGGTTATTTTTTTACTATCTATCTCTTTCGATACTTCTAATACTGTCGTTTGATTAGACTTATCCAAATATTTTTGCGCTTTATCGACTTCAGTGGTCAAAGTATTGACCGTCTGCTTCATATTTTCTAGCGCTTCAATTTTGTAATTACTGATCATATCCATCGTATCATAGACATTATTAAAGGCATTTTGTAGTTTATCAAGCTCAATAGTGCTACTGGTTGCTTGCTCATGAATTTCACCAGACTGGCGTTTGAGCATGGCTGAGGTTGATTCAATTAAGCTGCTTGTCGTTTTGTTTAAAGCAGTAATTTGATCAAGTACTAGTTTCTGATTGGTCATCGCTTGTGCAACGACGACAGCCGTACGTAGCGCAGATACGGTGGTTGTGGTCGCCCGATCTACACCTTTAATCAACTCTAGATTGTTTCTACGAATGGTATCAAGCGCCAGATAACCTTGGACATTAACCGCCAACTGGGTTAAAAAGTCCGTATTTTTTTGACGTACATAAAACAGCATCTCTTCTTTAATAATACGAGCTTTTTCAGGGTCAGTTGCCTCTATGGCATATACTTTTTGCTCTAGTTGCTCATCGATTTTTTTGCCGACGTAGACATACTGGCGAATAGATTGCATCAGCTCCCACATATTGACTTTTTCTTGCTCAATCATCGCATTGTCTTTGAGTAGCTCATCTTTACCATTATATAGACTGGTGACCACCGCGTTAATATGTGATTGTGCTGATTCATATTGGCGGAAGTAATCTTGTACTTTATTGCCAAATGGAATGAGACCGAATAATTTACGTGAGCTGGTCAGCTCTTTTTTGCTCGGATCCAAATCTTCGACGATACCGCGTAACTCAGTCAATGATTTTGCAATAGGGGAGTTATCGAACAAGCTGTCATTGAGGCTTTTCGCAGGCAACGCTAACATACGATTGGATATTTGTGCTGATTCGCGGATTTCTTTATTGCCCAAATTATGAATAGATTGCACGTTTTGTTGAAACTCAGCGCTACGTACAGAGTTATTCAGTACGTGATCAACGAACGCATCGACCTTGGCATCAAGTTCTGGGATCTGGTTTTCATCCAACTTGACCATCTGATCAGCTTCACTTTTTTGTATTTCTTTGACCGGTTCAGGTGGTGTTAGAGAGATACTTGGCGTAGAGGCGTTTTCGGGTGGGGTCAATTCTTGCATGAAGTTTCCTATAATATCTGAGAGAGGCAGTGTTTTTTGCCAACAACGTCAATAGTCGTGGTACACGGTATCTTTATACATTTGATAATTTTTATTTGCACAAGATTTCTTGCATAGGAAGAAATGGATATACAACAGACCTTTAGACTACCTTGTAATTAAAAGACTGAGAAGACAGATTTTGTAAATCATGGTCAGTTTAATATATCTATGGAACCGTTTATGACACTATTATTTGTAAGGTTAAATAGTAAAAAACCACCAATATCCCGCAGCATATTGATGGTTAAGATTATAAATATCTACGTCAACTTAAAACCATGTCAACTTACAGCCACCACTAACAGTCATCTAACGAATAGATTACTTTTTCTTAGTTGGTCCAAGCAGCATACCCATTTGACGACCTTCCATCTTAGGGTACTGCTCGACGTTTGAGATATCAGCGGTATCTTCAATAATACGATCAAGTTGTTTGCGACCAATATCTTGGTGCGCCATTTCACGTCCGCGGAAACGGATGCTAATTTTAACTTTGTCTTGATCTTCCAAGAAGCTAACGATTTTTCTCAGTTTTACCTGATAATCGGCTTCTTCGGTACTTGGACGTAGCTTCATCTCTTTGAGCTGAGTCTGTTTTTGGTTTTTCTTAGCTTCTTTTGCCTTTTGCTTTTGATCATAGAGGAAATGCTTATAATCCATGATTTTACATACTGGCGGCTTAGCTTCAGGAACCAATTCAACCAAATCTAGACTGTCTTCACGTGCCGCTTTCATCGCGGTGTCGATATCGACCACGCCCATTTGTTCACCGTCTTCTTTGACCAGACGGACTTCTTTGGCACTGATATCTTCGTTGATGTTCAAACGGTTGGACTGTTTAATAGGTATTACTCCTCATCTGTTTTTGGGTTCTGTCGGCCTTTCTCAGCGACAGCTGTCTGTACTAATACAATAAATTCAGGAACGCTCATCACGCCAAGGTTTTCACCTTCGCGAGTACGGACATTAACACTGCCCGATTCGACTTCTTTATCCCCTAATACTAGCATATAGGGAATACGTTCTAATGTTTTCTCTCGTATCTTAAATCCAATCTTTTCGTTACGCAAGTCACTAATGGCGCGCAAACCTGCATTTTTTAGTTCACTGACGACGTTTTCACAAGCTTCGCCTTGTTTATCGGTTATATTCATGACGACTACTTGCTGTGGTGCTAGCCATACTGGCATCCAACCCGCATAGTTTTCAATCAAGATACCGATAAAACGCTCGAACGAACCCAAAATTGCACGGTGTAGCATAATAGGTACTTCGCGCTCATTTTGCTCGTTAACGAATTCCGCATCGAGGCGCTCTGGCATATTCGGATCAACCTGAATGGTACCGCACTGCCACACGCGTCCTAACGAGTCTTTTAGACTGAATTCAATCTTCGGACCATAAAACGCGCCTTCACCTGGCAGATAATCCCAATCAAGCCCTGAATTATCAAGTGCATCGGCCAAAGCTTTTTCGGCAAAGTCCCAAGACTCATCGCTACCGACGCGTTTTTCAGGACGTGTCGAGAGTTTCATAATAATGTTATCGAAGCCGAAATCTTCATAGACTGCAAGCGTTAGCTTAATGAAATCAGCGACTTCTTGCTGAATCTGCGCTTGAGTACAGAAGATATGCGCGTCATCTTGAGTAAAGCCACGAACACGCATCAAACCATGCAATGAGCCTGATGGCTCGTTGCGGTGACATGAGCCAAACTCTGCCATACGTAAAGGCAAGTCACGGTAAGACTTCAGACCTTGGTTAAAGACTTGTACGTGGCAAGGGCAATTCATCGGTTTTACGGCATAATCACGGTTTTCACTCGAGGTTGTAAACATGTTGGTTGCATAGTTGCCCCAATGTCCAGAACGCTCCCACAAGCTACGATCAACAATTTGTGGCGTTTTGATTTCTTCGTAGCCATTATCATATTGTACTTTGCGCATATATTGCTCAAGTACTTGATAGATCGTCCAGCCATTGGCATGCCAGAACACCATGCCGGGTGCTTGCTCTTGCATATGAAACAAATTAAGCGCTTTACCAATCTTACGATGGTCGCGTTTTTCAGCTTCTTCAATACGCTGGATATACGCTTTTAGATCTTTCTTATCCGCCCATGCTGTACCATAGATACGTTGCAGCTGCTCATTCTTAGCATCGCCGCGCCAATAAGCACCAGACATTTTCGTCAATTTAAATACTTTCAAGAATCGCGTGTTTGGCACATGCGGGCCACGGCACATATCGACGTATTCTTGATGATGATATAGACCGAAAGCTTCTTCACCGGGCATATCATTAATCAGCTTGAGCTTATAATCTTCGCCGCGCTCTTCAAAAATCTTAATCACTTCAGCACGTGGCGTTATCTTCTTTATAACGTCATAGTCTTGCTTTATCAACTGCACCATACGTTTTTCTATGGCTTCCATATTCTCAGGTGTGAATGGCGTCTCACTATAAATGTCATAGTAAAAACCATCCTCAATCACCGGACCGATGACCATTTTTACATCAGGATAGAGCTGCTTGACTGCGTGCCCTAATAGATGGGCCGCCGAGTGACGAATGATATCGACACCATCAGCATCTTTTGGGGTAACGATTTCTACCTTGGCATCACGGGTGATTGGATCAGAGGCATCAACCAACTGACCATCTACACGTCCCGCAACCGTCGCTTTGGCAAGTCCTGCACCAATACTTTGTGCCACTTCCATGACAGTCGTGTTGCCTTCAAACTGTTTTACGCTACCATCGGGTAAAGTAATCGCTACCATAATCTATTCACCTTTTTGCGTCCGTTGGCAGTGATGATTGCAACAATCAATCATGTAACCGTAAGACTGCGTCAATTATATCCAACCACTGTGATATGTTGTAAGAGATAGGCATTACTTAAAAGCGCAGACATATAATCGCGTCACGATAATAGAAAACAAGCTGCCTTCTATATTAAGGTTAAGCAGAGCTGCTCTTAAGCAATGTTATAAAAGCGGCTATTATAGCAAAAACCGTCTATAAACACTAGATAGCAAGGGATTAGGTCATCTTCTATATACAGGTGTGCTTTGATCAATATCAAGAGTGATGAATATAGGCGTGATCCGTAGCTACAGATGAACTGTATATTTCATAGCGTAATAAAATCATTCACAGTTTTTGAGGGGTATACTGAGCTTATCTATAATAGACAGGAGCTAAACGCCAAAGACTATGTTTAGAATCTAACTTCAACTTTTAACTTTTAATAATTTGTAGCTAAATAATTGAAATATATAAAGTATTATAGGTATCGCAGAATTAATTTAAAAACCTTCAGTAAAATGGTTGACACAGAATTTAAAGCGTCTATAATACGCCCTCATCAAGACGAGCTGGAAGTAACTAGTGTGTAGATTACACATTAATAACCCA
>NZ_JBEOOU010000018.1:0-73610 GCF_040309405.1 Psychrobacter sp. W2-37-MNA-CIBAN-0211
ACAGTGGTGGCACCTTACCAGCCCCCGTGGTCAATGCCACCGATGGCACACTCGACAGTGCGTCAACGACCGGCACAGTACCAACAATCATTGTGCCACCGCTCGTCGCTCGTAACGATTCAGATGATCTAGATCTAGGTAGTTTACAAGTCACTTATTATGATCCAATCAGTGATTCAGATTTAGATATACTTGGTGTTGCTGAAGGTACTGGTGGCGCAGATAGTAATCTTAACTTTACAGTGAGTGAAGGTGCGAGTGGTACTGTCAGCATTGAAGTTAAACAGACAGCGTTAGTCGCAGTAGCGGATGCAGTTAATATAGAGATTTATAATAGTAATGGCGAACGTGTTTACGTTGGTACTACTGGTGACAATCCACTGGTAGGTGATGTAATAGGTCTAGAGTTATTAGGACTAACTGGTAACGATACATTGACCGCAACAGTATCTGGTTTAGAGCCGGGTGACTATACGATCGTGGTACGTAATGATCGTAGCGTTCTAGAAGCTCTGGTCGCCGATATTACGTTAACGGAGTTGGGTGAGGCTGGCGTTGTTTTGGGACCTGATAACCAAGCGTCAGTTCTAAGTGCAGTAGAGACTGCACTGAACTCTGATTATCCTATTTTGCAATTAGGAACCACCGTTAGGGGCATTCTTGAAGTTGCATTACAGGCAACTGATGAATTAGGTGCTGGTGAATTGGTCGGTTTGCTTCAAGGAAATGTATTATTAAATACATTACTTGGCGGGGTGATTGATCCTGTGCTCGATGCAGTAGCCGAAGCACTACTGAGTAATACTTTGACATTACTCCAAACGACGGATATCACTGCTACAGTGACTGAGTTCGATTATGCTAATGATACTGTAATAACAGGCAATGTCATTGATCCTGATTCATTGGTCACAGATGAGCCAGGTGAAGATACGATTACTTTTAATACAACAGTTACTGACATAGACAGTAACAGCAATCCGTTAGTGCCGACAATTGAGGTAGTCGATGGCATAACGGTATTTACGATACAGGGTCAGTATGGTGTCTTAGTTATCGATGAAAATGGTGACTATACTTATACTGCAAACGGTGATTTTGCATCATCAGGTCAGTCAGAGACATTTACTTATACTATTTCTGATGGCGTCACTAGTGATACGGCAGAGTTGGTGATCAATATCGATACTGTCATTGATACGACTCCACCAGATGCTCCAACGATCGATGATCCTATTGCTGGCGATAACATCGTTAATGGTACTGAGGCAGCGGCAAGTTTTGCGGTAACAGGTACAGGGGTTTCAGGTGATACTATCACATTGACTGACGGCTCGAATAATGTCCTAGGTACGGCCATTGTTGATGCTGCTGGTAACTGGAGCGTGAACGTTGATAGAGCAGAAGTTAACGCAATGGCTGAGGGTGCTGAGCAATTGAGCGCTACAGCAACTGACTACGCTGGTAACGTAAGCGTTGCTGCGACTGCAACTATCACTGTGGATACGACTGTGCCAGTGGCTATTGATAATGAAGTTGCACTGGATATAGGTTTCCAGACATCAACTACTAATGCCGCTCTACAGAGTACTTCTGTAGGCGGACTTCTCAATGTTGGTGTTCTTGCGGGCACAATTGACGTAAGTCTACTTAGTGGTGGTAATGCACTTTCTTTCAACATAGCTGAAAACACAACTCGGCAGGTAACGGTGGATGGTAGTGGCTCTGCTCTCTTGAGTCTATCAGTTGTTTTAGGTCTAGGAGATATCGATTTTGATCTTCTAGTCTATAGAGTAGAAGAAGGTAGCTCTCAGGCCATACTTGTTTATGAACAAGCTAACTGGCTCGATGGAACAGGTATTTTACCTACCACATGGAACGCAAATGATCTACCATTACCAGAGTTTGAAGGTGGTGGAACTTACTATGTCACTCTCGGTAACAACGGTGGACTTTTAAACGCCTCATTACTGAGTGACCTTACGATTCGTACCACGTCTGATGTCATCACAAGCTACAACCCACCTGCAACGGTTAGTGCCTCCGTAAATGGGAATGTCATTACTGATTCAGGTACTGATGGCACAGACGTTATTACAGCCGGAACGGTCGTGTCGGCAGTGAATAATTCGCCTGTAGAGACTGGCGGCAGTATTATCAATGGAACGTATGGCACACTAACCATAAATCCAGACGGTAGTTATAACTATGTTGCCAGTCCTAATTTCACGGGTACGTTTGGTGATATTGATAGCTTCGAGTATACAGTTACTGCACCAAATGGCGAATCATCTACTGCAAGTCTCGATATTACGCTTGACTACAATGCTGATATTGGGGCGTTTTCTGCACGTAGCATGCTGCTAGATGAAAGCTTCACAATTGCTACTGATGACACTATCGAACTTCCTGATACATCCCTAACCACCTCAAGCGATGGTCTCGATACTCTTAGCTTTGAGGGTGCAGATCAAGTTATTAGCCTGTCTGATATGATGCAGCTTGATATCATTGATATCAGCGGCATTGGTGCTAATACTTTAAACGTAGCAGCTAAAGACGTTAATTCCGCTATTTATGTTAGAGGTGATAGCGATGATACAGTCAATCTAGAAGGTGATAGTTGGTCAAATGTTGAACAGGTTACCTCAGACGGTGAGATGTTCAATGTATGGCAAGCAGGTAGTGATATCTCTACACAGATCTATATTGATACTGATATCACTAATATTATCTAATACCAACTAATCTCATTGCAATTTTAAAACGCTTCCGAAATGGAAGCGTTTTTTACAATGTCTATCTGATTTTTTAAGATATAGTGAATAAAGTTAAAAATATATGCTTAATATAAGTGCTGTATGTTTATATTTAAAATATGACAAAGTGAAAGATGCTACAGGACAATAAAGACATGGATGAAGATATAAACTCGAAACTCTTAGTGAGCTGTTTAGAAAAAAATTTACCAGCTATTTATGATAACTGGACGCAATCACATCTCACGAAACTGAATGACGAAAAAGAAAGTGATTTAAACAACATTGCGTCAGATACTTTGGTAAATACCTTTGTATTGTCGGTATCAGATGGTCATAAAAGAGCCAAGACGATTACTTTTATCATTGATGATTTAGTTGAAAGTGATGCCTTGGATAGTATTAATCGCTTTGCTTATTTTGAAAAAATACTGCCCATTATTATTGAAAAAATCAGTACATTATCGCAAAAGTTTGATGCCCCCATTATTTGGCTAAGATTTGAGTGGCTTAATCAAATGTTACCTACTACTTGGTCAAGTTTTCAGCAAAGCTTAAAAGGGTTTAAGAGAAACTATTACCGCTCGGGTATTGCATTTGAAGGAGTGCGCGAGCCTTGGTTGTTGCTTACCGAAATGGAGCTAAATGCTAACGCTTGTTTGTATATGGGCAATACAGTATCTCACGCAGGGGTAAATGTTAAAAATCTGAATGTATATGTAAAGGCGCGTCACGGTAGTAGCCAAATCCCAATTTTCAGCGATGACCTAGCTGTCATTAGCTTTAACACAGCAGGTGTATTTATTGATGCAACCACAGGAGCGTGCCATAACCTCGATACTCAGCCACGTTTTAAAGGTCATCGTAAATTATTGCCCTTATCGGCAAATAGCACACAACCTATTATTGAGCAGGCCACGAACTATCTTGCCAAACAAGTCACGCCTTCGGGTCAATATGTGTATGGGTATTTTCCTTGTTTTGATCGCACCATCGACACTTATAACAGCCTGCGCCATGCCAGTAGCACTTATGCACTTATAGAAGGTTATGAAGCTTGCTATGGTTTTGATGCTACCCATTGTGACAATGCTATCGCAAGCAATGAAGCCGTATCAACAAAAGCAACATCAGCAGAAAAGCTTAGCTTGGCTGATATGAAAAGCAATATTGATAACGCCATGCATTACCTGATCCATGAGCTTATCCGACATTATGATGACAAAGCCTATGTGATAGATACAGGTGACGAGGTTAAGCTGGGTGCTAACGCCGTTGCGATACTGGCACTGGTTAAATACTTACAAGTGTTTGAAGACACGCCGCTCGCTGATGAGTACCATAATTTGGCCGCTAAGTTGGCGGCTGGAATCGAAGCCATGCAACAAGAGGATGGTAGCTTTGTCCATGTATTACATGGCCATGATCTATCACTGAAAGCCAAAAACCGTATCATCTATTATGATGGCGAAGCAGCATTTGCCTTAATGCGTTTATATGGCTTGACCAAAGACGCGCGTTGGCTAAATTGTGTAACACGCGCTTTTGATTATTTTATTGACGCCAAACATCATCAAGCACACGACCATTGGTTATCTTACTGTTCAAACGAGCTAATTATTTATAAACCTGAAAAAAAGTATTTTCAGTTTGCAGTCGATAATATTAGAGGCTATACCGACTTTATCAAAAACCGTATCACCACGTTTCCAACTTTGCTTGAGCTGTCGATGGCGTTTCATAAAATGCTGTTAACGTTAGATGTGTATCCAGAGTTTCATGACGTATTAGATGGCTTTGATGTTCAAGCGTTTTATCAAGCGCTACATGCACGTGCCAATCATTTAATGAATGGTTTTTTCTTTCCAGAGATGGCGATGTTTTTTAAAGCACCGCAAACCATTTTGCATGGTTTCTTTATTCGCCATCACTCATTTAGAGTACGAATTGATGATGTAGAGCATTATTTATCAGGGCTGGTGGCTTATCGAGATTTTTTAGAAAATGCAAATTATCCAAAAATTGTTACTAAACGAAGTCAGCAACATCAAAAAAACAACCAACTAACCAGTACCGATAATTCAGGTAAACCGCAAACAGATAGCACTAACAGGCAGGGTGTAGCGGACTCTGTCTTAACGGCTGATAATCTTATAAGGGCCACTAAAGGTAAATGGTTCGTGCCGCCATCAGATAACTGGCTTGCTACGGGTCTTTGTATTTGGCCGCCCAGTTTCAAATCAGGTCAGCTGATAGTAGCTAGAAGCAAGAGTATGTCAGTAGGCTACTTGTCTAAAGCTGCTGTTGAGTTGTTAATAAAAAAAGGGGCTGCTGCGATTGTCACCGATGATGTATCGGCATATCAAGATTTGGGTGTCCCTGTATTACACGTCCGCAATATACGTCAAGCGACTATCGATATCGGACGTTATACTCGGCAGGTCTTTAATGGTCAAATTATTGGTGTCACGGGTAGCGCTGGCAAAACTACATCTGTAAATATGTTGGCACATACGTTAGATGGTTTTGGTGGTGCTGGTTATACGCAATCTAGCGCGAATCTACCAGTAGGGATTGCATGGAATTTGGCGTGTATGCCGCAGGCTATGAATTACTGGGTATTAGAGATGGCAATTGGCTCTATGTCTGGCAATACCAATTTAGTGCGTCCAGATATAGCATTGATCACCAACATTGCTGCTGCTCATCTTGAGTATCACCATAATGTTGAAACGATTGCCCTCAAAAAATCACGTATCTTTGAAGGTATGGCACCAGGTTCTGTAGCGGTTATTTGCCGAGATATTAAGCAATACAACATTATTGAGCAGCTGGCGCATACTTGGGGTATACACGTTATCAGTTATGGCGAACACAGTGAGGCTATGATAAAGCTGCTAAGCTATGCTCACAAAAATGCGAACGCACAGATAGTGGTTGATGGACAGACTTACACGCTTACTTTACAAGCACGTGGCAAGCATATGGTACTCAACGCCATGGCCATATTGGCAGTAGTAAATCATTATAGCCTATCGATTGACGAAGCTATTGTCAGGCTAGAGAGGTTTGAAGCAGTCGCTGGGCGAGGGCAGGTTCTAAAAACGATCTATAAAAATATGCCAATCACACTTTATGACGAAGCTTATAATGCCAACCCACTATCCATGCAAGCAGCGCTTGAAACCTTTGAGCAACTAGAAATACCTGCTCAGAACAAGCTGGTAATTTTGGGCGATATGTTAGAGCTTGGTAATGATAGCGGTAAATATCATTTACAGCTGATACCGTTGATCGAAAAAATGGCTTTTAGAACTTTAATTTTAGTCGGCAAGCAGAGCAAAGCTGTGGCTGATGCGCTTAAACAGTCAAATATCGAAGTTTATCATTTTCAAGACACGCAATCTTTGACCACTCAGCTTGTGCAGTTTATCAAAAATCATGACCATGTTTTTATCAAAGCATCTAATGGTATCGGACTCAATAAGATATTTCTAGAGTGTCAAAAACCTGTTGCCTACAATAGAATTACTAAAGCAGTTAGAGTAGAAGACTCTATCATGAAAGAGTTTGATACTAACGCTGCTATATTGGTTGAGAGTTTTGAGCTTGAGGACAACAAGATAAGCAATTCTCTCCTGATCATGTCGGTCCAATCAAACACACCAAAAATGATGGCGTCATTGGCCAAGTTGATGACAGTGATGTTGATATGGGATAAAGTAAAGCAAGACAGTATTGACCCTTTGCTGACTTTAATTGAGATGCCTGTCGATTTACTAAGAGGTAGCAGCGAGTATTATAAGTTTTATAAAAAGGGAGAAAAAATACCGTTATCAGTGCTTATTGAGTCTGCGCTAATTGCAAGCTCTAACGAGGCAGCATTTGCTTTGGCATGTTGGCATTCTGGTAATGAAGCGCATTTTGTCACACAAATGGTTCATAAGTCTCATTCAATGGGTTTAACTAACAGTCACTGGAGTAGTTGTTCAGGTCTCAACAGAAATGCCTATACCACAGCCCAAGACATGAGTAAGCTTTCTAAAGTATTTATCAGTCAATATGCTGAAATAGCAGCTTATTGCTCTTTGAGTGCTTTTAAATTTAATGGAAAAAAGGTTTTTAATACCAATAAATTGATGCGCGTACACTCAAATATTTTAGGATTAAAAACAGGTAACTTGGTTGGTATTGGTGCTAATTTAATCAATTACTGGATTGATGACAACACTCACTACATAAGTATTGTTTTAGGCGCTGAGAGTCGAGAAATATGCTATGAGCTGTCTGAAAAATTTATGAATAGCTTTGCTTAAATTTAGTTATTTGCATTATGTAATATGAATTTGATAACAAATGATATTTGAATATGAGCTTTAATAAAGTTACATAACCTTAGTTAGTTAGTTAGTTAGTTAGTTAGTTAGTTAGTTAGTTAGCTTGATTGGCTATATGAATTATTGCCTTACCAACTGAGGTCTAGTAAGATTTTACACAGAAGCGTTGAATACATATTTGAGAGTGAATCAACAAGGACGGTTACTAAAATAACATGAAAAATTCGTCAAATCGTAAGCAGTTACTTTGTAGTATTTCAGTGCGCCATTTTATGACCGCTTTGGCGACTGGTATATGTTTTACAGTGACTTCACACGCAGTAGTAGCAGATTTCCAAATCAATAGCCTAGTGGCGCAGGCAATTCAAACGCATCCTTTGGTGGGATCAGCTCGAGCCAGTCAAGAAGCAACCACAGAAGGTATCAATGCCGCTAAGTTAAATCTCTTGCCGACGCCAAGCGTGAGTTCAGGTTACGATAGAGACAATGACTTTGTCTCACAAGTGACCCTTCGCCAGCCTCTGTGGACAGGTGGCAAGCTCACTGCTGATGTCAATCAAGCCATATTCGATGATAAGGCAGCCGTAGAGTATATCTATGAGCAACAAAACCTAGTGGCAAAAACGACGATTGATGCTTGGCAGAGTTATATTCAAGCCGTCGCAAAACAAAGCGTCCATGTTGAAAACCTGAAAGAACTTAGTGACTTTGAGGCCATGATGCAGCGTCGCGTTGGGCAAGGTGTATCCGCTAGGATTGAACTGGATCTAGTGACAAATCGTATCTTACAAGAGCAGACGGCTTATCAATCTGCGGTCGAACAGCAACGTATCGCTGCTGCTAGGCTTGAGCAAATCATCGGTCAATCATTGTCTCAGATGAGTGCAATGAGTATACCGAACATCAAAGTATTGGTAAATCAAGCCAAACAGCAATCGATCGACTTTGAAAAAATGGCCTTTAATCGAGTGGGTTTTTATAATCCCACGGTCGTCAAAGAGCACTTTCAGATCGAATCTGCCAAGCAAGGCGTTGAAGCACAGCAAGCGGCTCGATATCCAACCGTTTATGCTCAATACGAACATGCTTACTATCACGAAAATAATGAAAATGATGGTAAGTTTTCATTAGGGTTAAGTTATGCCCCAGGCGCTGGTTTTTCCAACTTTGCGCTTGCACGTGCGTCACAGGCACAGGTCAACAGTCTGGTACAAAACCAAGAAGCGGCGCGCCGTAATGTCATAGAAAACATTCAAGTTCAGTATCAGCAGTTTGTGAGTGCCAAGGATAGAGAGACATCACTGGTCGCTGCTGTCGCAGGCGCACAGATTGTGGTCAGCTCTTACCGTAGGCAGTTTATTGCAGGGCGCAAGTCATGGCTCGAAGTGCTCAATGCTGTCCGTGAACACAACGACTATCAAGTACAGCTGGTACAAACTCGGGCGGAGATGCTGGGTGCATTCTATAGGCTGCAAGTGGACTTTGGTATTATGCAGTGGCAACAGTTTTCTAATAATCGCAAGACAGTCACTTTGTTTAGCCCGACAGACTCTGTAAAACAGTGGCTCAATAAGCAAGATAAAAGCAGCGTAAGTCGTGAGTTTGGTTATGGAAAAAACACAGTAGAAGAAGAGTATATCGAGATTAAACTACCCGCGACTGCAGAGCAGAGTCTAAATAATGGAGAGTATCTTATGTTAAATGATGATTACAGTATTACGCCAATAACGAACCAAGAGAATAGGCCCTAAACAAGACGGTCATATAAGAGAGCATACCGCTACTTCTCAAAAATACTGACTAGTATTGGTCTGATATAAGAATAATAGAGGTTTCTCTATTTGCTACTACAGTATCTTGGATACGCAACCATCTCCAATATTCAATAAGTGATTAATATGAGTGCACAATTACAAAAGACAACGTCTCAGTCTGTTGGTCACCATGAGTTGCAATACTCGGAGCAGATTGATCTGACCGAAACGTTGACCGATGCAATTAAGCATTTACTCGGGCAGCAAGGCTATCCGGTAGATAATATACGGCTCCATGATGTCGTCAGGCGGCATAGTGAGCAATCGGACAGACAAGGTCAAAGTATTCATGAGCTAGGCGGTGTCATTGCAGTATTAGAAGGCATCGGCATAACGGACACACCTGAAATATTGGAGCAGCCCGATGCCGCTTTTTTGCCTTTATTGGCTTATCGAACAGATTTGGGTTGGGGCGTAATTGATAGTCAAACCCCGCAAAAGAGCTGGAACCTTAGACAAGCGAATAGCCATGTACAGACACGTGCCGAAGAGCTGTCATTGGTGTTGCGTATCCGCCTAAAAGAAGACCATATCAAGCAGCGTAAAGCCTCATTCTCTGACCTGCTAAAATCTGATTTGGGCAATTATAAAGGCATTTTGGTGGAAGCCGTTATTGCGACTTTTTTAATCAATATGCTGGCATTAGCCGTATCGTTATTTTCTATGCAAGTTTATGACCGCGTCATACCGACGCGTAGTGAATACACGCTCATTATTTTGGCGAGTGGTGTCTTTTTGGTGATTTTATTCGAAGCATTTATGAAGTTTTCCCGATCAAGAATCATGGATAAAGTGGTCGTCGGTCTCGATCAGTATTTGTCTCGGGAAGTGTTTCAACGTTTATTAAAAGTCCGTATCGATCAGATGCCAGGATCGGTCGGTTCTATGGCAGCGCAGTTACGTGGCTATGAGCAAGTGCGTAGCTTTTTTACCGCAAGTACACTCTTTGGCTTGGTCGATTTGCCCATGACCATTATTTTCATCAGTTTGGTGGCTTTTATTGGGTCGCCTTTAGTGGCTGCCGTACCCGTGATCGCGGCAGTAATCGCGATTACGATGGGATTAGTTGCTCGTAAGCGCATTGATGCTATTGCAGCAGAAGGCGCGACAGCTTCTTATTATAAAACAGGTCTGCTTGTAGAAGCTGTGGAAGGCGTCGAGACCATAAAAGCAGGGGCAGGCAGTTGGAAATTTCTCTCGCGTTGGCTTGATGTGATGGACATTACCATCAAAAACGACTTGGATATGAAGCATGCCAATGACAATTTGACGTATTTTACGCAAATGCTGCAGCAAACAAGCTATGTCGGTATTGTGATAGTCGGGGCATTTGTCGTGATGCAGGGCGACATGACGATGGGTGGACTGATTGCCTGCTCGATACTGGGTGGTAGGGTGCTGGCACCGGTTATGGCTATACCAAACTTGCTGGTGCAATATGCTCATGCCAAGGCCGCCAAACTGAATATTGAAAGTTTATTTGCACTGGAGCAGGACAATCAAGGCGTTGCTTATCCATTGTCGCCCACGCATATCAAAGGCGCTTATCAATGTGATGGTTTGATATTTAATTACAAAGACAATGATCGACCAGCCATCAATATCTCACAGCTGGTGATTAAGCCAGGAGAACGAATAGCGATACTTGGGCCTATCGGTTCAGGAAAATCCACCTTGCTCAAGGTGCTGGCAGGATTGTATGCACCCACCAAAGGGCGAGTGCTATTGGATGGTCTTGATATACATCAAATAAGCCGTGAGACATTGAGTGAGCGCTTGGGCTATCTGCAACAAGACCATCGATTGTTTCAGGGGACATTACGA
This sequence comes from Psychrobacter sp. W2-37-MNA-CIBAN-0211, assembly GCF_040309405.1. NCBI lineage: Bacteria > Pseudomonadati > Pseudomonadota > Gammaproteobacteria > Moraxellales > Moraxellaceae > Psychrobacter > Psychrobacter sp. W2-37-MNA-CIBAN-0211. The sequence goes on from NZ_JBEOOU010000018.1 coordinate 10,735, forward strand.
GAAAACTTATTAATCGGTATGGCAGCGCCCAATGATGATGTCTTGCAAGATACTCTAAATAGAACAGGGCTCATAAACTTGGTATCGAGCCATTCAAGCGGTCTTGACCTGCCGATTAGTGAAGGCGGTAAAGGACTGTCAGGTGGACAAAAACAACTGGTGGCGTTCACTCGTTTACTATTGACCAAACCCGATGTATTTTTGTTAGACGAGCCTACTGCGTCTATGGATAATCGGCAAGAACAGCGCTGTTTACAAGTACTGCGTCAGGAGCTGACAAAGGGGCAGACATTTATTGTTTCTACTCATAAGACAGCATTGCTGGACTTGGTTGACCGTTTGATCATTATGGACAATCAACGCATTATCATTGATGGTCCAAAACAGGCGGTACTCGATGAGCTTCGCAAAAACGATCAAGCAAAAAACAAGACCACTGTACAGCAAAAAGATAAAATTATTAACAAAACCAGTCAACCATCAAAAGAAGGTGCTGATGAGACCAAGCCCGTAACGTCTAGGGTCAAAAATATCAGCATAAAAGCTAGCAGTGCTAAAAACTCACCAGACGATCAAGGGAAGTAGGTATGTCAGAGTATAAATATACACCCACCAATCCCAAAGTTAATCGTTCAAGACTGAGTATTTGGATTGCTTTGATTGGTATTATTACTTTGATCGTCTGGGCATCATTTGCCAAAATCGATCAAGTAACTCGTGCCAAAGCAACGGTGATTGCAAGTGCTCGAACACAGGAAATTCAAGCATCAGAAGGAGGTGTATTAACCCAATTAGCTGTCAGAGAAGGTGAGGAAGTAAAGGCGGGACAGTTGCTTGTCGTGTTAGAAGAAGAGCGAGCCAAAGCCGCGGTAGATAACTCTGCTTCCAAGACAGCGGCATTAAAAGCCAAGTTAGCCCGATTGAATGCCGAAATTTTTGAAAAACCCTTGATATTTCCTGAAGAAATACAGGGTTATCCTGAATATGTACAGAACCAAAGAGCGCTGTATAACCGCCGTCGTCAGGCCATCAATGAAGAGGTTTCTTCTCTTGAAAAAATGCTGGTTTTGGCGCGTCAAGAGCTAAGCATGAATGAGCCACTATTAAAGTACGGGGATGTCAGTCAAGCTGATGTCATCAAGCTCAGTCGTCAAGTGGCGGACATTGAAGCGCAAATCAATAACAAGCGCAACAAGTACTTTGAGGAAGCGCAAGCTGAGATGACAAAAGCTCAAGAGGATTTGGATACCGAGCTTGAGCAGCTAAGAGATCGCGTGCAAGTATTAGGTGAAAAGCGTTTGTTGTCACCTACAGAAGGTAAAATTAACAATATAAATGTGACGACTATTGGCGGTGTTGTTAAGCCGGGTGAGGTCATCATGCAGATTCTACCGACCAGTAGTGACCTCATTATAGATGCGAAAGTCAGTCCTGCAGATATTGCTTATATAAAGGAAGGACAAGACGCGACCGTCAAGCTTGATGCCTATGATTATTCAATATTTGGGTCGATGACTGGCACCGTCAATTACATCAGCCCAGATACTTTGATGGAGCAAACACCCAAAGGCGAAGAGCCTTACTATCGCGTGCTAATCGTTATCACTGGTGCTGAATTTAAGGGTCGGGAAGACAAGATAGTCATCAAGCCAGGCATGACGGCTTCTGTTGACATAAAAGCGATGGAGCGCACAGTATTGTCTTACCTCACCAAGCCTATTACCAAAACGCTGTCAGAAGGGTTGGGGGAACGTTAAGTTAAGAGATGCTTCATACTTACTGATAAATGTTGCGCGTATCAAAACGAACCGAACTGGTATCGTCAGAGATTCAACACGTTGAGAGAGTACGACAGTAAAAACGCGCAACTACCTGCCTTAAATTGCTAATGTAATCATCCTTCCTAAACCAAGTTACCGTCTTAACGTTTTCTTAACGGCGCGCTATTTATGATAATAGATATATAGCGAAAATTTAGCCTAAGCAGATATTGCTGCCTTCGCTAAAATAATACTCCTAAGTGTTTGGAAAATAGGGTATAAGTTATTAGAGTGTATTATCAACTAACAAAGTTATCTATGTAGCGATCTTAAAATGGCTAAATTTTTATTAAGTACAAGCATGGATTGCGTCCATCAATAAAAAAGTCAGTAGTATCAATAAGGCTTACAATGCTTACGAAGGAATGTGGCTATGGGCGCTTCAGACAGCGGTCAAAAAAGATCATATGTTTTTGCCTTTCTAACACTGCTATTGCTAATAATAAGTAACATAACGGGCAGTTTTGCCGCTAGCTATGTCATCAATCCTATCAATACAAATATAAGCTTCGGCATTGAGCGTTTCAAAACCTCGACCACTACTGGCGGCTTTTATGATGTCAAAGGTAATTTGCAATATGATCCAAGCTCACAGACAGGTGATATCTCATTAGTTATTCCTATTAGCTCTTTGAATACGGGCAATAAAGCATTCAACCATACTTTGACAGGTCCTAATTTTTTTGATATGCAGCGCTTTCCGTTGGCGCGTTTTGACTCTACCAAATGGTACTTTAATCAGAATAAATCGCTCCCTAAGATTCTAAAAGTGGATGGTAATTTAATCCTGCATGGCGAAACCCATCCTATAAGCTTGACAGCGACTAAGTTTGACTGTTATTTGCATCCCGCATTCAAAAAAGATGTTTGCAATGGTAATTTTACGGCTACCGTTGACCGAACCAAATGGAATATCGATAAATATGCATGGTTTGGACTCACTAAAAACCTCAACTTGGAGATTCAAATTGAGGCCATTAAACAGTAGCTATTACCGATGAATAGTTTTATTTTAGTAGAGTCTGTTTTTAGTAGGATTTATTAGTGAAGAGCAGACAGCTTCTGAAAAGTGATCAAGGATGATTGACTGGTATGATAAGGATACTATGAAGCCACTTTCTATGATGATATCAACACTCGCTCTCAGCGTGCTGAGCATAGCCTCTAACATTGCCATTGCTGACGGCACAGGCATCGGCAATAGCAATCTGACACCATCCAGCTTACCTCCCAGCATAAGCCTGCCTAATGTTAGCCCAATCAATAATGATTTAGCCAATTACGGGGCTTATATTGCACGTACAGCCGACTGCATGGCCTGTCATCGTGAGGACTATAGTGGTGGTGTTCCTATCGAAACGCCTATCGGTAATATCTATTCAACCAATATCACGCCTTCTACGCAGTATGGTATCGGTAATTATACGGAAGCTGACTTTACCAAAGCATTACGTAAAGGTCGCGCGCCAAATCATCAACTTTATCCGGCGATGCCGTATCCGTCCTATCATGGAATGACGGATGATGATATTAGCGCTTTATTTGCTTATTTCCAAACAGTTCCTGTCGTCGATAAGCCACCTGAAAAAACAACGCAACTGCCTTTTCCTCTAAATATTCGTAGCTTAATGCTCGCGTGGAATGTCATCAATGTGCCGTCTACTAAAAACCGTACTGGTCTGACACCAACGCAGCAGCGCGGTGAATATCTGGTGAATAATTTAGAGCACTGTGGCACTTGTCATACGCCGCGCAACCTCACCCAAGGTCTCGATAAAGACCGTTATCTATCTGGTGCGCCGCTTGGTAAATGGTTTGCGCCTAATATTACCCCTGATAACGACACTGGTATTGGGCGTTGGAGTGAGCGTGACATTGTCACTTATTTGCGTACTGGAAAAATTGATAAACGGGCGTATGCAGGCGGCCCTATGGCAGAAGCAGTAGGACATAGTACCCGTTATCTCACCGATGAAGATTTGAGCGCGATGGCTAACTATCTAAAAGTCATTCCTGCGATCAAGACTGATGATTATCTGCTGCCGGTTAATGTTGCACGTTTACCAAATCCCATCAGCTCCTCTATTACTTATGATTTACTAGAGCAAAAGGACTATCTAGCACAGGTTAAAACGAATACTTCTAAAACTAGTAGCAGCGATTCGTCTAAACCCTCAGCTGAATCCTCATCTAAAGCCCTGTATCTTGGTCATTGCGGGAGTTGCCATGGCGTTGATGGGTACGCTCAACCGGATGCCCGCTATGCTGCTATTGTCGGTCTTAGTAGTATTCGCCGTGCTAAACCTGATGCGTTGATTGGCGTTATCGCTTTTGGGGCAAAAGGTGCGTTCAATACTGCACCGAAAATGCCAGGTTTTGAGAAAGACCTAAGCCCTGCACAAATCGCTAGTATTACTAACTATGTGCGAGTCAACTTCGGTGGTCTGCCAAGTAGCGAAGTCAGTGCGGCGGATGTCAAACGCGTCGTCAAAGAAAAAAGTTAAATCTCATCTCCTTAAATTTAAAGAATTGAATCTAAAAATTTGCTTGTTTGATTAGGGTCTGTTGAACATTCAAATATTAGGACTGCTGATCGCTAAAATCGCATCAAACTAGGCGTAAACCGACGATAATGTCGAGACCTTAGCTAGTTTTACAACAACGTTTGGGGTGATTTTAGCATCAGCCTTTCAGGGCAGGACTATTTTTTGCCAATACATGGCGAAATTGTCTAACCTAGAACGACTAGGCGTCAAAAATTTCACTGCGTATTGTCTAAAAAATAGCCACTGCCAGTACCACATTTGAATGTTCAACAGACCCTACTATAAAAACGAATTGTGCCAAGGATAATTAAATGAACGATTTATTGCATTCCCCTACACGGCGACAATTGCTTTCAATGATCGGTAAGACTGCTGGCGCGACTGCCATGTATCAGGCGATGACCACATTGGGGTTTGCATCCGAGTCGAGTTTTAAGCAAGAAATAGATCTCAAAGGTGCTCCTGCTGGCGCGAGCATCGTTATTTTGGGAGCAGGGTTGAGCGGGCTTACAGCAGCTTACGAGTTACGTAAAGCGGGCTATAAAGTCACCGTGCTTGAATATCAAAATCGCGGTGGTGGGCGCAGTTGGACGCTAAATAGTGGCGATAAATATACTGAGCTTGGCGGTGAGGAGGTGACTTGCGACTTTGAAAAAGGCAATTACTTTAACGGTGGACCGTGGCGATTGCCCGTACATCACTATGCGGTATTTCATTATTGCAAAAAATTTAATGTCGCATTGCAGCCCTTTATCCAAACCAATGATCGTGCTTATCTACATCGTACTAACCATTTTAATGGTGCACCGCAGCGCTTAGGCGAAGTACAAAGCGATATCCGTGGCTACGTGTCAGAGTTACTATCTAAAGCAGTCAATAAAGGTAGCTTAGATGATACAGTCACTAAAGAAGATAAAGAAAAGTTACTAGAAGGTTTGAAAGGTTGGGGCGTTCTTGATAATAGCTATCGCTACGTCAAAAGCCATGAAACCAGCAAACATCGCGGCTATAGTGTCTATCCGGGTGGCGGTCTGATGCCCGACGCTAAGCCATCTACTCCTATCCCAATGAAAAAATTATTAGACTCAGGGATGTGGTCTGATCTCTATGCTAATTACACCGTTTACGTGCACCAACCAGCAATGTTTCAACCTGTCGGAGGTATGGGCAAAATAGGCGATGCTTTCACACGTGAATGCCGCGATATGATCAAGTTTAATGCCAAAGTCACCAAAATCAATCAAGATGAGACAGGGGTAACTGTTGATTATATCGACAGCACCAATTCTGCAAGCAATAACCCAGAGGGTAGCGTCAAAAGCGTTCGTGCCGATTGGTGTATCTGTACTATTCCGCTGTCAGTATTAACCCAAATTGACATCAATGTCTCAGAACCAATGAAGCAAGCGATGGCAGCCGTCCCTTATGACAGCTCTTATAAAGTTGGTTTGGAGTTCAAACGGCGGTTTTGGGAGGAGGATGAATGGATTTACGGCGGCATCACTTATACGGATCTGCCTATTACCCAAATCTCTTATCCATCGCAGGACTTATTCACCAAAGGGTCTGGCGTGTTATTAGGTGCTTATGGCTTTGGAGAAACCTCTTATAAGTTCAATTCCTTAACGCCAAAAGAGCGCATCAAGGCGGCATTAGAATACGGCAAGCGTATCCATCCGCAATATCCCAAAGAGTTTCGTTCAGGTACGTCAGTCGCTTGGCATCGTATCCCGTGGTCGCTTGGTTGTTATGGTATTTGGAGTGAATCGAGCCGTGAGCAATACTACGATACGCTTTGCAGCATTGATCATCGGATTGTACTAGCAGGCGAGCATTGCTCACACATTCCGGCTTGGCAAGAAGGGGCCATATTATCGGGGATGGACGCGGCCAAACGCTTACACCAAAAGGCCAAAAAACTTGGCTAGTAGGCCTGTTTTGGCCAGCCCAGCATAGTAACGATCGTATAGTAACAACTATATAGTAACGATTATAAAGGCGATCATAAACATGATAAAACCACGCTCTTTTAACGGTCTTAAACCGTTTATTTCACATAAGACAGTCATATTATTAACGTTGGTAGGCATATTTACCGTGTCAGGCTGTAGTCAATATAGTAACGATAATGCGGTCACTATTGCCAGTCAACAATCCAGCCCCATGATATTTGACGATCAAGCCAGCCGCAATAACGGGGCGTGGGGCGCGGTTTATATGTCCAAAGAAGCGCTGAGCAGACCTTCCATAAATATCGTTGATGTCAATTCGATACCGAAAATAAGCGAAGATGCTGGCTTGCAGAAATGGCTCACCAAATTTGAAGGCAGCTCACAAGGTAAAAGCGGTTTTTTTTCTACTGATGGTAAAAAGCTTTATGAGGATTCTTGTGCAGGTTGCCATATGCAAAAAGGCGAGGGCGCACAAGGAGCAGGCTACTATCCACCGCTAGCGGATAATACTAAGATGGAGTCAAAGTATTATATTATTAGCGTCGTCATGAATGGTCTACGTGGTATGCCATCATTCCACAGCATGATGACCGATCAGCAAATAGCTGCCGTTACCCAGTATGTGCATAGCGATTTGAACAACTATACGGACACGGTTACCACTGCTAATGTCACGCAGCTGCGCCATGACTTTCCACCCGGCGCTGATCCCAGTGAATAGCGCATGACTCATTTTCTAGCATCCTAAATTTCTCATTGTCGTTTAAAGTATTTTTAATTCAAGCAGCTTAACGCCTTCTTAACAAGGTACTTGTTACTTTAATGAATTGGGTCTTCACTCATTCTGTTGAGAAGTATTTGTATGTCAATATCTCAAGCGCTTAGTGCTAGCTTTACCAAAGTTCATGATAGAAAATATGCTATTAGCAAACGCTATCATTTTGAGCTGAATGTTAATGTACTTATCGTCATCACTGCACTATATCTAGTCACTACCGCTAATATTAGTTTTTTTGCACAAGTCTTAAATATCTACCCACTTGATACAAATGTGGGGTTCATTCTTTCACTGGTGGGCTTGTTGTTTGGTTTGCTGTGGCTGATACTTCAGCTGCTTTGTTATCGTTCAACGGCAAAAGCAGTGTTGATTACCATGGTGCTAGTGGCAGCGGTTTGTGGTTATTTTACCGATGCTTACGGCACGATTTTTGATCGTAATATGCTTATCAATAGCCTACAAACCGATCAAGCTGAGGCTATGGATCTAATGGCACCAAGTTTTGCGATTAGAGTGGTATTATTAGGCATCATTCCAGCATTTATTATTAGCAAAATTCGTTTAAAGCGCCTCTCTTGGCAACGCGCAATACTTCAAAAGACCGCAACCTTAGTTGCCTCTATTGCGCTGCTTGCGCTTTGCTTGATACCTTTTGGCGATCAGTACGCTAGCTTTTTTCGTCAGCATAAAGAAGTCCGTTATTATAGCAACCCAATCACGCCCATTTATTCTGTCGTAAAACTAGGAACGGATTATATAGCTGAACAGCAACGCCCCGATACGCTGATACTTCATGCAGCAGATGCCAAGCGTAGCGCAGCTGTGAATAGCACTGCAAAACCTAAGCTGATGGTCTTTGTGGTCGGAGAAACCGTACGTGCTGACCACATTGGCTTGAATGGCTATACACGCAACACTACGCCATTGCTCGCCAAACAAGCGGATATCTATAGCTTTAAGAATGTAACGGCCTGTGGCACCTCTACCGCTTATTCAGTGCCTTGTATGTTCAGCTATGCAAACCAAAGTGACTACGATGTAGATACCGCTGCCTATAATGAAAATGTGTTAGATACGCTAAACAAACAAGGCGTCAAGGTTATTTGGCGAGACAATAACTCTAGCTCTAAAGGCGTGGCAGATCGAGTGGTGTTTGAGGATTACAAAACGCCGGATAAGAACCCCAATTGTGATAGCGAATGCCGAGATATTGGCATGTTGGATGGCTTTGATAAAATGGTTAAGTCGGACTTTAGCCAAAAAGATACTTTGGTTATACTGCATCAAATGGGCAATCATGGCCCCGCTTATTATAAGCGTTATCCTAAAGCCTTTGAAAAATTTCAGCCAGTTTGTATGACCAATGAGCTGTCCAAATGTGATGCACAGTCGGTCATCAACGGTTACGACAATGCGATTGGCTATACTGATTATTTCTTAAATAATGTTATTGAAACATTGAAGCCTTATCAACAAGACTATGAGGTGGTGATGGTATATATTAGCGATCATGGAGAGAGTTTGGGTGAGAACAATATCTACTTACATGGACTGCCGTATAGCATTGCGCCGAATGCGCAAAAGCAAGTGCCGTTGATTGTTTGGTCACCTGCGGGTAACCGTATCAGTAGCGAGAGTCTGACGAGTATGAGCACTCAGCCAGTATCACATGACTTTATCACCCCAACTTTACTAAGCTTTTTTGATATCACCACCGACGAGGTAGCTTCAGCGCCTACTTTTTTTAAGGTCGCCAATTAAACGCTTATTTATGATAGATAAGCGTTTTTAGGCAGTCATATTTAGGCAATCATCTTTAGGTAGTCATAGCCATGTACAAGATACTTATTATTGAAGACAATCCCGATATCGTCGCCAATATCTATGCGTTTTTTGAGCCAAAAGGTTTTGAGCTCGACAACGCTCACAATGGTTATAGTGGTTTGACTTTGGCATCAACCAATCGTTATGACGTTATATTATTGGATGTGATGCTCCCTGGTATGGATGGCACTCAATTGTGCAAGAAGCTCAGAGAAGAGTTGCATGATAAGACGCCGGTATTGATGCTGACGGCTCGCGATACGATCTTGGATAAAGTTGCAGGATTCGATAGTGGTGCTGATGATTATCTGGTCAAACCCTTCTCATTGGTGGAGCTCGAAGCTCGTATCAAAGCGCTCATACGTCGCCATCAAGATGAGCACTTTCGGCATAGTATAGAGGTCGGTAAACTGTCTCTAAATACAGATGAGCACACTATTCAGCGCGAGGGTATCTTTCTAAAATTGACCCCAACTGGGTTTAAGATACTCGCCACGCTGATGAACGCCGCTCCTCGAGTGGTCAGCAAAACGGAGCTTGAGGAAAAAGTTTGGGGACGAGATATCCCAAGTAGTGATGCTTTGCGCACTCATCTTCATAGCGTAAGGGCACAGGTCGATAAACCATTTGCTCAACCGATGATAATGACCATACCAGGCGTTGGCTATCAGATCGTCGACCCTGATAATTTGTCATAATTTGTCTCGCAGATCATTTTTTATCATTTTGTGAGCCATTTAACGGTCAATAACGATAAACTGGTCGGGCGTATTTATATCCCTGATAACCTATACTTATCTTCTGCTACTATCAAGTAAGCCCATGCCATGTTTAATATAGATTCTATAGCCAATAAGTTTCGTGTGTCCTACCTCTTATTTGCCTTGTTACTGTGCGCCACTTTTGTCAGTATTTTTTTGTATGCCGAAATGCGAATAGAGCAGGATTTGGTTAAAGCTCGTCTGTTACAGCAGCTAGAGCTCAGTCAGAAAGAGTATGGTGACCAGACGGTTTATACGGCAGAACCAGGGATTAAAATTTATCGTTATGATAGTGCACCGGAGAATTTAAAAGCCATAGCGACTGAAACGGTACAAGAGATTTCTGTCACTGTTGATAAGGGCGCAGACAAAACGAACACTGAACTGCATTTCTTTCACTATCACCGCGACCAACAAAATTACATTTTGACCTACCTAGAAAACACCGATATGGTGATGGAAAATTATCCTGTTTTGGCAATCTTTGAGCATTTAGAGGACATATTTGCGGCTGCCTTGAAAGCTGCTGTCATTTTAAGTTTATTGATTGCTATTGTCTTTTCTCAATTGTCTTCCAAGCAAATCATCAAGCCTTTACTGGCTTTAAAGCGGGCAGTGGAAACAGACCATCGTAACTTGACAGAGTTGACCCATTTGCCGTCGGAAGTCGGAGTGTTGGCTCGAGCGATTGATGAAAAAAACCATAAACTGGAGCAGTATCTAAAACGCGAGCAGCTGTTTACAGGTGATGTCAGCCACGAGCTACGCACACCATTGACAATCATTATGGGCGCGTCTGAAGTGTTGGCCTCACAGTTAGAACATGACAGCCGCTTGAGCGAATTTACCAATCGTATCAGCAATACTGCCAAAGAGACCTCTGAAATTATCACGGCTTTATTATTGCTTTCGCGTGCGCCTGAAAAATTGGATGCGCCGCTAACATCCATTAATAGCATTGCAGTCAATGAAATTGAACGTTTAAAGTATTTGCTGCGTTATAAAACAGTGACCTGCACAGTGGTAGCAGAACAAGAATACACTGCCTATGTGCGACCTGAGTTACTTAAGATGGCGTTGGGTAATTTGATCAAAAATGCGTTTCAGTATACGGATGATGGAGAAGTCATTGTCACTATCGATGCTAAAAAAATAACAGTGACGGACACTGGTCTGGGTATTCCTGAAGTTATGATGCCTCTGCTTTATGAAAGGTTTGAGCGTCTAAATCACAGTGATACCGACAATCAAATGGATAAAGATCTATCCCCTAACTTTCATTCTGTTTATAAAGTAGAAGGTACGGGGCTAGGGCTTAGTATCGTGCAGCGTATCATGACTCATATGGGCTGGCAGTTAACCCATCACCCCAATGAAAGTGGTGGTAGTACGTTTAGTATTTATTATCAATAGCACTCATCAATGCGAGGCATTAAAAAATGTCCATAATTTTTTAATGCTTTCTTAACGTTGTCTTAACCTTTGCTATCTTATACTCAACACTTGCAGGATATCCTACTATTCATGAGTATAAAGAGTTCAATATGAGCAAAGTCACACCCTCTCACTTTGACTATAAAAAGCCCGATTTTGAGCCTACAGGCCAACCGGTTCCTATCCCATTACTTGCAATTGATAGTTATGCCAGTAACGCGAAAGGTAAAAAAGGTCTTGCCCGTATCGTCAAAGCCACCAGTTACTCTATAGATGGTTTTAAAGCAGCTTACCAATTTGAGGCGGCCTTTAGACAGGTTTTGTGGCTCAACTTTGCCTTACTCATGGCACTCATCTTCACGCCTTTTGATCTCAGTATAAAAATGCTGCTGATAGTCGCCTCTTTCTTGTCATTGATCGTTGAGCTATTTAATACGGGTATCGAAGCCAGTGTTGACCATGCTTCGACAGAGCAGCATCCACTGGCCAAAATAGCCAAAGATGTCGGTTCTGCTGCACAATTTTTGGCATTACTGCTTTTGACCCTGCTATGGCTGATAGCGCTATCTAGCACTTTCTTGTGAATCCTATCTTTTGGGTGTATCAATGACTGTAAAAACCAATTCCGCTGATTGGGCTTGGCTCAAACTCTTGTGCCTCACCCTCATTGCGACACTGACATTTGAGCATAGCCAATTGGACCTTCGTATCAGTGAGCTTTTCTATGCAAATGGTCGGTGGCTGATAGATAAAGGTGCGCAGCCTTACGCGTTTATATTTTATGATTTACCTAAATTATTGCTGATTTTGCTCGGCATTTACTTAATAACCGTGTTAATCATCAAGTATAGACAGCCCTTGATTAAAACCTCTCTGCCCAATAAATCAAAATTTGATAGATTCCTTACTCCTTTATCGGTGCGTGAGATAAGTTATCTTTTGAGCGTATTGATTATGGTGCCGTCTACCATTGCTATGCTCAAAGGTGTGACCCACGTCAGTTGCCCCAATCACTTGATGGTTTTTAAAGGTGACTTACCATACCTTAATCTTTGGCAAAACATAGTGGCTATGACACCCGCCAAGTGTTTTCCAGCAGCACATGCTAGCGCAGGATTTTCTTTATATGGCTTGGCGTTTTTACCGACGCTACGACAATATCGCTATAGAATCTTTGAGACAGTCACTGTCTTAGGGTGGACGATGGGAGGGTACAAAATGCTCTTTGGCGACCATTTTTTTAGTCATACCTTGGTATCGATGCTGCTGTCTCTGACAATTGCTTGCGCACTCGCAACAGTATGCTTCAAAAAAAGAGAGCTCATATATTGATGATATTTCCTTAATGCTTGTTCAAGCATTTTTAGCCAAGACCCTAACCTTATCAACGAGGGACTTGGGTAGATAATCGTCATTGACATGCGCTTTTGGATACTGCTCGTTGATCCAAGTAACGTAATTATCGGTAGTCAGTTGTCCTCGATATATCAGATATAAAGCGTGCAGGGCGACACTACGGGATAGTCCCATTACGCATTGGAAGTTGATAAGGATTGTTTTGCTAGGCAGCTTTTTTTTAGTGATATTAGTCGCTATATCAAGGGCTGTTAATGTGTCTATCTGTTTAAACAAATGAATAAAGTGTTGAGTATCAATCTCTCCTAACGACTGTAAGTCTAATAGTGGAAAATAAAGATATCTCATCTGAACAGCAGCAAATGATGGATGAAAATCGCAGGATAATGAGCTGTCATGATTAACGTCTAAATTACTGACATCTAAATGACCAGCGTCTAATTTTTGTGCTTGCGCGTAGATATGGTGGGTATGCAATGCTTGTTTTAAACTCAAACTATGACTGTTGGTTTCCACAGCCGAGTCAATCACAATAATCATCGCAAAGTTAGAAAAGTATGAATAATGCTCATCGCTCATTTTAGATAAGCCAAATAATTTTGGGGTAGCAACTACATATACCGAGTCTGCTATTTTATGTGTTGGACATCTATCAGTATGGTTCAATGAGCCAAAATCTGACTTTGTATGTTGAGTGAGCTGATACCGTTGCCCGACATACCACATCAGCCGGTAACCTAATAGTAAGGGTGCAAACTTCAGCCAAGTAGATAGGAGCAAGCGCCCTTGCTCATCCTTTGCAAACCAACGTTTGTCGCGAGGTTGATTCGGATATTGATAAGCCCAAGCTAAGACAAAAAAACTTAACATCCAGTACGTGGCGACTAAACGATATAACCCTGCAAAAGTGATAGAGGTCATGCTTCTATTGAGCATAAACCCTGCTATCGATAGGATTAAAAATCCCGATATTGCCACTGTCAGATACTTTAAAACCAAATTGTTTTGCAGCTTATTGGTTATTACCAGTATCAACGCTGCCAGTAACAACCCACCAGCAATATCTAGTAGATGATGCTGGTAAGTCAGAACGGTGGATATGATGATGAGACTACAGATACAGCAGAGCGTCAGGCGATAGAGCGCAGATTTTGAAAGTTGCCATAATGACGTCCCTAGTAATACAGCATATGTCACATGCAAGGAAGGAAACTGATTAAAAGGTTTGTCTGTTATATGCAAAAACTGATAGCCATAGTGTGTCCAGCCTAAAACTGTAGGGCGCTCAAAAGTGAATTTGGCGGGAAACACATAAAAGATAAAACAAGCAAAAAGGGTAGCTAGGATTAACTTGCGCGTTAATAAGGAGAGTTGTGCTGGCATTTTTACCATAAAGAAACTGGCGCAAAATAGCATGATAGACCAGCTATACGGCACAATCATCAGCGCAACAAAGGGAATCGCTGTGTCAATCGGTGTGGCTAGTATATGAACTTTCTTGGGCCATATAGGGTTAATGCTACTTAGCTTAGAAAGCTGAGTACCATAAAGCTGAGTACCATAAAACTGAGTATCATAAAAAAGTATTTGTGCATAGATATTAGTCAATGAGTACAGAAGAGCAAAGACCCCTAACGCGCACGCTAAGGAGATCCATCTGGATGTCATTGAAATAGGCGAATTACTGGTCATAGGATTTGTCTAATCGTTACCATAGTGCAAGTGCTATAAATAGCATAAAACAGGATGTTTTGACATAAATGAGGTTGAGACTAGGGTCTATTGAACATTCAAATATTAGGACTGCTGATCGCTAAAATTGCTCCAAACCTTTTATCAAATCAGGCGTAAACCGACGATAATGTCGAGACCTTAGCTAGGTTTACAACAACGTTTGGGGTGATTTTAGCATCAGCCCCAAGTATACAAGCAGGGGCAGGACTATTTTTTGCCAATACATGGCGAAATTGTCTAACCTAGAATGACTAGGCGTCAAAAATTTCACTGCGTATTGTCTAAAAAATAGCCACTGCCAGTTCCACATTTGAATGTTCAACAGACCCTAATAGCAATGTTTGGATAGTTACATTTTTAGGTTTACTCAAAATTAGAAAAATAAATCGTCTATAGTTTTAATAAGGGGAGGCAGTAATTATGAATCAAATCAGCGAATGGGTACTCAGTATTATGGCAAAGTTTGGCTATTTTGGTATTGTGTTTGCCATGTTTGCCGAAAACGTCTTCCCGCCGATACCCTCTGAAGTCATTATGCCAGCGGCTGGTTTTGCCGCGTCAAAAGGCGACTTAAATTTAATGCTGGTTATTGTTGCCGGTACACTAGGTGCCTCACTTGGCGCGTTGCCCTTATATTATTTAGGTCGTGTATTTGATAAAGAACGTTTGGTCGCGTTTACCCAAAAATATGGCAAATACGTTTTCGTTAAACCCGATGACGTTACCTCTGCAAATGATTGGTTCGATAAACACGGCAAAACAGCCGTGTTCTTTGGGCGTATGGTGCCTGGCGTTCGCTCGCTCATCTCTATACCTGCTGGCATGAACAAGATGCCGCTATTGCCTTTTTTAGTATTGACAGCGTTAGGTGCCAGTATTTGGACTACCGTATTAACGTTAGCGGGATATTATCTCGGACAGAACTATGAGGTCATCGAAGGCGTATTGGCCCCTTATTCTAAAGGGTTTGGCATATTGGCTGTGATAATTATCATCGGTTGGCTTATCAAGCATCGTCGGCAAAATAAGTACCGTAATTCCGATTTAAAATAGATTCAAGGTAAAATAAGTGATAGGTGGTATACTTTTGGTTATATATGACATAGTTTTTAACATACTTAAAAAGTATAATATCAATTATAATATAGTGATAACTGACTAATATCCGACTTGATAATAGAGGTAGTTGATGCACCTGTGCTATCTTCGTAGTCTTTTAGTCTTTCCAACCATCTGTTTTGCTTAAGCGAACACTTTATATGCCTTTTTTAGACACGCTGAGACCAAATCGCCCTTCAAAAAATGAAGGGGTATATCGATGTGACTATCCAGAAGTCTTCGTCTTAATTCTCACGGTCATACTCCTCGCGTTACATTTTGATTTTAGATCTACCTCAATGGCACTTCTTGTTATTGTTTGTCTGCCAAGCTTAATGATACTAATCTACAATTATCGTCGCCCAAAAAGTTTTTGGACGTCTAATATTGTCATTATTTTATTGTCTGCGGTCATCGGATCAGTACAGTTCTGCATCATTATTTCGCTGAGTTTAGCTGCGCTCATAGGTCTCAGAATTATCATTAGTGGCTCTGAAAATAATTTAAAGCTGATCGCCAGCTCAATCATAACGGTCATTGTTTTTTATTATGTTAGTGTCACTTTGGCCATAGCTGAGATAGATTGCTATGAAGGCTGGACAACACCAATCGTGTTATTGGCAAGTATGGCGGTTATTCTGTGTCAGTTTCAGTATATGTATCAAGAATATCTCGGTTATGAAACGCGTGCTAATCAAGCAGTCGGGCGTCTAAGCAGGATGGTCTCCGTTATTAATAAGTTAACACGCTTCATACCACCGCAAATTTGGGAACCTATTGTCAAATCTGATAGCCCAGTCATCGTTTCTAATAAGCGTGCTAAGCTGACGATTATGTTCTCAGACATCGTTGGTTTTACCGAATTGTCCGATAGTTTGAGCGCTGATAATTTGGCTGACATTTTAAATACCTATATGCACTGTATGACTTTAATAGCCAATAAACATGGCGCCGTGCTTGATAAGTTCATTGGCGATGGCATGGTGTGTTTTTTTGGTGAACCAAAGAGCCGCGGTGCTCGCCAAGACGCGCTAGACTGTATCGCAATGGCGATAGATATGCGTCGTGAGATGCGCACTTTAAGACAAAAATGGCGGCTCATGGGTTTTGAAGGACTGTACATACGCATTGGAATTACGACAGGTTACTGCCATGTTGGTAATTTTGGCAGCAACAATCGTCTCAGCTATACCTTGATCGGTAAAGAGGCCAATTTAGCAGCCAGACTTGAAGCGAGTGCTGGTAAAGATGAAATATTAGTTAGTGAGAGTACCTACGACTACGTCTGCCATAATTATGAGTGTCAGCACGCTGGTGCATTTCAGCTAAAAGGCTTTGATGATCAAGTAAATGCTTGGCAAGTGCTTGATCCTGATGCCGATAAGGGTCATCTCTCTAAATGGGTTGATCACACGCTGCCAGGTTTCAACTTGCATTTGAACTTTAAAGATATGAAAGATAATGATTATCAAGATATCAGGGCGCGCTTAAATTTTGCGCTTGAGCGGGTTGAACAAGAGGAAGAAAAGTTGGCAACTGATATAGCAGCAGAATGCAAACGTGACAACAATGGTCATAAATAATCGTCTAAAAGCAATATCTATAATATTAAGCACAAAAAAGCCAGCTATCATGACGATAGCTGGCTTTTTTAACATAACAGTAAGATAGGTTGTTTAATGGTTTTCTTTGGCATGGTTGAGCGTATATTTAGGAACCTCGATGGTCAAATCCTCATCATCGAGCATAACCTGACAAGATAGGCGTGAGTCAGGCTCTAAGCCCCAAGCACGATCTAATAAATCGGCCTCAATGTCGTCCATCTCATCTAAACTATTAAAGCCTTTGCGAACGACCACATGACACGTAGTGCAAGCTTTTGACATCTCACATGCATGTTCAATTTTAATGCCTTTTTCTATTAGCGCCTTACATAGGTTGCTACCAGCTTCTAGCTCGACTTCGGCGCCTTCAGGGCAAATTTCATGATGCGGTAATACAGTAATTTTTGGCATAAATCGTCTTTCCAGTGCTAATCAATTAAAAAAATAAAAATATAAGAGATGAGCTTAGTATGATCGCTAAGCAGCATTCTTAAACGTATCTGCTACCAATCTTGGGCATTCGTACCTGCCATGCTGGCTTTGACGCTTTGATTCATAATACGGGCAGCAAAGGCATCGCTATGAGGCTTGAGCTGAGCCTGCTTAGTTTCGATAAAGCTCAAGTCATTAGTGTCGAGTGCGGCTGCTAGAGCTTTGATTTGCTCTGCTAAAATGCTTTGTTCTTCAGAGGATAGTAATGTTGAAAACTCATTGAGTGCAGATTGTAGAGCGAGTACTTCACGCTCTGCTTCTACTTTTGTTTCGATTAAAGAGCGTGCGTTCTTATCTTCCTCTGCATACTTAAATCCAGCCACCAATAATTGCTCTTTTTGCTCGTCAGATAAACCATAAGAAGGCACAATCTCAATCTTACTTTCTGTTTTGGTGGTGGTCTCTTGCGCACTGACAGTTAGCTGGCCATTGGCATCAATACTAAAGGTCACTTCGATACGGGCAAACCCAGCTTTCATCGATGGAATGCCATATAACTCAAAACGTCCCAATGAGCGGCAGTTGTCCACCGTCTCGCGCTCACCTTGTACCACATGAATCACCATGCCTGTTTGACCATCTTGGTACGTGGTAAATACTTGGCGTTTTTTGACTGGGATAGGCGTATTACGTGGAATCAGTACTTCAACTAAGCCGCCCATGGTCTCAAGACCGAGCGATAATGGCGTTACGTCCAACAATAATAAGTTATTGTCGCTATCACCGTTGACCAACTGATGCGCTGTCTGTGCTGCGCCCAAAGCAACCACTTCATCTGGATTCAGACGACACAGCGGCTGCTTGGCAAAAAATTTAGTGACAACTTGCTGCACAGCAGGCATACGAGTAGAGCCACCGACTAAGATAACTTCATCTAGGTCTGAGGTAGATAGCTTGGCATCACGTAGTACTTGTTCGCAGACGCTTATCGTGCGGCGGCTAACAGGTTCTGTAATAGCCAGCAAATCTTCACGGCGCAACACACCTTGATAAGCCTGCTCATTCACAGTGATATCGATATCAACTTGTTGATCGTCAGTCAATGCCTGCTTATAAGCTTTGGCTTGTTGCGCCAGTATTGATTTGTCATGACGACTCACATCTTTAGGATCGATGTTTAATTGTTTGATAAGCCAATTGGTTATCAGACGATCGATATCATCACCACCTAACGCACTGTTACCGCCAGTTGCCAATACTTCAAAGACGCCATCATTTAGCTTCAAGATAGAAACGTCAAAAGTACCACCACCCAAATCATAAATTAAGTAATAGCTTTCTTTATCACCATTTTGCGTAGCTTGGTCGAGACCATAGGCGACTGCCGCAGCGGTAGGCTCATTTAATAGACGCAGCACATTGATACCGGCTGCTTGGGCGGCATCTTTGGTCGCTTGACGCTGAGCTTCATCGAAGTAAGCGGGAACGGTAATCACCGCACCTTCAATACTGTCTGCAGGCAATGCAGTGGCGGCACGTTGTTCAAGCGTTGCCAATATCCGCGCTGATACCTCAACAGGCGACACTTCGCCTTGAGCAGTCACGAATGCTGGCATATCATCTTTATTGCCACTTAATTCATAAGGATGAGAGAACTTTATATCAGCTTGGCTACGACCCATAAAGCGCTTAGCCGAGACGATCGTATTTTTTGGATCATCCGCCAAGTGGGCTAGGGCATCGTAGCCGACAAGCGGGTTGCCTGTGCTTGGATAATAGACCACAGAGGGTAATAGAGTATCGTTAGCTGCGCCTGCTTCTAACACTTGCGCCTTGCCTGAGCGCACCACGGCGACCAATGAGCGCGTGGTACCAAGATCAATCCCTAGGCCAAAACGATGCTGATGGGGTTGGGCACTTTGATTAGGTTCGGCAATTTGCAATAAAGACATAAGATAACTCAAAGATAAAATGAATAAGTGAAATGTGGCAAATACAACATAGGCGCTATGACAGTCAACGGCTGCGATTCTTCTCTAACATAGAAGAGAGTAGCGTTTAATAGTGCTTAAAATAAGGGATTATACGGTATCGTTGGGACTATTTTAACTATCGTTTTAAATATAGCTTTAAATAAGAGCAATAAATTAGAAAAGCGTGTATACATTATTAATAATACAAGCGTTTAAATATTCATTATCTAAACGTATAAATCATCATCATCTGAATGTTCAGACGTCGCGACCTCATCAAGCCCTGTCGTCACGTCAGCATTTAACTTGACCAAGAATTTCAGTTTTTGTGTCGCATCAATCGCCGTTTGCCAGTCCTTGCTTTGGTACGAGTCACTAAAACGCTTAGACTGTTTCGTCAAACGTTCGGTAATCTGCGGATGTAATTGCTGTAAGGTTGGGCGATTTTTGTCTTCAATCGCTTCATCTAATTCGATACGCATCTGCATCGCATCTTCTAAAAAGTCTAAATCTGCGATTGAGTGTTCTAGGTTCTGTGCTTGTCCTGCCATATCTAACAGATAGCTCGCACGGCTATCAGGCGCACTCAACGCTTGATAAGCTTGGTTAATCAATGCTGACGCTTGCTCAGACTGCTGTTGCGCTTGTGCAGCGTCTGCCAAGTTCTTGGCGACATTGTCAGGGTGGTAACGTTTTTGTAGCAGACGTAGATGTTGATCGAGACTACTTTGATTGACGTCAAATTGTACAGGCTGCTCAAACAGGGCAAAAAAGTTATCAAACTGTGCTTCTTGAGTAATATCTGTCATATCATACGCCTTGCTTTTTCTATTTATTTTTAAAGTGTTGTCAATATCAGAATAGGTTTGCTATTTGGTCGACCACACTGACTTAATTGTGGCAGCATTCTTTTATCATTGCTTAAGAGCAAAGTCAGCACCCTTAAGCCCTTGAATCATTAAACGGTAAATGACTCACCACAACCACATTCGCCTTTTTGGTTGGGGTTAGTGAACTTAAAGCCTTCGTTCAATCCTTCTTTTTCATAGTCCATCAATAAACCATCTAAATAGACCAAGCTTTTAGGATCAATAAAAATACTGACATCACGGCTTTCATAACGCGTGTCATTTTCGTCAGGGGTATCTACGAACTCTAAAACGTAAGCCAAACCTGAGCAACCCGCTGTGCGGATACCCACTCGAATGCCTTCACCTTTACCGCGATTGTCCAAAAAGTCTCGAACATGCTGAGCGGCGCGTTCTGTCATTTCAATCATGCCAACTCCCATTGACTATTAATTATAAGTATCAATAAAAAATCTGTATAGACTGGCAACTGGAATCACAAGTTTGCCAAAATAATATGATAGGGCGTGTCATCAATTAGCACATTAATACATTTAGTGGCCTTAAAATGGCTAAATTTTGCTAAACATCGTCAGAAATCTTGTCAATATGTTCATATTAACGGCAATTTCTTCCTTGTTTATCTACAATTTTTCTCATTTTAAGACTCACAATCTAATTAATGACACGCCCTAGCGGCTATTAGAAAATAAAAGGTGACAATTACATAAGTGTCATTGTCACCTTTTTAGCATCAGTAGCTGCTTAACGTGTTGCTACTTAGCACTGCTAATTCTACGCAGCGCACAGGCCAGTAGGTTTAGCCTTAGATAACAGCTTCTTCGGTTACTGCTGCTGCGCCGTGCTTATCTTTATAGTCGCTAATAGCAGCTTTGATAGCATCTTCTGCAAGTACAGAGCAATGCACTTTTACTGGTGGTAATGCCAATTCTTCAGCAATGTGACTGTTCTTAATTTCACCAGCTTGATCCAAGCTCTTACCTTTTAGCCACTCAGTAACGAGCGAGCTTGAGGCAATTGCTGAACCACAGCCGTAAGTTTTGAAGCGTGCATCTTCGATGATACCGTTATCATCGACTTGGATTTGTAGACGCATCACATCGCCACAAGCTGGGGCACCAACCATACCAGTACCAACGTTTTTGGCATTTTTGTCAAGATTGCCGACGTTGCGTGGGTTTTCGTAATGATCAATAACTTGGTCACTATAGGCCATGGGGTTTTCTCCTAGTTAGATGATGAGCAGTGGCTTCTAAAAGTTGAAACACTACCCACTCATCGATAATTGGGGTCAAACATTTAGTTAATAAAAATGGTATTTATAACTGTCTGATCAATCGTTTAATAAATCTGTTTGATGTTTATATCGCTATATATACTTAAATTTAGTGCTCAGCCCATTCGACTGAATCTAAATCAACACCTTCTTGGTACATATCCCAAAGTGGTGATAGGGCACGTAGTTTATCAACGGCTTCGTGCATTTGCTTGATAATCGTATCGACGTTTTCTTCAGTGGTGTAGCGACCGAAGCTAAAGCGAATAGAGCTGTGTGCCAATTCGTCTGGACGACCGATAGCACGTAGTACATATGACGGCTCAAGTGTCGCTGACGTACAGGCTGAGCCTGATGATACAGCCAAGTCTTTAAGGGACATCATTAGTGATTCACCTTCGACGAAGTTAAAGCTGATGTTCACAATGTTAGGAACGCTATGCTCTAAATCACCGTTTAGGTAGATCTCTTCGATATCTTGTAGACCATCCCACAGTTTTTGGCGCAGTTTGGCTGCATGGGCATTGTCTTCTTTGTAGCTATCATTGGCTAAGGCAAATGCTGCGCCAAGACCGACAATTTGATGCGTAGGTAGTGTACCTGAACGCATACCACGCTCATGACCACCGCCATGTTGCTCTGCTTTTAGGCGAACACGTGGCTTACGACTAACAAACAAGGCACCGATGCCTTTAGGACCATATGCTTTATGACCTGAAAAACTCATTAAGTCGATTTTCATCTCTTGAGTGTCGATAAGAACTTTACCAACAGATTGTGCACCATCAACATGAAATATAACACCAGCTTCACGAGTGATTTCGCCAATAGCGGCTACATCAGTAATAGTACCAAGCTCGTTGTTTACCATCATCAGTGACACTAAGATAGTATCATCGCGTAGCGCTTCTTTGACTTGTTCTGGAAAAATAAGACCAGTACTTGGCTGCGGCTCAAGATACGTAATCTCGAAGCCTTCTTGCTCAAGCTCGCGGCAAGTATCTAATACAGCTTTGTGTTCGATTTTACTGGTAATGATATGTTTACCGCGAGACTGATAGAAGTGTGCGGCACCTTTAATTGCTAGGTTATCAGACTCAGTCGCACCAGAAGTAAAGACGATTTCGCGTGGATCAGCGTTGATGACTTCTGCCACTTGCTGACGCGCTGTTTCTACTGCTTCTTCTGCTTGCCAGCCGTAGCCATGCGAGCGCGAGGCAGGATTACCAAAGATGCCATCTACCGTCAGATATTCGCTCATCTTAGCTGCAACTGACTTAGCAACTGGGGTGGTGGCGGCATAATCTAAGTATATAAGGTTGTTATGTTGGCTCATGCTGGGTTTGCCTCGCTGGTCGATAGGGTAATAGTATTGATGTCTTTTATTGAAATATCTTTGGTAACGGTCTGCTGACGGTCTGAGACTGACTGCACGTTTTCCATGTCTAATAATTGCGCTAATGTTATATTTTTCAAGTACTGTTCGATATGATTGGACAATGCACACCATAAATCATGGGTTAAGCACATTGTACCACCTTGGCAATCACCGCGTCCTTCGCACTGCATCGCATTCACAGATTCATCGACAGCGGAGATAATACTCATCACATCAATTTCGTGCAATGGCTTGGCCAAATGATAGCCACCTGCTGCACCGCGGATGCTCGTGACTAAGCCACGTTTACGAAGCTTAGAAAATAACTGTTCGAGATAAGAGATAGATATGGATTGCCGCTTAGCAATATCGGATAGCGATACCGCTGTCTCTTGTTGGCTAGTCTGTAACGCCAGATCTAATAACGCAGTAACGGCATATCTGCCTCGAGTAGTCAAACGCATATGTTATCTCCCAACTTCTCAGTTATAAGTGTATTTAACAACGATCTTAGTCAAGTAGTTTTGGTAAAAGCGAACTTTTGCCTCTGTTAATTATCTATCAACTAAGTGTGTCTTATCGCTATTAAACAACAGATGGTGAACCCGATGTGTGCAACGATAGAGTAATTATACTTAATCCCGAGTAATTTAGTCAAGATTAAAGTGTGGTTGAATGGTTAATCCAATTGATTACTATGATTGATAAAAACAATGGTGGTTGAGATGCGGCGTAGAAGGGCTTCAGAGCGCATATCGTAAAATATCTGCATCCATTTTAGATTTTTTTCGAATTCACAATGAGTAAATTAAAGCGATAAAAAAGCGTTTGGTAGCTTATTAAAGCTATCAAACGCTTAATGGTCATTAAAGCAATCATCTAACAGGTGCATTATTATTTATGAATAAGTATGTTTATCAATAAACATCACCATCATTAACAAAAACTAGTTCATCAATAGTGCTATGACTGAACCAATCATAATGACAAGCGCCATAATAGTCACAATCATCAATGTCTTCTGTTTGCTCTGCAACTCTTTTACCGTGGTTTCAAGCTCACGGTTTTTAGTCGTCAATGTACTGATTTGTGTCTGTTGCTCTTTGATACGGAGCTTATAGTTGTCCTTCTTTTCGGCCATTTCCGCGTCAGTAGGCTTAGACTTACCTTTGCCGCCTTTTATCTTTTTGATAAGACCCTGAATCAAGTTGCCGAGACCGAGCTGCATGATAAATTGCTTAACCAATTGCACTTGTACTGACTCACCGCGCATTTGTAATTTTTCGGTTGTTTCGCTATCGTGAGTGGTGATTGCATTGATGACTTGGATACTGTAAGCATTGATAACCACATCCGGCTCACTACGGCCAATAGGTAGCTGAGCATCTAATAACACGCCTTTGGTACTAAAGGTGGCAAAAATTTCTACATGCGGTAAGTACAGGCGAAGTGCGACGACGGTGCCTTGCTTGGCAAGCGGATAAGCGGCTTTACGTAGCTCGGGATCTAAACGTAACAGTAGTGTCAGAGCCGACTCAATGAACACCAGAATAATATTAAGAAAAGAGTGAGACAACGTAGAACGCTTCATGTAAATAATCCGTTTTTTATTTAGCAAATTAAAATTAAAGTTATCGAATCAACTCAAGTTGATTTTTACTAAAAATTTGCAGTGATATTTTGCTTATAGTAACGCCTTTATAATAAAAAGTAACGCTAGTTTCTGTCAGTAGCAAAATTATTACAGTACAATTTAGCAGTCGATAAAGACACCACTATTTATGACTGGCAATGCACAGACACCAACTGACCAAGGTTTTCAAAGCCTAAAGAGACATGCAGAGGGTGTTTTGAGCTAAAGTAGTTGGCTTGTATAGACGTTGCAGATGTTTTGCGTAACATTGGGTGTCAAATACGTAGTACATGGCACAAAAATATGTAAAATCGCTTGCGCTCCTTATGCTGCCTTGATATAAAGACGATAACAAAGCGAAACCTGTTAATACGCCAGTCAGGTAGTTTTTATTGCGTAAGTGCTATGAGAGCGTTACAATGCTTGGCGTGAGCGTTTATTACCCCCCTTAAACTTGAAGGAAATTTTATGAATAAGTCAGAATTGATTGATAGCATCGCAGACAAAAGTGGTCTAAATAAGACTCAAGCTGGTGATGCCTTGAATGCTGTTATGGAAAGTGTTGGCGAAGCTTTAGAAGCTGGCGATAGCATCTCACTAGTTGGCTTTGGTACTTTTAGCGTAAAAGATCGTAAAGCCCGCACTGGCCGTAACCCTAAGACTGGTGAAGAACTTAGCATTCCAGCAAGCAAAGTACCAAGCTTCAAAGCCGGTAAAAACTTAAAAGAGCGCTTAAACTAAGCCGTTATCTTTAAGTTACTCTATTATAGACAAGCGCTGCATAATGACTCGCAAGACGAATAAAAACAGCGTTTGTTGGCAGTTAAGTAATAGATGGTCGCTGATAGTTTAGCGCACATTCTAAGCGCTAGCCGAAGCAGCAAAAAAGCACCTAAATATTAGGTGCTTTTTTTGTAGCCATAGTTTGTATCGTACCACGTGAATATTTTGAGTCTACCGTAAAAATCACGTATCATAGGGCGCGCGATAGATGTGTTGTTTGAGTAAGGCTTTTTCACTCAGCCCTATACTCCTCTATAAAATGCACATGTTCTTCTTCTTACCATTGCCGGCTTAGATAGCATTGATATTAATAATAGTATTACAATGGTTTTTCATCAATATAGGTTAATAAAGCAGAGATAACTATGGATAAATTGCGCGATTTCTTAAAAAGCTGGCCAGGTCGCATTTTATTGATTTTATGCCTATCGCCGCTCGCTCTATTGGGTGTCGAAAGCTACTTTGGTGGTGGCGTTGATCCCAACCAAATTGCACAGGTAGGTGAGGCAAGTGTCGGATTATCAGAGTATCAGACTGCTGTCAATAACCGGCGTACTGAGACATTAGAGCAAATTGATGATGCCAGCTTATTAAATGAAGATGTGCTGCATGAGCAGGTGCTAAAGGGCTTGATTGATCGGACCTTGTTAGAGCAACAGGCTGGTAAGCTTGGTATGACGGTGTCTGATGACACGATAAATCGTCTGCTGCGTCAAGAAGAAGTTTTTCAGGATGCTGATGGTAACTTTTCAAATGACCAGTTTTCAAACTTTTTGCGTCAACGCGGCATGACCAAAGACCAGCTATTTACAGAATTTCGTAACCAGTTAAGTCTTGATCAGCTCAATGCCAGTATCGTTGGTACGGCAGTGTATCCGATGCAAGCGGTCAGTCAGTTGATCGATCTGCAGCTAGAGTCGCGCAATATTTGGTTGCACCGCTTTAATTGGCAGGATTACCAAGAGCAAGTGAAGCTGAGCAAAAACGACATACAAGCTTACTATGATGCCAATAAAGACACGCTAAAAAGCGCGGCAATGGTAGACTTGGCTTATCTGCAACTGAGTCCTCAGACCGTTCCAGTGACTGATGTCACAACAAAAGATTTGCAACAGCAATATGAAGCCTATAAGCAACAGCTGGCTGTAGTCGATGAGCGCAAAATCAGTCAAATTTTATTGACAGGTAAAGATGCAAAAGCTCGCGCAGACAAAGTGAAAGCCCGTTTGGACAAAGGCGAGGCTTTTGGTAAGCTTGCTAAAACACAATCAGATGACCCATCAAGAGAGACGGGTGGCGATATCGGCCGCTTTAACCCTTCTGTGTTTGGTAATGACGCAGCAGCAGTTGAGAAAGCTCTGGAAGGGCTGAGTGTCGGCGATGTGAGCGCACCAGTTAAGACCAGCTTTGGTTATCAGATATTTACGGTCACCGAAGACAATGGCAAGAAGATCCCAAGCTTAGAGAGTATGCGTGATGAGCTAACCGCTAAAGCAAAAGAATATAAGCGTCAGGAGATGTATGCCGATAAAGTGACTGCGATTAACGACTTGGCAGCAGATGGTTTTAGTATCGAAGATATCGCTCAGCAAGAGAATGTGACGCTAAAACGTCTCAAGGATTATCGTAAAGAAAACAATCAGTCAGCATTGTCGCAACCGGCAGTTATTAAGCAAGCCTTTGATGAGTTTACGATTCAAGACCAAGCGGTTACCGCCGGTATTGAAGTTGGTAATGGCACGGTATGGGTACAGCCAAGCAATTATCGTCCTACTAAAACACTTGCTTTAGCAGCGGCTACGCCACGAATCACACAGACATTACGTCAGAAAAAAGCCACGGCATTGGCATTAAAAGATGCTAAGAAACTGGCGACTGGTATTAAAACAACGGCAGATATTGCTAAACAACCAGTCAGTTTTCAAGCCTTAGGTGAAATAAACCGTCAAACCACACGATTGACAGAAAAAGAGCGAGGTTTGGCGTTTAGTCAGCAAGCGGCCAATAATGGTGTCGTTGCGATTGCGAGCGAAACAGAGATGGGTGCGACGTTATTGGTCGGTGATCGTATCAAGACCGAGCAACAGTCACCACTGTCTGATATGCAACGCGCGCAAACTGCCTCCATTATCCGTGATAACTTGGGTCAAGATCAGCTACAAGATTACTTAGAGTATCTACGTCTAGTGTATAAAGTCGAGATCAATGAGACTAATATGGCTAATGCGCAAGGGCGCTAGAGATAAAGGTGTTGAAATAAGAGTATTAAGGGAAATATGACGTAATTGCTAAATCGTTTTTTCTAAATACTTTTATTAAATTTGACCTATAAAAAAGCCACTATTTATAGTGGCTTTTTTAATGGATATTGCTTTTATCCTAAGAATGTAGCATTAACAGCGATATACAATTCAATACGGCTGTTAATGCCAGTTTTCAAAGTGATAAGACACAGTTTAATGGCGGAAATGACGCATACCTGTAAATACCATTGCGATACCATGCTCATTCGCCGCAGCAATCGTCTCGTCATCACGCATAGAGCCGCCTGGCTGAATGATCGCAGAGATACCTACTTCAGCTGCGTTATCGATGCCATCACGGAAAGGGAAGAAGGCATCTGATGCCATTACTGCACCTTCAGTGGCAAGTCCTGCATGTTCCGCTTTGATAGCCGCAATACGTGCTGAATTGACGCGGCTCATTTGACCTGCGCCAACCCCGATAGTGCGCTGACCTTTGGCATAAACGATGGCGTTCGATTTGACGTATTTTGCGACGTTCCAGCTGAACAGTAAATCAGCAATCTGCGCTTCAGTTGGTTGCACGTCCGTGACGATTCTTAGGTCGCTGGCAGTAATCAAACCTAGATCTTGCTCTTGTACGAGTAGCCCACCGTTAACACGCTTATAGTCGAGCTGGCTTTCGCGCTGCTCAGGCGTTGGTAGCTCGCCACATACCAAGACACGCACGTTTTTCTTAGCAGCAGTCGCCTCAAGCACACCATCTTCGATACTAGGTGCAATAATCACTTCTACAAACTGATTGTCGATAATCGCTTTTGCAGCAGCAACGGTCAATGGGCGGTTAAAGGCAATGATGCCACCAAAAGAAGATTCAGGATCCGTGCTAAATGCAGTGTTATAAGCCGCTACTTGGTCGGTATCGACCGCGACACCGCAAGGATTGGCGTGCTTAACGATAACACAGGCAGAGGCGCTGAATGCTTTTACGCACTCAAGCGCCGCATCAGTATCAGCGATATTGTTATAAGACAGTGCTTTACCTTGTAATTGCTTCGCCGTAGCAATAGAGGCTTGCTGACTTTTTAGTGGATGGTTTTCGGTATAAAAGGCCGCGTTTTGATGTGGGTTTTCGCCATAGCGCAGGTCTTGGGCTTTTTCTAGCTGTACGTTAAAGGTACGTGAAAAGTTCTCTGGCTCTTGAGTCTCATTGACTCGGCTACCTAAGAAGTTGGCAATCATACCATCGTATTGTGCAGTGTGCTCAAAGGCTTTAACTGCCAAATCGTAGCGTAAAGCAGTGGTCAGTTCTGTACCATCGCCTAAGGCAATAAGCACGCGATCATAATCCACTGGGTCAGTAATAATACCAACGTGAGCATGGTTTTTGGCAGCAGAACGTACCATGGTAGGGCCGCCGATATCGATATTTTCAATCGCATCGTTCATCGTTACATCAGCACGAGCGATGGTTTCCGCGAATGGGTAAAGGTTTACCACGACTAGATCAATACGCTCAATTTGATGATCGCTCATAACAGCGTCATCAGTGCCACGGCGCCCTAGAATACCACCATGAATTTTAGGATGCAGCGTCTTAACACGGCCATCCATCATTTCAGGAAAACCAGTGTAATCTGATACTTCGGTCACCGCAACGTTATGCTCTGTCAGTAGTCGATAAGTGCCGCCAGTCGATAGCAGAGCAAAACCTGCTTTAATGAGGCCTTGAGCAAATTCAACGATGTTAGACTTATCGGAGACCGACAGTAGGGCAAGTGGGGCTGTACTCATAAGAACTTTCCATAAAAAAAGCCTGACGTAAACGTCTGGCAAGGTGATAATGGCATTCGCTGTAGACGTTATCACTATAGATAAAGTCATGAACGATACACTGCCATACATAATGAGGGTTAATGACGATCGATAAGCTCATATAGGTGAGGCTACATCAAGTTATAAGTTTTGAGTTTTTTGCGTAACGTACCACGATTGAGACCTAAAATTTGCGCACATTTGGTCTGATTGCCTCGTGTTTGTTCAAGAACGACAGACAGTAGCGGCTCTTCGATTTGTTTTAAGATGAGCTCATACAAGTCGGTAGGTATCTCATCACCCAACATCACAAAATACTGACGTACCACGCGTTCTACATTCACACGTAAAGGTTCATGAGTCTGGATATGGCTCATACGGTTATCTGAAGGCTCTAAATTGTGAATTGAATGCTGATAGTTGTCGTCATTATAATCGGCAAGATGCTCAGAGCTTTGGGCAAACCGATTGGCATTATGCTGTGCATGAGGTGCCATAAGATAATGTCCTTGGGATTAAAAAGAGTCAAACTATAGGGGTTAGAGGAATATTATAACAAATTAATATCGGCTAGCACTGACAGATTAGACGTTATCTTAGTGGTGATACCATGAAACTAATGTCATCACTAAGATCATTTAATCTAAAATCATCTTATGAAGCCCTATTTATTAAAGTTTTGCTTAATAAACGGGACTGACACTGACTTCACGAATTTGAGCATTGGCAATGGGTATCGTAAACAGTAACTGTCTGCGACTGTCAGCGGCTATTTGGCTTTGGGTGCTCAATAGATAATCATCTGGCGCTGCAATAAACTCTCCGAGGAGGGCAGTTGCACCGTAAACGCTGACCTTAACACTAGGGTAGAGCTGTGCTTGTACGCTTTGGTTATTTAGCGTCGCACTTACTTCACTAAAAGTACCCGTTGTTTTAATTTGGCTGGGTTTGTGACTGAGTTCAGTGATTGTCAAGGCAGCCAAGTCGGCACTAGGTAGGCTGCAAGCAGCGATCGTACAGAGGGTTTGTAATCGTTCCGCATGAGCAGGATTTTTTACCAAGGTTTCCAAATTAAAAATAACGTACTGGGCAAAAAGCAGTAGCACCAAGACCAAACAGCCTAATGTCCACAATAACGAGGCAATCGAACGTCGCGCTGGTGTCGGAGTGAATTTTGCTTGTGCCTCCATTTTTTTGACCCGCTCTTCATGCGTGCGGTCTTCGTCTTTGAAGGGCACACCCATGCTGAGCAATAGCTGTGATAAGTCCGTATCCTCTTGGACGGTATTATCATTTTTGTTTTGCTCTTTGAGCAAATCTTCAAGCCATGCGTTATCAGTCGTATCATCAATATTTGCATGAATATTATTAGCTTCGGCTGAACTAAGCGCAACCTGAGCTGCTGATTCGTCACTTTTATCAAGATTATTGTGCTGCTTACTGGTTATCGAGGTGGTATGACTGTTGCTATCTGCTTTGCTTAGCCAAGCATCCATGCTGGCTAACGAGTCATACTCCAAATTGTTTTCATCCGACTCTTCAATATCCATATCGTCATAAATTAAGCCGTCATGAATTAAAGTATTAGAGAATACTGTTGAAGATGGCTTGTTACTGGATGGTTTGGCATTGCTTGTATTATTAGGATTGGTTGTCGTGCTATCTGTAAGATTTGGCGGCGTATCGGTGGTGACGATAAGATGTCTATTGACCAAAAAACTCTGCTGACACTGATCGCAGCAGACGGTTGCATTCACTTTATTTAACTGCGTTTGTTTTAACTTGAAGCAAGCTTGGCAATGAGGGCACTGAGTTTTTATTGGCGTGGTCATAGGGTCGAATCCAAAAAAGTATGGTTATCAATACCGCGTAGCCACTCACCAATAGTTGCCTGCAACGCTCAGGCTTCCACAGTAAACACTCATCGTTAAATGTTTGATACATATATGAGTGATAGATAAGGACAGAGTGGCGTCAAACACATAACATTTGACTGCCTCTCTATCGTAACAGATGTAATTACATGTTGCTAGCCTGTAAATGTACCAGACAAACGCTGCCAATGTTGGTCTTCTTGCGCTGTAAAAGCGTGCTTCGGATCGAGCGCAAAGTAAGGCTGATAAGCAGCAGTCACTTCTTCAGTTTGTGACTCGATTAAGCCAGCTAACACGATACGACTTTTTGGTGCCATTAAGGTGACAAAGTAAGGTGCTAAGCCAATCAGTGGCTTGGCTAAAATATTGGCGACCATCACTTCTACAGGTTTAATGTCGTTTTGTTTCCAATAATCAGTAAACTCCTCTGGCAAAAATGCTTGCAAGCGATCATCGACATGATTACGTACGGCATTTTGGTTGGTCGCCAGCACGGCTTGTGGGTCGATATCGACAGCATAAACGTGACGTGCCCCCAACAACAACGCCCCAATGCCCAAAATACCCGAGCCGCAACCATAATCAATCACGATTTTATCGGTCAGATCTTGCTCTGTTAACCAGTCGAGACAGAGGCGAGTGGTGGCATGATAACCAGTACCAAAAGCCAAACCAGGGTCCATAATGATATTGGTCGCCTCAGGATTAGGCGGCGTTATCCAGTTAGGCACAATCCATAAATTGTTGGCACATGGTATAGGATGGTAATTGCTCATCCATTCGCGTTCCCAGTCTTTATCATCTACCGCACTTAGCCAAATGCGACTGGCGTGTACCTGTGCGCCAATTTCGTGACTTAACTGTTCAACCGCATGACGACTACCAATGTCTGTTGTGGCATCGAACAATCCTGTCAGAATGACCTCATCCCACAAGGGTGATTCGCCAGGTAATGGTTCAAATAGAGGTTGATCCCCTGCGTCGTCTAAGGCGATTGATAATGCACCTGCTTCTAGTAACAATGCCTCGGCGAGATCGACGTTTGCTTTTTCACATTGTAAGTGCAGTTGTTGCCATGCCATAACGATAACCTTAATCTAGAGTAAAAATGAATGGGTGTTCTGGATAAATCCCAGCTTGTAGTAAATAGTGAATGAGCAGCCTACTTAAAGTGAACAGTTTGCATGCCTTGCTTGGCTCTTTTAACTTTTATAAGTATTTAACAGTCACGAACTTTTGATGCTTGTGAATGCAGTCCTGCTCATTTAGATGCTAACTAACTAACGCAATGCTCGCTTTGCTTCGCTGACTACGCGTGAATTGCTTTGAGCTTGTCCTGATTGCAAAATGACTTGCCAGAGTGCCCGTCTACGATTGGCATTTTGCGAGACGGCAAGACCACGGCGCGCCATTGCTTCTGCCTTGCGCGGCTGGTTCTTTTTGAGGGCAACTTGTGCCAAGTAAAAGTATACCGCCGAGGATTTTGGTGCAAGTCGCTGGGCACGGGTAAAGCTACTCTCAGCACTGGTCAATTTTCCTGATTTTAACTGACCGATTCCCGTTTGCATGAGATTACGAAATGCTGGCAAATCACTGTTATTAGTGGCCACTTGCTGACTTCTTTGCTGCGAATTTTGGCGCGCGCGCTCCAACAGTTCATTGTGTGACGGCACTGAGGGTTCGGATATCATATAGTCATCAGGAGAAGGCGTAATAATCGCGGCGTCGGGCGTTGTAAATACGGGACTAGGCGGTGTGTTAGGCTCTGTAAATACTGGGGTCTGCTGCGTCAATGGGTTTGTCGCTGAAGATGATTCGGACGGCGTATAAGGGTCGACAGGGTAGTTGTTTTCGTTATCATTGTCATAGCCCCTGCTATCAATGATTGGTGCTTGAGTCGCAGGCGTTATCTTGGTAACCGATGAGGGTGCTTTTGGATCTTGCGTTGCTGGCACCGTTTGAACAGGCGTTGTGTTCGTCGCATTAGGCACCGTCTGACAGGCGCTCAAGCTCATCATGCTGACGAGCGCACTGACAGCAAGGACAGAGTTCACTAGCGTGGTTTTTTTAGTCGCGCGCATAAAGTATTGCTTGACGGATACGCTCTGCTGTATAGATGACACCATGTTAGAACCCTCTTTTAAGTTTTAAAAACAATTTTAGAACCATTCAACCGCACGGTCGTACCAAGTGTCAGCACCGTTCTGCGCATCACTATCATTTTGGTTGTCAGTATCAACGGCTTCGCCATTTGGAATGTCTAAGCCTTCGCGGCGGCGTTGCTGATTGATAGCGCCTTGCTCACTCTGTTCTCGAGCGCTATCTTGTTGATACAACCCAATGGCGCAACTGCTGGCTTCTTCGGGTAAATGCGCAGACATCACTGGTAGATAGCGTGCATCAGCACAGCGCTCATTTGACAGCTTGCCAGAATTGTTTTCAAGCCATAACCATTCAATACCTTCAGGCTCAGGTAGTGATACCGGTGTTAACTTTAAGCGACTCATATAGTCGACCCATACTGGTAATGCACCCGTACCGCCGCTTAGACCAATTGGTTTGTTATCATCACGACCGACCCAAACCACGCTGACATAGTTACCACTGTAACCAGCAAACCAAGCATCGCGGTAATCGTTTGTGGTGCCTGTTTTACCCGCGAGATTTAGGTTACTACCAAGTGATTGTGCTCGTTTAGCCGTTCCGCTGGCGACCACTTGCTGTAGCGCGTAATTGGTCAAAAAGTTAGTCTCAGGTGGAATGCTACGCTGCGTATTAAGTCCTGTACGCTGTAAAATACGACCGCGATCATCAATGACACTACGAATGCTGTGAATAGGTGTCCGAAAGCCACCCGTAGCAAATACTTGATAGATACCAAGCATATCCATGGGGCTAAGATTGACAGAACCTAGCAAAGCAGAAGGATAGGGCGATATTTTCTCTTTAATACCCATACGCTGTAGCTGCTTGGCAAAAGTATTGATCCCAAATTCCATGCCTAAGCGTACCGCTGCTTGGTTATAAGACTGAGACAGAGCGGTGGTGAAGGGGACATAACCATGATCGCGATTGTCATAGTTTTTTGGATTCCATTTCGTACCGTCATTTAGATTGACCGTAATCGGTGAATCATCGACGGAACTCGCCAAATTATAGCGACCACTTTCGAGCGCTGTCATATAAATGATTGGCTTTAACAAAGAACCGACTTGACGTTTGGCATCGACAGCACGGTTAAAGCCGGTAAATTCACTGCCGCTACCGACTACGGAGACCAGCTCGCCAGTCTCTGGATTCGCACTGACCAAGGCCCCTTGTAAGTCTTTGGTTTTGCTGCTACTACGACGTAGCTCGCCCAGTTTTTTATCGACTGCTTTATCAGCAGCTAGTTGGGCAATAGGGTCGAGCGTACTGATAATCGTCAGACCTTCGTTTTTGAGGTCATCAGAATAATAGACGGTATTCAATTCACGTTTGACGATATCGAGAAAATCAGGAAACTGGCTTTTACCTTCGACAGGCTTATCAACGATACCCAGCGATCTCTCTATGGCTTTATCATAGTCTGCTTGACTGAGCGTACCCATCTCTAGCATGTTGCTAAGAACAATGTTACGACGTGCTTTTGAATCGTTTGGATGGCGACGTGGATTATAGACACTTGGGCCTTTTGCCATACCGACGAGCAAGGCTTGCTGATCTAAACGCAGCTCGTTCAGCGGTTGATTGAAATAAAACTGTGCTGCCAAACCAAAACCATTGATAGAGCGGTTGCCGTTTTGTCCTAAGTAAATTTCGTTTAGATACGTTTGCAGAATTTCATCTTTGCTATAATGGAGCTCAAGTAGCACAGCCATCAAGGCTTCATTGGCTTTGCGTTTTAGGGTGCGATCTGAATTTAGATAGAAGTTTTTAATTAGCTGCTGGGTGATGGTCGAACCACCTTGTCTCGAGCCACCAGAGAAGTTATTGATGACTGCGCGAGCGATACCACGTATCGATACCCCTTTATGCTCATAAAAGCCGCGATCTTCTGTGGCTATTAACGCATCAATTAATGGCTGTGGCACCTCATCTAAAGAGACGACCATACGATCTTCATTGCTGTCTGGGTAAATGCCACCGATACTAACTGGCTCAAGGCGAATAATGCCGCTCTTAGCTGGTAAAGTGCTTTGAATCGACTCAATTTTATTACCGGCAATCGTCATTTTGATGACTTGCTCAGTGTCTATATCGCTAGAGCTATAGGTAAAACCGCGGGTATGGATAAAATAAGTATTGCCGGACTTACGATAAGTACCAGTGCGATCATACGCCTTATTGCTTTGATAATTAAGCAGCTCAAGCCATGTCTTAATCGTGCTGTTATCGACATTGGCACCTTGGTAAAGCTCAAGCGGCTGCGAGTATACCTTGGCAGGAATATCCCAACGCTTACCTTCGAACTTGTGGGTAATGGTGCGATCAAGCTTGATCAAATACAGCGCCAGTAGCACCATGCCAGCAATAATGACAATTAATAAAATACTACTAAACACCAAGCCGCGCTGCTGAGAGGGTAGCGTGCTGACAGAAGGCGTAGATGGCGAAGAGAGCTTGGCGTTTGGTAGCTTAGAATTATATTTTTGCACGGATGATGCACCATTTAGGGATAAAAAACTGCCTCATAATGACGCAAATTGACAAATTTTTCAATCTATCATCATCAACGCAGGCATTCATTGGGATTACACTGTGAGGGGTTATACTACTCACAGCACTGGCTTATAGTATAATCGATCTGTTGACGGCTATGTTTATACGAAAACACAGCGCGCTTTTAATTTGCTCTGTGGATGCCATATAAGATAACAATTTACGATTATTCTAACGATGTTTTTTTTATGAATTAGCGGTTGATTCTCCCTCTGTGCTAGCAGTGCCGAACCTATTTAAAATAGCTGTTTTAAGTAAAAGTAAGCACGTTTGATGATAGCAAGTTTACTCAAAGCGAATTAGGTTCGAGCAAACCTGTCTAAAGGAAGTAAGCGCGATTATGTCTAGTGCCCCCTCACCAATGCCAACCTCCAGCCATCATTATGAAGACAACTCTATCACAGAAGGGTTGGTGCTGCCCCTTGCTGGTCATTGTTTTCACTGCGGCGATCCAGTGCCGCAGCCGCCATTTTATGCCGATATATTGGGTAAATCCCGTGAGATGTGTTGCATGGGTTGTCAATTGGCGTCTCAAAGCATCGTTGAAGCTGGGCTTGAGCAATATTATCTCGATCGCTCGGAAATCAACCGTACGGCAAGTTTGCCCACCCAGCTGACGCGGCTCGAAGCCTATGATCACGATGAGATAAAGTCACAGTTCGTCTATGCTCAAGATGGTCTGTCGGTGGCAGAATTGTCCGTTAATAACTTGCGCTGTGCTGCCTGTACATGGCTCATCGAATCGCGTCTTTATGAGATTGATGGCATCAGTAAGTGTCAGGTCAATTTGACCAATCAGCGTATGCGCGTCATTTGGGACCAGAATAAGCTGCCTATCAGCCGTATTCTAGCCGTTATCAATGAAATAGGCTACGAAGCCAAGCCTTACCGTCAAGATACCCATGAAGCAATGCTGGCTAAGCACAATAACAAGATGCTGCTACGCCTAGGAATTGCTGCTCTTGGCGCGATGCAAGCAATGATGTATGCGGTCGCATTATATTTTGGTGAATATAGCGGGATGTTGATATTACAGCGCGACTTTTTGCGTTGGGTGTCGTTATTCGTCAGTATTCCCGTGTTCTTTTATGCGGGCATACCGTTCTTTACGTCTGCATGGTCGGCAGTTCGCGCGCACCAAGTCAATATGGATGTACCGGTCAGTATCGCCTTGATTGTCACTTTTTTCGCCAGTTTGTACGCCACCATTACTGGACATGGTCAGACCTATTATGATTCGGTCAGCATGTTTATTTTCTTCTTATTGGCAGGGCGTTATATCGAGCATAATGCCCGTCTAAAAGCGGCGACGATGGCCAATGACTTAGTAGTGGTGGAGCCAGTTTTAGTACAAAAAATTGCTGAAAACAAAGAAGACGCTGCGCTCATTTTGCAGCAGTTACAACAAAATGCCTTTGATAAAGTAGATACGAGTACTATTAATCAGGCAGTTCATGAGACAGGTGTTAAAAGTCCAATCAGCGCTGTGGCAAGTGCTCCGACAAAGTACACGCCCAATTTTATGCAGAGTATGGACGCCAATGTCCATCAAATAACCAATCGTATAGCTCAAGACTGGCAACAAACTAGCCGTCAACCAGACATATCAAAGCCAGATTTATTAAAGCCAGATTTATTAAAGCCAGCGTATGGCGCAGAACAAAAACAGATGGTGACCGCTCAAAGCTTACAAGTGGGTGATATCATCATGGTTGAGGCTGGGTCTGAGATTATAAGTGATGGTATTTTGCTTAGTCCAACTGCGACCGTCTCCCAAAGTCTGCTGACGGGCGAAGGTGATTTAATCATCAAGACCCAAGGCGACTATATCGTCGGCGGCGCGCAAAACGACAGTCAGCCGTTTGAGATGCTGGTCACGGCACTGCCAGAAGACAGTCAGATTGGGCTGATTGATCGGCTGATGAACCGTGCCATGAGTGAAAAGCCCAAACTGGCACAGCAAGCGGATAAGCTGGCTCGTTGGTTTGTGGCGCGGATTTTAGTGTTGTCAGCATTTGTGTTTATCGGCTGGTATTTTGTCGATCCAAGCCAAGCTATTTGGGCAACTGTCGCGGTATTGGTCGCTACTTGTCCTTGCGCTCTGTCACTAGCCACGCCGATTGCTTTGACTGTCTCTACCAATCGATTGGCCAGCTATGGATTTTTGACCACGCGTGGTCATACGCTGCAAACTTTAGCAGAGATTACTCATGTGGCCTTTGATAAGACAGGGACATTGACTTATGGCAAGCCAAACTTACTGAACATTGAGCTAATAAAACCGGTCAGCCAAAATGAAAACGCTGACTCAAGCGCATTGCCTTTGCAAAAAGACCGTTTTTTAGGTATAGCGGCTGCCTTAGAAGTAGGCAGTCGCCATCCGATTGCTCATGCGCTACTGACTGCCGCTTATCAATTACATCTGCCACCCACTCAAGCCTTGCAGCATTATCCAGCAGGCGGGGTAGAAGCCATGATTGATGGCGTTCTATATCGTATTGGTCATATGGATTTTGCTTTGGATAAAAGCGCCACTGGTGAAAATGTAGACAATGATTTAACGATTGATTTACTGAGCCATCGTGCCAGCTCAGCGGTTGTGTTGTCTTGTCAAACAAGCTCCTCAAGTGGATGGCAAGCGCTGGCGTGTTTTTACTTTAGCGATAAAGTGCGTGATAACGCCCGCTCAATGCTGGATACGCTCAAAGACTTAGGGATTGAGTCTGTGATGCTGACGGGCGACCCCAGTCCACAGGCGCTGGTCATGGCGGAGAGTTTGGGCATGCAGTCGGCATATAATGGTTTGTCGCCAACGGATAAGGTCAATCATATCCAGCAGCTGCAAGCGCAAGGGTCAGTCGTGCTGATGGTTGGTGATGGTATCAATGATGCGCCCGTGTTGGCAGCAGCAGATGTGTCGACTTCGATTGCTGGCGCAGCAGATTTGGCGCAAGTGTCGAGTGACAGCATCATCCTTAATGGACAAATAGAAGCCATTACAGCTGCCAAGCGTATCGCGGATAAAACGGAACGTATCATCAAACAAAACTTCCGCTGGGCATTGGCTTATAACAGTATTGTATTATTGCCTGCCGCGTTCGGTTATGTCCCACCTTGGCTTGCCGCCATCGGAATGTCATTGAGCTCGTTATTCGTGGTATTAAATGCACTGCGTCTAAAACGCGCTTAGTATCAGCCTTTCAGGGCAGGGCTATTTTTTGCCAATACATGGCGAAAGTGTCTACCCTAGAATAACTAGGCGTCAAAAATTTCACTGCGTATTGTCTAAAAAATAGCCACTGCCAGTACCACATTTGAATGTTTAACAGACCCTAGTTCCACCCATAAAAAAACCGCCTTTAGCAAAAGACGGTTTTTTTATTTTACGTGTCATTATTATTAGATAGGTTTTACATTAGTCTTGTAGGTAGCTGAGGAGACGCATAAATTCGATATACATCCATACTAGCGTCGCAAGAATACCAATACTAAATAACCATTCGTAGTCTTCAGAAATACCAGCTGCTACGCCGCGATCAATGTTATCAAAATCAAGTAATAGCGTAAAAGAAGCGATAACAATCACAAATAAACTGAAGCCAATAGCGATAACGCCACCTTCAAATAAGAAAGGTAAGCTCGAACCGAAAGCTAAAGAAAGTACCCATTGCGCAACATAAACGAGCATGATGGCAATAAGCGCTGAGGTGACGATAGAGCGGAATTTCTGCGTTACCTTAACGAGACCAGAGCGATATAGCCCTAGCATAACGGCTGCTGTCACAAAGGTTGCACACATTGCAGTTACTGGCACGCTTGGATACATTCTCATAAAGAATAGCGAGATGCCACCCAAGAAGATACCTTCTAAGAGTGCATAAGGGACGGCAAAGGTTTTGGCCTTTTGCGGTTTAAAAGTGATAAAAATCGCGAGACCAAAAGCGGCAAACATACTACCGAAGGCTGCCATGGTGATAAAGCTTTGTGATAGACCTGCCATCAGCGCATAAAAGAAAAAGCCGATACCAGTGATAGCAGATAAACCAAGCAACAAGCTGGTCTTTTGGATGACACCTTTGACGGTCATCGGCTGACCGCCGATCGCAAGCTCTGCGCGACTGACAATAGGATTGGCCATACATATGTCCTTAATTAAAAATGATATAAATTACTGCTACTTTAGCAAAAGCTCGGTTATTGTCAACTGTGTTTGCGTGACGGCTGTCGAGGCCTGATGCAGCTACGGTATGACTTATTTGTGTTTGATGGGCAATGATGCTCAGTAGCGCTGTAAACACGCTATAAAGGGGCTATAAAGGGGCTATAAAGGGGCTATAAAGGGGCGTGTAATGGTAGATATATGGGGTCGATTACGACAGTTAACAACGATAATTGATAAAACATGCTAGTTTAAGCGCTCATTTATCGCTATCATTACTCTGTAATTTACCGTTATTCCGAGTCGTTTTATGGAAAACTCCGCGCAGTCCGAAAGATTGCCACACTTACATGAATCAGAGCTGTTCCACGCCATCAAAAACCCTGCGTTTCGGCGTATTGGGCTAATGGGGCGCGCAGGCAAGCGCAGCGTCACCCAAAGTCTGGTGCAGATTGCCCAAACGATCAATGAGATGAATCTCACCTTGATCATGGACATGCAAACCGCCCATCTACCAACCTTGGATCTCACTGAGATCGAAAAAGTCAAAATCGTTAAGCGTAGCTTGATTGGTGAGATTTGTGATTTGGTCATCGTCGTCGGTGGTGATGGTTCCATATTGCATGCTGCTGAAGCACTGGCACGTTATCGCGTACCTGTGTTGGGTGTCAACCGTGGTCGTCTTGGCTTTTTGGCCGATGTTAAACCTGATGAAGCTGCTTTTAAATTGCGTCAAGTATTGATGGGCGATTATCAGTTGGATCATCGGTTTCTACTGACGATGGAGATACGAGAAGGGCGCAACATCATCCATGAAGATATGGCGCTCAATGATATCGTATTGCATGCGGGTAAGTCGGTACATATGATTGATTTTCAATTGAAAATTGATGGTCATGATGTCTATAGGCAACATAGCGATGGCTTGATTGTTGCGACGCCTACTGGCTCGACAGCCTATGCACTCTCTGGTGGTGGGCCTATTATCCATCCGAGTATGGATGCGATATGTTTAGTGCCCATGCATCCGCATACCTTATCCAGCCGTCCAATTGTGGTCAGTGGTAATAGCGAAGTTTGTATTCGTATCCATGAGGACAATCGCACGCAACCGATGGTTAGTGCAGATGGCAAACCAAGCATACCACTCGATCAAGAGCAGCGGCTTTATATTCGTAAGCACCCTGATAAGCTGACGCTGCTGCATCCACCAGGGTTTGATTTTTATGAAGCCTGCCGTACCAAATTACACTGGAATGTCCATGCCGAAGAATTCAGTCTTGATATCGATGATGATATTATGGATGATGAATAAAAGCAGTTGTCGTATAAAAAATAGTAGCGGAGAATAATATGGACAAGCAAACAATATTAGCAACACTAACGCCTGACATGGTCGATAAATTTCGTATGGCTATTGAGCTTGGCAAATGGCCGGATGGTCGCAAATTAACGGCTGAGCAGCGCGACACCTGTATGCAAGCAGTGATGGTTTGGGAACATGAGCATCTACCTGCTGCCGAGCGTACCGGTTATATTCATAAACCCGTAAAAGACAATGGCTCCATCGTCGGTGCTGAATGTGATGTGGAGCACGAGCATCATTATCCCAATATGCCCAATCCTAAAGGTGCTATCCAGCCGGTTAAATTTCTTGATAAATAATTTTTGTGATATATAAGCAAGAGTATCGCTAATCACAGCCGTAGTTGCTCAATAAAAAAGCCACGCTATATAATAGCGTGGCTTTTTTGCATGCTCAAAAATAATTAAAGTGCAGTGGTATCAACACTAGGGCGAACGGTCAATGGATTTTTTTGCATCAAAAACCCTTGCCAACCCCAATGTAAAAAGTTGCGAATATTGGCGTGGTCAGTACCGTTAGGCGTAGCTTGAACCTTGACATAGTGTTCGCCGAATAGCTTTAGCGTGTCCAACTGATTCAGACCATGGTGCTTAGCAAAACCAAAAATCTTCGCACTGCCTTCATTTTCACCCGCTGCATTATGCACCATACCATTAACGAAAGGAGCGGGCGCATAGCGATAAAAATCATCAATAAAACTGATGACATCATTGAATCCAATGGCTTTTTTATTCAAACCATTAAGTAGAGCCGATACATCTGATTGGCGGATACTCATAAATAAATGACCTCAGAGCAGATTAAAAAATCAAAAATACAGTATTTGTGTACACTGCTTATAAAAATATAATGCTTATATATATTCAATAATAATTATTGATTAAGCGTTAACTGTTATAGCTTAGCGATTGAAATAGTCTTCGTCATCAAATGAAGGCGCAAAACTGCCTTGCTCAAGATGCTGCATTTGCGACTGTACAGAACGCTCATGCTGAATACGTTGATAAATTTCTTCGCGGTGTACGGCAATGTCTTTTGGTGCATTAACACCGATACGCACCTGATTGCCTTTAACGCCCAAGACAGTCACACTGACCTCGTCGCCAATCATTAACGTTTCGCCCACGCGGCGTGTCAAAATTAACATGCGTCACACTCCTTATGTCGCATCAACAGATTATTACTCATCAGATTACATCTCAATTGCAGGACATTACCATCGCACTAGACATCTCTTGTATTTAACTTACAAGCTACTATGTCTAAAGTTAGGCGAATAGCGGTAATGATAGGTAGATTCATTTAGCCCAAATGAAAGCCCCATTATAGGGGGCATAACAGATACTGTCACGGGTTTTCACAAAACTATTAGCTATATACGAACCAGAGCAATAATAAAAAATAAAAATAGGATCTAATAAGACCCTATTTAATTAAATTTTACTAAAAGTAATCAATAGCTTTTTAATTGATAACTACTAACTCTGGCATATGCTCGTTATAGCATTTATAGCCCAGCGATTTTGCTTTCACCATCTTCACGATCAAGGCCAAATGCGGTGTGTAATGACTTAACGGCTTTTTCCAAGTGTTGGTCTTGAATCAGCACAGACACTTTGATTTCGCTGGTCGATATCATTTGAATATTAATGTTGTTTTCGGCTAAGGTTTGGAACATTAGGCTGGCAACACCTGCGTGTGAGCGCATGCCAACGCCAACCAATGAAACTTTAACAACTTCGCTGTTGCCTGATATCTCTTTGGCACCAATTTCATCTTTGACTTCTTCATTAAGCACTTTTAGCGTCTTATCTAAGTCAGTGCGATTAACCGTGAAGGTAAAGTCGGTAGTACCATTATCCGAAAGGTTTTGGACGATCATATCGATTTCGATATTGGCACGACCAATTGGGCTTAAGATAGCAGAAGCGATACCAGGGTGGTCAGGCACGCCGCGTACTAAGATTTTTGCTTCGTCTCTATTGAACGCGATACCTGAGATGATTGCCTGTTCCATATTGTCTCCTTCGTCTATCGTAATTAGGGTGCCCACGTTGTCTTGAAACTCTTGGTCAAAGCTGCCGTCAGTATTTTCATCAAAGCTAGAAAGTACACGTAGTGGCACGCCGTATTTACCAGCAAACTCTACTGAGCGAATCTGTAGAATTTTAGAGCCAAGACTTGCCATCTCAAGCATTTCTTCAAAGGTGATTTTTTCAAGCTTTTTGGCTTTTGAGGTAACGCGTGGATCAGTGGTATAGACGCCATCGACGTCGGTATAAATCTGACACTCATCAGCACCCAAAGCCGCTGCAATCGCAACGCCTGTCGTATCAGAGCCGCCGCGCCCTAGTGTGGTTGCATTGCCTTCGTCGTCGATACCTTGAAAGCCTGCCACAATAACGATATTGCCAGCATCTAGCTGCTCGCGTATGTTTTTATCATCGATACTTTCGATACGCGCTTTGTTGTGCGAGCTATCGGTCCTGATCGGCACTTGACGACCAGTAAATGAACGGGCGCCAATACCAAGCTCTTTAATCGCCATGGCCAGCAGTGAGATAGAAACCTGCTCACCCGTTGAAACCATTTGATCGTATTCACGAGGGTCAGGCTGAGAGCTAATTTGGCGGGCCAGATCAATCAAACGGTTGGTTTCGCCGCTCATGGCAGAGACCACGACAACCACTTGATGACCATTGTCATGCCAGCGTTTGACTCGTTTCGCGACGTTTTTGATGCGGTCGATACTGCCCATTGAGGTGCCGCCATACTTCTGTACTATTAACGCCATAAAAATCTACCTATTATTCAATAATGACCTTTTATTATCATCGATAAGAGTCAACACGATACTCGTCAATGTTTATATAGATAAAGCCAGATTATAAGAGTTACGCCCTATGTCTTTCATTCATATAGTGGTATTTGCTTCAACCTCAGTGAATGAGTAATATCTTCAAACGTCGACCTTTATACCATATCTACAGCGTAACTTTAAGTCTCAGTACTGCTTAGATATATGGCGATTGGTTATAATGGTTATAACCAATCACGTATTCTATGCGTTATAGATCAGCGTGAAGCTCCGTGTTTTTGCTAGCTTAGCTAAGCTGGGCTTCAATCCAAGCAGGTAGCGCATTGATAACCGCTGCACTGTTACCAGATTTTGGTGCGCCGCCTTGTGCGTAGTCAGGCTTACCGCCGCCTTTACCGCCAAGCTCACCCGCCAAATGACGAATGATATCACCGGCTTTCACTTTGGCAGTAACAGACTTTGCCACACTTGCAGCTAATGCCAATTGCTCATCTTTATCACCAATCAATACAATGACGCTATCAGGCAGTTTTGACTTGATATCGTCCATCAGCGTACGAATTGATTTGCCATCGATACCGCTTAGGGTGCTGATAAGAACTGGCGTACCTGCGATAGTCTGTACGTCGTCGAGTAAGTTGGCTGCTTGTGCGCTGGCTATTTTTTGCTGCAAGCGCTCTAGTTGTTTTTCTAGATC
The DNA here is from genome assembly GCF_040309405.1 of Psychrobacter sp. W2-37-MNA-CIBAN-0211. Classification (NCBI taxonomy): domain Bacteria; kingdom Pseudomonadati; phylum Pseudomonadota; class Gammaproteobacteria; order Moraxellales; family Moraxellaceae; genus Psychrobacter; species Psychrobacter sp. W2-37-MNA-CIBAN-0211. The sequence goes on from NZ_JBEOOU010000018.1 coordinate 55,659, forward strand.
ACGTTGCTTATCTGCCATGGTACGGACACGCTGAGCGACTTCAGGGCGTTTTACTTTGAGCTGACTGGCAAGCTCGCTCAATTGTTGTTCGCTTTGCTGAATGTTTTTGACCGCGTTCATACCAGTGACGGCTTCAATACGGCGGATACCAGCTGCAATACCTGATTCGCTAGTAATTTTAAGCACACCGATATCACCAGTACGCTGTACATGTAAGCCACCACATAGTTCGATAGAGAAGGGCTTGCGTTGACCATCAACGATAGTGTCTGTACCCATGGTCAGTACACGAACGTCACTGCCGTACTTTTCGCCAAATAATGCCATTGCACCGTTTTTCATGGCGTCATCAATCGACATATTCTCAATACGGGCAGGAGTGTTGGCTTGGATTTGTTCATTGACGAGACGTTCGATACGGCTGATTTCAGCAGTACTAACGGGCTTGTCATAAGAGAAGTCAAAACGTAAGACTTCGCTTGAAACCAATGAGCCTTTTTGCGTGACCGCGTCGCCCAATACTTCTCTTAGCGCTGCATGCAATAGATGTGTGGCGGAGTGGTTTTTGGCACTGGCCGCACGGATGCTAGAGAGCACTTGTGCTTCAGCGGTTTGCTTAGTGCTAATGTCACCCATGGTCACAACACCATAGTGAATGATGGCTTGCCCCGATTTTTTGGTATCTTGTACTTCAAAGACCCCTGATGCAGTGCGGATTTCACCAAGCTCACCCACTTGACCACCACCTTCAGCATAAAATGGCGTGCGATCAAGTACCACAACGCCTTCCATACCTTCCGTCAAGCTGTCTGCTGGGTTGCCGTCTTGATAAAGCGCGTCAACAGTCACGCCATCTTCTTCAAGCTGCTCATAGCCGATGAATGTCGTTGGCGTCTCTACTTGGATAACGCTGCTGTAATCGACATCGAATTTGCCAGCATCACGCGCACGCTCACGTTGTGCTTGCATATGCTCGTCAAATTCCGTTTCATCAATCACAATACCACGCTCACGAGTGATATCAGCGGTCAAATCAAGCGGGAAACCATACGTATCATAGAGCTTAAAGGCGGCTTCACCAGAGAGCGTATCGCCATCTTGTAACCCTTCAAGTTCGCTGGCAAGCAAACGCAGACCTTGCGCCAAGGTTTTAGCAAACTGTGCTTCTTCTTTTTGAATGGCGTTTTCGATGACGCTTTGTTTGTCTTTTAGCTCAGGGTAAGCTGTGCCCATTTCAGCCACGAGCGGCGCGACCATCTTGTAGAAAAAGTCACTATCAGCGCCCAGCTTGTTGCCATGACGTACGGCGCGGCGAATCACACGGCGCAGCACATAGCCACGCCCTTCGTTGCTTGGCATGACGCCATCAGCGATTAAGAATGACACGGCACGAATATGATCTGCGATGACTTTTAAGGATGATTGTTGCTCATTGTTAATCTCTAAAATCTCAGCAGCAGCATCCATCAAATGAGTGAATAAATCTATCTCATAGTTGCCATGCACGCCTTGCATGATGGCACTAATACGCTCCAGCCCCATGCCAGTATCGACACTTGGGGCTGGTAGCGGTAACAATGTACCGTCCTTTTGACGGTTAAACTGCATAAATACGCAGTTCCAAATCTCGATATAGCGATCGCCATCTTCTTCAGGCGTGCCAGGCAAGCCACCTTCGATATCGGCACCGTGGTCATAAAAGACTTCGGTACAAGGGCCACAAGGACCCGTGTCGCCCATCGTCCAAAAGTTATCAGAGGCATAAGGCGCGCCTTTATTATCGCCAATACGGATAATGCGCTCACTTGGAATACCGATGTTCTTATTCCAAATATCAAAGGCTTCGTCATCGGTTTCATAGATAGTGACATACAAGCGGTCTTTATCAATCGCTAGCCATTTATCTGACGTCAAAAACTCCCAAATGTATTCAATACCTGCTTGCTTGAAATAATCACCAAAGGAGAAGTTGCCAAGCATTTCAAAGAAAGTATGATGACGGGCGGTATAGCCGACATTATCCAAATCATTGTGTTTACCGCCAGCACGTACGCACTTTTGCGAGGTCACCGCACGTGTATAGTCACGTGGTTCCATACCCAAAAAGGTTTCTTTAAACTGATTCATACCGGCATTGGTAAACAGCAATGTCGGGTCATTATGTGGAATCAAACTAGACGAAGAAACAGGGGTATGCTGCTTGCTTATAAAAAAATCGATAAAAGCTTGACGAATATCGGCTGAGCGAAATGGCTGGCTCACAGCGGCTCCTTACTGACGGATGGGATTAAAGATGGCTTTAATATAAAAAAGGATTAAATAATTTTGCAAGCGATTTTAGCACAAACGCCTAAGCTCTTGGTACAAGAGTTACAACTGCTGTGTTATTCTGCGTCTCTAGATGGTCGATGGTTTTGGTAGCGTATAAAAGCTAATTGGTCAAAATCGCCGCATCGGTCTTGTCGAGTTTGTCTTGTATCAATGGATCCGATTCAATGACTTGTACTGGCAAGTAGCGCAGCTGTAGCTTAATGGGTAAATACTCAGGAAAATTCTCTGCCATATCTTGAGTAATGACGGTTTCGATTTGTCGTACATCGTATGAGGTAGGCGTCGTCTCTCCGCGAATGACCGCACGTACGACTTTATTTTCTTCCGAGGTATCAAACTGAGTATTGGTCAGCACATTACCCTTATCGATAAAGTAGCTATTGATGGCTTCTTTGACGCTGCTTTCAAACACTTGCTGTTTGGCGTTGGTTTGTAGATTAATAGTTAAGTAAGTGCCTAATCCTGCTAACAACAGCAGGGTCACTGCATTACGTTGCAAAAAAGTCAGATAGGTGTTTGATTTATAGTCGTCCTTGACCAAACGACGAAAGCCTAAAAGCCACAATACAAGCGCATTGGTAAATTGGATTGCAATAATGTTGGTAATGGCTAACAGTAGAGCACCAAAGCCAAGCTGAATCTCACTATTGGCAAATAAAATACCACTGGCGGCAAGAGGTGGCACTAAGGCCGTGGCGACTGCCACACCCACGACGGCGACTGATAAATGCGGTGATACCATCGCATAAGCACCAGCAGTACCACCCGCTAAGGCAATCATTAAGTCCATGGAAGTGGGTTGGGTACGTGATAGGATTTCTGCCGTCAACGGTTGATCTTTGTGCAGCCAACCAACGACGAAACCGACCAATACGACCAGTGAGATACCAGCAATAACCGTAATAAGCGACTTACGTAACAGCGGCGCACGGTAGTCGATAATCGCTAGCGCCACTCCTGTGATCGGACCTAACATCATGGCGACCAACATCGCACCAATGACGACAGCGGCTGAATTGGTCACCAACCCGTAACTGGCGATGATGGCAGAAAGTATGTTCATGATAAAATACATTTTGCTGGGCAGCGCATTTGCTTCAATTCTGACGCGTACTTCTGGATAGTCTACCTTTTGATTGTTAAACTGCTCAGCGACAAATTGCTTATAAGACTCCAGTTTGGCTTCTTTTTGTTCTTTGACTTCGTCCTTTTCCTCACCGTCTTTATTTTGCGCCTTTATTATAGTATCTGTATCTGTATCTGGCTCAGCATTGTCGTCATTGATGTTTTCTACATTCGTATTTTCTACGGACATGTTTTCGTCTGTCTTGGAATGAGTTGCATCTGCTGTCGGTTCATTATGACTGGCTTTGCTAGCAGTATTCAGCGCCGCAGAATCGTTAGTATCCTCTGCTTCAACTGTGGCTTCATCGACTAGCGTCTCCTGACCATTTTCAGTACCTTGCTTTTCTGCATTATCAGCATTTAACACGCCAACTTCTGTTTTTTCCATGTCGGCAGATACTTGGGTTTCTGGCTCCGATGTTTCAACGCTCGCAACCACCACATCCGGTCCAAGCGATTCCATCGTTACTTTAGCTTGAGGCGGCTGTGCACCTAGATCTTTTTGCTCGATACCGTCTTGCTCAATGTCGCTTTCAGAATTCGTTAAATTTTCATTATTTAAAGCTTCACTATTTACAGTTTCATTATCCAAGGTTCTATTATCCAAAGTCCTATGAGTATCGATTTCATCATTTGGACTCGACGTTGCATCGACCTTAGTTTCATCAGTCGCATTTGTATGAGTAACAGACTCTGATGCCTGTTGAAGGTCAATCTCGTCTGAGGCGTCTTTTGTCGTTACTGACTCAACAGATAAATGTTTATGAGGTAAGGTCATAGCGGAAAACTTTCTTAGAGAATGACAGAAAGTCACTATTGTAATGATAAATTTAGAAAAGCGTATGAGTTTTTTACGACTAGGCAGGCGGGAAATAAGCAGATATAAAATCAACTGATAGCTGATAAAAGCAACGTATTTTACTGTTTTTTATGATAAATAATATCGTATATAAATCCTTAATTATATTAGGGTCTTTATGCTAGATCACCCGATATAAATGGCTTGAAGGTTTTAATTAAATACTTACTTTTTTTGTGGGTTTAGTGTATAAAGGTATTATATCCACAATAAAAATGAGGAATAAATTATGAACTGGCCATTATTTTCTGTCATCTATGCAATCGCCTCAACAGTTACCATTGGTGTCTTTATGATTGGCGCCTTGGTCACAGGGTTCAATGAGATACCCCATATCCAAATGGCAGTAGCAGCGGGTATTTTGTGCTCTATTCCTGCAGGCTTATTTTTCACCAAAAAAGTCGGCAGCATTACTGGTAACGAGGAAGGTTACAAAGTATAAGGCGCAGCACGATGGGCGATTCTAAAATTCCTTGACTATATTTTACATTGATATTTTTTCTGCTGATTTATGAATAATGTGTCAGTGTTTGGTGAAATTCAGCCATAAAAAAAGACCCTATTAAGAGGGTCTTTTTTGTTTAGTATTTCTGATTGCTTATTCGATCGACGAGTACGAGTGGTACATTCGTCGTTAAGCCAATTTAGTTGAGGACAACAGTTGCGCCGTTTTCGATATTGGCATAAACCTCTAACACATCCCAGTTGGTCAAACGTACACAACCTGCTGACCCTTGGCGACTGATACCTTCAGGTACTGGTGAGCCATGTAAGCCATAAGAAGGTTTAGACATTCCCATCCATACCACACCTACTGGATTGTTCGGTCCTGGCGGTAACATATGGATTTTCTTTTGAGCACCTTCGCCAACGGTTGCTTTATACCAAGGCATTTTGACTTTATTGATGATCTTAAATGTACCTTTTGGTGATGGTGTGGCATCACTACCAACGGTCGTTGGGTAAGTGGCAACCAGTTTATCATCATTGTAAGCGTACAGCGTTTTGTCTGCTTTATTGGCAACCACGCGATTGATACGTTGATTGAGCTTTTCACGAGTATTCAATACAGTGATTGTCTCACCAGCGGTATACGTTTTATTTTTATTGAGCTTGTCTAAATAACGTACGTCCATGTGGAAGCGCTCACCCAGCATCTCTTTGATATCTTGGTAATACAAGCCTTTCATTTTTGACTTTGCTTCTGAACCAGAAGGAGTGGCCGCGAAGTTGGTTTTTATATCATCTTCAGTCAGCGTATAAGTCACTAGCACCGGCTTATTAGCAGCGATGTTTTTAATCAAGGCATTCCAAGTTTTTTGATCCATTTTTCCGGTTGCTGGCAAGCCTTTCATGGTTTGGAAATTGATCAGGGCTTTTTTGCTGTTCATACCCCAGCCGCCATCGATAGGACCAGGAGAAGCATGGTTCCAATCGAGCAATGCCTGCATCTTAATGGTCATCGCTGAGTTGACCTTCATGCTTGGTGACCAAACAGCATCGTTGACTTGTGTGGCGTAGTTGGACAAGTTTAGCGTGGTATATCTTTTGCCATCTTTGTCTTCGATGTTTTTGATGGTAGGGTCATCACTGAAGTCTTGACGTTTTTCGCTGTCAGGCAATTCAAAAGCTAAAGGGTCAGATGAGTCAATAGACGAGACATCGCTAGGGGCGGCAACGGCCTGGCCTTCGCTCATATCGTCAGTTCTGTCAGATTGCTCATCCTTACGGGTCAGCTCTTCTGCGCTCATGTTATCAGCAGTGGCTGCTGGCGCTGACGGCTTAGTCTTTTGCTTTGAATCAATCAATTGCGTCATGCGGTCAGCTGGTTTTGCGGCAGTGACAGGAGCGCGACTCTCTTGCACATTAAGGCTGACTTTCTTGGCGATACTAGGCATTGAGTCAGCGGTACGTACTGGCAATGTGCGAGTACTGTCAGCGGTGGCAGCAAATGCAGTAGCACTGGCGCTAACGACAACGATAGATATGGCAGTAATAAGCGGTTTTATTTTCATCATATTGAGTTACTTGTGGTTGCTACTAATGAAGCTATTATGCGCATAATTAATAAGCTTCGCAAACTTTTGACACATATTTTTATGTCCGTAGGGTGTTAAACGTCAACTGCTGACGTATTCACTACAGTTGGGCAATAATTTAGCCATGGTATGTATGAAGTTTTGCTGGATTTTAACGTAAGTCACTTGTTATATATGCTATTTTTTTACACTAAAAAGCACAGTGATTGGCGCTATCTAGCGTTTGCGTCTATAATGGTTGGCTAGATTCTTATTTAATAAGTCAGCTCATTATAAAGAGCAATTTAACTTACCCGCATGTCGTCAGTGGACATGTAACCAGCAAGGTGCGATATGTCAGAAGACCAAACAATGAGCGCAGAAGAGTTTCAAAATCAGTACCTCAACGACGATGGTCTAGAGGGTGGTATGGTATTTGATTCAGAGACTGGGCTTCTCGGTGAAGACGATCAATTTGCCAATTTGCCTGCAGAGCTCGAAGAAGCACGCGAGCAGCTGGTCAGTATTCGCGATTTTATACGTTTTTCGGTTACTCAGCTTCGCAATTATGATGTGGTCGTGGCTCAAGGAACGACTGATGAGTTTGCTGAAGCATCGGCGATAGTATTGCATTCTTTGTCGTTAGATTGGTCGGCGAATGAGCAGATCCTAGACTGCCGGTTGACCACATCAGAGAAGCAAGTGGTACTGAGCTTGCTAGAAGAGCGTATCGCTGAGCGTAAACCGTTGAGCTATTTGATTAATTTATCGTACTTTTGTGACCTGCCTTTTTATGTCGATGAGCGAGTCTTGATTCCGCGTTCACCTGTGGCAGAGCTGATTCGGCAGCAGTTCCATCCGTACTTTGATACCAATGAGCTGGCCAAGCCATTGGGTATAAATGTCAACGATCAGGCAACCGCTTTTTACGATCATGGTTTAGATATTAAGCAACTATCACAGCCTGAGCGTGTTTTAGACTTATGTACGGGTTCTGGTTGTATTGCAATTGCGATTGCAACACGTTTCGTCGATGCATTGGTCGATGCCGTAGATATTGATAAAGGTGCGCTTGAAGTGGCGATGGTCAATGTAGATCACCATGATCTTGGTCATCAAGTGAATGTGATTGAGTCGGATTTGTTTGCCAAGATTCCTGCTGAAAATCAATACGAGCTTATCGTTACCAATCCTCCGTATGTCGATGCTGCCATCATGGCAGATTTACCACCTGAATTCTTATACGAGCCTGAGCACGCATTAGCGGCAGGTCAAGATGGACTGGATCTGGTACATCGCATTCTTTTTGAAGCACCAGATTATCTAAGCCCAGAAGGTCTACTTGTCTGTGAAGTGGGCGATAGCGAATGGGCACTAAAGCAAGCCTATCCTGAGATTCAGTTTGACTGGTTGAAGTTTGCTCATGGCGGTCATGGGGTGTTTGCGATTACCTATGATGAGCTAATGGCGCATCGTCAGCTGTTTGCTCCTTTTGTGCAGATGTTAGACAGTCATCAATAGGTCTAGACTGGCAGTCAATAATTATAAATAATGGGTCAAATTAGCATAAGTTGCGTTTACTTGTTTAAGGATAAATATGGCAGGCAATAGTATTGGGCAAGTTTTTACGGTTACCACGTGCGGTGAGTCGCATGGTGCTGGTCTCATGGCAATCATCGATGGCGTACCACCGGGGTTAGCATTATCCGCAGAAGATTTGCAGATTGATCTAGATCGCCGTAAACCGGGTACGTCTAAATACTCGACCCAGCGCCGCGAGTCTGACGAAGTTGAGATTATCTCTGGTGTGTTTGAGGGTAAGACAACCGGCACGTCTATTGGCCTGTTGATTCGTAATACCAATCAAAAATCCAAAGACTATAGCGAGATTAAAGATACCTTCCGTCCCGGTCACGCTGATTATACTTATAGTATGAAGTATGGTTTTCGTGATTATCGTGGTGGCGGGCGCTCCTCAGCGCGTGAGACTGCGATGCGTGTGGCGGCAGGTGCTATCGCTAAGAAATATCTACAAGAACGCTTGGGTGTGCAAGTCCGTGGTCATGTCACGCAAATTGGCAATGAGTACAGCAATGTACTGGACCCAAGCCAAATCGATTGGGATTTTGTAAATAGTAACCCGTTCTTTTGCGCCGATGCCGATGCTGTCAGTCGCTTTGAGACTTTGATAGATAAACTGCGCCGCGAAGGTACTAGCTGTGGCGCACGCTTAGAGATTATCGCTAGCGGTGTACCCGTTGGACTGGGTGAGCCAGTATTTGATCGTCTCGATGCAGATATTGCTCATGCCATGATGAGTATCAACGCCGTCAAAGGCGTTGAGGTCGGTGATGGTATGGCAGTCGCAGGGCAGTTTGGTCATAGCTCTCGTGATGAGCTGACGCCAGATGGCTTTACTGCCAATCATGCGGGTGGCATCTTAGGTGGTATCTCATCAGGACAAGATATCTGTGTCAGTATTGCACTTAAGCCAACCTCTAGTATTACGACGGCTGGCAAGAGTATCAATACGCAAGGAGAGTCGGTTGATATGCTCACCAAAGGGCGTCATGACCCTTGCGTTGGGGTACGTGCCACGCCCATTGCAGAAGCCATGCTAGCCATTGTTTTATTAGATCACTATCTGCGTCATCGCGGTCAAAACGCAGATGTGATGCAGCCAGTAGAGTCGATTACTTAGGGTGGTTTTTCGAATTATACCCTAGAGATTTAAGCCCTTGATTGTTTCTGATAATTTTATTAGAAATAATCAAGGGTTTTTTTGTGGAAGATTAAAAATGAGTGATTCAACAGGTAGGGCGCGATCAGCAAACTAATAATGTAGTGAATTCACTTTGAAACAGATACAGTGCGACTGGGATGAGTTTTTCGTAGCCTTAATAATAGTTCTAAGCAGCTACTTGATAATCATCAACCGCCACACACTGCTGATGGCGAAATACTAATAGCAGTTGTTGACTGGGAATGGCCAACCAATGGCCGAATGCGATACTATCGATGCCTTGGTTCGATAAAGTCTGTGCGCAATGCTGACGATTGTAGCCTAAGCAATTTTTTATCACTTGGTTTTGGTTAGTAGGTTTTTTCATAGCATTTCTATCCTTAGTTTTGATAACGAATTTGAATGACGTTATCGTAAAACAAGCAGATAGAAAACCTGTGTAGGAACGATGGAAATTTAATGAATTGTCGTTATTAATCATTTTTTTTGAGTATAGAAAGTGAGCGCGTCTATTTTAGCCAAACATTTATTCTTTAGCCAAAGGCAAGGTAATACTGACCATCACGCCTGAATACTGCGTAATAGCAGCATTGCTTTCATTGCTTTCATTGCTTTCATTGCTTTCATTGCTTTCATTGATATTGCTACTACTGTCATCACTATTTGCTTTAATATTCTTAATAGTAACCTGACCGCCATGATGCTCAATAACTTGCTTGACCAAGGTTAAGCCAAGTCCCGTCCCTTTTTTTGGCGTATTGCCAGACATGCTAGGCTGTGTTTGCTCAGTATCGGCAGTTGAACTTTTCTCTGTTGAAAATATTGATAGAGGCTCTGATGTAGTATCAGTAGATTGACTCTGGTGCGATAAACTGAAATAACGGTCGAATACTTTACCAACGGCGTAATCAGGTAATAATTTACCATTATTAAATATATCGATAGTTACGGTTCGCGCAGAATTGTTTTGCGCGGTGCTGTGCAGATAAATAGCGACTGTACTATCGGCAAAGTGGATGGCGTTATCCAATACGTTTTGCAGCACCTGTACCAACCAAAACTGGTCAGCGAAAACGCTGGTATTTGCCAAGATATCTGGTGATAAAGTCACTGCTTCAGTAACCCGTTTATCATCAAGATAGATGTCGATAGGTGCTAGGTGCTGCTGTTGCAATTTAGCACTATTGTCTTTTGCAAGGCTCTGAATCAACGGTAATAAGGGAGTAAGTTGTTGATTCAGTTTAAAGGTCGGTTGTTCAACCTTGGCAAGTAATAGCAAACGGTCAATTAATTGCTGCATTTTGATACTTTGTTCACCAATGGATTGAATGAGCATCTGTCGGTCTTCCTCATCAAGCCCGTCGTCTTCTAACAACTCACTGCTGGCACGGATAGCGGTTAAGGGGCTTTTGAGCTCATGGGTGAGGGTATGGACATAGTCGGTGACATAGGCACGATTTTCCAACCGATGCTTCATAGATTCAATGGTATTTGTTAGGCTGTTAAGCTCATGACCTAAGTAAAAATAGGGCTTTTTGGTATCCTCTGCCAGCGCACTGGTATATTGGGTAACCAAGGTGATGCTTTGCTTAAGCCACCATGCGACCAGTCCTGCTAACATAAGGGCAGCAATACTCATGAGCAGTGCTGTGATAAGCATGCGATTGCGCGTATTGTCCAAATAAGGCAACACGCTCGCGACAGGCTTGCCGACGCTGACGATACCAATCAGGTTGCCAGCGTTATTTTTTATTGGCTGCGCCACATACATGACCGTACCATCGCGCTGACTATGGTCTCGTGTCGTACTTCTAGCACCATATTCACCTTTTAACGTTAAATAAACATCGTTCCAGCGACTATAATCTCGTCCTTCCTCATTGTCGGGTTCAGGCAGAGAATCGTATATGACGACGCCTTTAGCATCCGTTACGTATATCCGAAAGCTGCTATAATTTTTGTTTTTATACTCTGGTTCTTGATTTTTTCCAATTACTGGCATGCCAATAAATGCCGCATCAAGTCTTCTTTGATAAGCATCATCGTATAGCTGCCCTGAAGACAGTGGCATCTGTAAACTTGCCGCCAGCAATTTGCTGGTATCTAATAACGTGTCTTCGATGACTTGCTGCGCCGTCGGTTTGACATAACCAAACAGCTGAGTAAATGCGACCACACCGCAGATAATCAATACCAACGCCAACGCAAGCCAAATCCTAAAAAAAATACTCAAATTCAGCAGTCGTTTTGGTTTAGTGGTTTGCTGCGCGGTGCCAATGGGATGCAGTTTTGCATACCAATTGCTTTGGCTGGCATCAATGCTATTGTCAGCTTTGTTATTAATATGAGTATTAAGGCGGCTATTAGCGCTATCACTGGTTTTATGATTCATATTTTTAGGTATGCTATTTGACGTTATAGAAGGTCGGTTTCAATCAAAATATGGCTATATAGTTGATACTAAATAAAATGGGTACACGACATTATGATGCGTGACTGGCACAAATTTTTCTTGCTTGCTGTGCTTACGCAGACAGAGGCTACGAAAAATTTATACCAGTCACGCTGTCCCTTTTTTATATTGACCTGACTATAGGGCGTGTTGAACATTCAACCATGGCACTGACAGAAACTATTTTTTAGACAGTTCGACGTTAAAAACAGTAAGTTTAGTTATTCTAAGCGTCTATTTTTAACAATGAAGTGGCAAAAAATAGTTCTGTCTCCCTCTGTTGATATTAGAGCTAATGCTAAAACTTCCCCATACTGCGTTGTAAACCTAGTTAAGGCACTAGCATTACCGTCGTTTTACGCCTTGTTTGGAGCAGTTTTAGCGATCAGCAGTGCCTATTTGTGAATGTTCAACACGCCCTAGTTAGTTATGACTAAGCGGGACATAATGCGTAACCCAATCCACGATGAGTATGAATGACCTCAATGCTCGCGTCGACAGTGGCCAGCTGCTTACGAATGGACTTAATATGACTGTCTATGGTTCTGGCCAAGCGATGATCAGGGTAGTCGCTCACAGCGCTGAGTAATTGCTCACGGCTAAAGACTTGATTGGGTGCTTGTAATAATGTCAGCAAAATTTTGCGTTCGGTATTGCTGAGCTCCAGCTTTTGCTCTTGCCACATCAAGGAATAATTGAGCGGTTGGTAATGCCAAACGCCAGATTGACATTCAAACGTCAATGCTTGCCCTGACATACTATTCGAAGAAGCACGGTTAGTTGTATTATCGGTGGCTGTGGTATGAGTAGCAGATTGCTTAGACAGTAATTGCTCACGTCGCCAAATGGCTTTTAGACGGGCAACCAACTCGCGCGGGCTAAAAGGTTTGGCACAATAATCATCACCGCCCATCTCTAAACCCAAAATCCTATCAACCTCGTCGCTACGAGCCGTCAAAAATACGATAGGGATGTCTTTTAAGCCATCGATATCAGGGGTGTGTCGTATTTGTTGGCAGAGGCTGAGACCATCACCATCTGGCAAGCCAACATCCAAAATAATCGCCGATAGATCTTGCGCCTCAAGGCTATGAAGCATTGGTAACACGCTGCTCGCATTGTCTAGCCAAGTGATTTTCCAGCCTTCACGTTTGCAAGTAACTTTGAGTGACATCGCAATAGCAGGGTCATCTTCCACCAGTAAAATATGGGTCATAGTTTCTATATCGTTTTATAATTTTAGTAAATTATCGTAGCACAAAACAGCAGCCTGCTCTTGCTACCACTATCCAAACAGTGTGAAAACTTGATGGAAAAGCAGGGTATTAGGGCATGTCCTCATTTTGAAAATGGAAGTAAAAAGAGATAGATTTTTGCCAATCGATGGAAATTTTGCAGAGAATATGAACATATTGTCTATAAATTTTCGAAAAGTGGCGAGAATATAGCCTTTTTTAACCCATTTAAAAGGTTTTGTTCAGATTGAGGACACGCCCTAAGCAAATGGTCTATTATCCAATGATGCTGATACAACCAATGGAAAATAAAAAACCAGCTTAACAATAATTAAGCTGGTATTGGGACATGTCTTAATATTAGACGCTTAGATAAGAAAAAGGAGTCGGATTAACCTATTTTAAGCCTTTGCAGTTGGCATAATAACTCACTGTAGCGGGCCAATCTGAAAAGATGCCTTGGACACCGACGTCTTGTGCCAACACATCGATATAATTCATCATATCACCATCATTATTGATAGCCTCGCCAAGACCACTATAATACCAGTCACCGCCATTTGCCAGTGGACCTGAACGCTCTATTGACCACGTAATGATTTTTAGGTCATTGGCTTTTGCTTGTTTTGCATAGGCTGAAGGTATCATTTTTCCATTGCCATCCGTTGTGACTAATAACCAAAGTGCTGGCGCAATGATGTTAATGCCACGAGCTTTGATATCAGCCAAGGAGTGCTTCCATGTCGTCGCATCATCTTTATCAAACGTCTTGTTTTTAGCGGTTTCATTACTGTCATCAATGAGATAAACGGCATTGGCACCATAAGCTGGCTCATTTTTTATCCAGTAATCAAGGTCTTCTATATTGAATGACTGCGCAAATACATCATTTGCAGGCACACCCGCTGCCTTATAAGTCTCTATGAGCTGTTGGCGGTAATCGTCTAAACGATAGCCATTGAACGGCATGGTCACGGCGGGTGCTTTTAGCTCAGGCGTGTGTTTCATACCCAGTTGGCGTGCCAACGCGATATGCTCTTTCAAAGTCAATACTTTGCCATTTTGCGAGTACAAGTCTGTTCGCCAAGGCGCAGTCGCATTCATATATTCATCGATACTGGTCGCTTTTTTATTCGCGGCATCCATTTTCCCTGTGAGGGTCTTGAACTCATTTGCGCTAATGTCTGAGGTGCGGCATTCAATACTGTCGGCATTGGTCAGCACACCGTTGGCGTCGATAATTGGCGGCATGGTGCACTGTTTGGCCAGCGGGGTAGTAAGAATATTAGTAGTGGTATGCAGATCGTCTTGCGCATGGCGGCAGACCAGCTCGCCGTCATTGGTAAAAGCCACGTCACATTCCAAGATACCTGCGCCCATTTGCGCTGAAGCAACATAGCTATCATAAGTGTGTTCTGGCAGTTGTAATGGCGCACCTCGATGGGCAATGGAAAAGTTCGTTTTGCTAGGTAATTGTGCTTTACAAGCCAACAGATCTTCTTTTAATGGGCTCTCATCCATATCATTGATCAAATAAAATGGACGAACACCGTAGGTATAGGCGAGAGGCTTAGCAGGCAAGCTTTTTGGTAATTGTTTTAGTGATGGCTTGATAGTTTGACTGGATGTTTGAGTCAATGTGGTATTGCGTATATCGTCTGCGGCCATTGATAGGGTGCAAGTGGCCCCTAGTGCTATGGCTATACTGACCGTCTTAACGGTTTTAAATGGCGTTTTTTTGAGTTGATTGAGCGTCGCCACTGAATTATCTAATATTGTCATGTAAACTGTCCCTACAAAAAGTGAAAAATAATAAGTACAATATTGCTGTCATTTATCCATCCCTTACGTTACCTGATAATTTTTAAAAGATAATGACAGGCGAGTGATTGTTACAAAAATATTTCACTCCCAATTCTCAAAACTGTATTAAGGATCAGTCATGACTGACTATTTAGACGCTGTTACTGTTGAACATAACCCTTCTCAAAAAAAGATAGATCGCGCTGTCATTTGGTTGCATGGCTTGGGTGCCAGCGGCCATGATTTTGAGCCAGTAGTACCGCAGTTAGGATTGGCTAATGATATGGCAGTACGCTTTATCTTTCCACATGCACCTAAGCGCCCAGTGACCGTGAATGGCGGCATGGTGATGCCTGCTTGGTACGATATTTTAGAGATGAGCCTTGAGCGTAAAATCGATGTGGCTCAAATTGAAGAGTCTGCCCAACAGATCAATGATTTGATCAGTCGCGAGATGGAACGCGGTGTTGCTCCTGAGCATATTGTGATTGCAGGATTTTCGCAGGGCGGGGCAGTGGCTTATCATGTGGCACTCGGCTATCCGAAGCGCTTGGCTGGCTTAATGACGCTTTCTACGTACTTAGCAACCAATGACAACATTAGTTATAGTGCTGCTAATAAAGACATGCCAATATTGATTGAGCATGGTACTCACGACCCAGTCGTTCCTGTGATCTTAGGCGAGCAAGCGCAGCAGCTTTTATCAGCAAAAGATTATAATGTGTCTTATAATACCTATCCAATGGCACATCAGGTATGTATGCCACAAATTCAAAATATTGGTAAATGGTTAAATAAAGTATTGGCTTAAAGAATTGAGCTGTAACGTAATGTAATGAGGGTATTTTATAGGTTGAAAGTTGGCACTTAATTCCTATATAATACTCGACCTTATTGGGGATGTTCTGGCTTCGACGCTGGTGATGAAACTCAATGATGCATGTCGAGAGTATATGTCCTCTCGTTAATCCAACATATATTGTTATAGTCGCAAACGACGAAAATTACGCTCTAGCAGCATAAACCCAGTTTACTTGGTTTAGACCCTGCTTACTAAGTTGCTGATCACCTACAGTTGGTCAACTAAGTTGAAGCGTCCGCATGTAGGCTCGCCACAAGGGATTGTCTCAATCGCTTGGGTTCAAAAGTAGAGAATCGGCTAATCCATCCTGACTGTCGGATCGGTGCAGACTAAAATCAAAGACAGAAACTAAACATGTAGATTCATGAGCGTAATGCTGGCGGACGCGGGTTCAACTCCCGCCATCTCCACCAAACAACGATAAAGGGCTGACCGTCATAGACTGTTAGCCCTTTATTTTGGGCGTTTTTCAGGTATTGAGTGTTATATAGGGGTATGGCGAACCATATAGAATGTTGGTATTATTGTTGGTATTAGAGTTTATACATACTCTCAATACCAACAAAGGATAGCCCAATGCCCTTAACTCATACCGTTATCAACAAGCTACAGCCCAGTAGCACCTCGATTGATACAAAGCGACCTGACAAGCATAGCGATGGTAACGGGCTGCAATTATGGGTGCGTTACACGGGCGTTAAGTCATGGATCAGCGCATACCGCTGGCAAGGCAAACAGCAAACCCTCACTATTGGCACTTATCCAGTTATGAGTTTGCAGAACGCACGCCAGCGCAATATTGAGATCAAACGCTTAATAGCTGATGGTGTGAACCCCAAAGACCATAAGAAAGAGCAGCAAGCCAGCCAAGACGGTTTAAATGTTTTCGATAACATAGCCCAATCATGGTATGCAGAACGCAAAACCTACCTAGCAGAAAGCACCTTTTCCCGTAACTATTCCGCCTATATGCGCGATGTTAAGCCCTCTATTGGTCAAAAGAACATCAACGATATAACCGCGCCTGATATATTAGCCATTGGCAAAGCAGTAGAAAGCCGTGGCGCTAATGAAATGGCAAGGCGTACCATTAGAGAAGTAGGGCAGATATTCAAATACGCCATACGCAATGGGCTAGCCACACATAACCCAGCCACCGACCTAGCCGAAGCAATCAAACCACACAAAACGACCAACCACCACCGCATTACTAGCCAGCAACTGCCAAAGCTACTAACAGACATCAATGCTTATCAAGGTGATGTACTGGTGAAGCTAGGCTTATGGTTTTTATGCTATACGTTTGTGCGTACCAATGAGATTAGATTTATGGAATGGCAGGACATAGATTTTAATCGTGGCTTATGGACTGTCCCAGCTGAAAAGATGAAAGCTAGGCGCTTGCACATTGTGCCACTAGCACCGCAAGCAATGGCGATACTGGAACAGATCAAAGAGCTAGGTTTTTCGGATCAGTACGTTTTCTTTAATACCTCAACTCGCAAACCATACAGTCAAAGTGCATTTATTAACGCCCTATGGAATATGGGTTATAAAGGCAAGATGACAGGGTATGGTTTCCGTGGGCTTGCTAGTACCACACTGCATGAAAAAGAGTTTATGCACGAAGCGATAGAGCTACAGCTGGCACATGATAGAGAAAACAAGATAAGCGCAGCCTATAACGGAGCGCAACACCTACCATACAGAATTAATATGATGAACGAATGGGCAAACTTCATTGATGATGCTTATGCTGGCAAACTAGACAACGTAATCCGTGCAGACTTCAAAGAACAAAAACAAAAGCTAGGCTAAGGCTTAGCACCAACTATGCAAGGCTAGGACTAATTACCCGAACGACAGCTATTTACACACCCTTATGCTGTCACTGCCTTGCACCTATTTTAATTAAAGGGTGTAGGGGTGTGAATGTGAGTACTTTGATTAATGAGCTAGAGACGACTATATGAAGTTACCAAACGATGGGGTTATGATTTACAGCATTCTTGAAAAGAAAACCGCCGAATATGTAGATTATGACGATGTATTTTTGTTTTACGATAAGCCGCAAGGACTTGATGAGGCTGAAAAATTCAAGCTAACACATATTGAGTCTGAAGAAATCGGGTTTTCAAAGCGAGAACTGGACGGCTATTTAGCCTCACTTGCCAATACCAGCCAAAATGATACACCAGCACAGAATGATAGTGAATTACTCGCAAAGCTAGAAAAAGTACAGTCTGAAAATAACGACCTTAACGCTAGATTACTTACTGCTAGAAACACTTACAAGCAACACCGAAATGAGATAAAAGCACTCACAAAAAAGAATGAACAAGTGGAAAGTGAAAAAGCGGAACTCATCGAACTGAACCGCCCCGAGTATATCGGAGAGTGATTTACTTGAGTCAGGCAGCAATACCTGACAGGATTAAATTATCATAATACCGCTTTTCAAACTCAAAAGGTGACACATAACCAATCGTGCTATGCAAACGCTTCTTGTTAAACCAGTCTACCC